>JAFYZZ010000009.1 GCA_017548445.1 Bacteroidales bacterium | reverse complement strand
CCTCCCCCCCGTCGCCGAGCTCCCCAGGCTTCCCCCGGGCTTTCCCGCCCCGCCACCCTCATGGGGCCTCCTGCCCCGCCCGAGCCGCAGATTCCCCGCTCTGTCCACAAAAAAGGCCTTATTTGTGGACAAAAACCGTTTTTACCCCCATTTATCCACGAAAATGGCCTAATTCGTGGACGAAGGACGAGGAAAAAGGGTGTTAACGACGGCGGAAGAAAGCTTCAGGATTCGTTGGATCTGCTTGGGCGAGGCGTTGTAGTCGAAGCGCATCCTGCGGGCGACCACCACCTTTTGGTCCCCCGAGAGCAGGCCCGGCTGCGGTAGCCCGTATTCCCGGGCGCAAAAGGAGCAGACTGCCCCGAAGAGTTCGTCATCGGTCAGGAAAATGCGGTCCCCGAGCCGTCGGGCGATTTCACCATAAGCTTCGTGGTCCCGGGTCAGTTCCCGGAAGTATTGGTGCGCATCCCAGAAATAGCTTTCCGCTTCGCTGATGGCGCAAAAGCTGGAGGGCAGCAGCAAAGGCTCCGGAGGGGTCTCCCCGTCCGGCGAGAAGTTTTCCACGACACGGTAACCCGGCGGGAGCGAAACCGTACGGCAGTGGCAGATAGCCCGCTGCTTTTGGATGGCTAAATCCGAAAAAGCACGGGACGGGAGCATTTTCGCAACAGGGTTGAAGAAATACACGCCGGCGCTCCACCAATACGAAAAGGGCGTGCAGTCCGGATGGACCAGATAGCCATTCCGGTGCACATAGATGATTTCGCTGCGCAAAGCACGCAGATCCGGAATCTGGAAAGTCTCCGCCACGAACCGCTCCATCCTGCAGCATCGTCCCCGCCGCGCCAGATAGAATCCCAGGCGACTTTTAAAAAGCCCAAATAAGGCTACCACATCTTCGTAGGGCCCCGCCAGGATGATATGGATATGATTACTCATCAACGAAAAGGTCAAGATCCGGCAACGGGGAAACTCGGCAGCGCAGCAACCGAGCAAAGTGATTCCGAATATGAAATCGGAGGGCCCCGTGAAGATTATCTCCATCTGTTCTCCGTTCGTATAGAGATGCCAGAAAGGACCGCCTCGGGAAAAGGCGGTCTCGCAGACAGGATCCGGTCTCATCGTATCCTGCCGCTTCTGCGTGAAACTCCGGCCTCGTCGCCGAGGTCGATGCCCAGATGCTCCAGCCGGAGGCGCAGGGCGTTGGCGTTGCGCCCAAAGCGTTCGGCCAGCCGGTTGAAGTTGGCCTTCCGGCCCTGCGCGGTCTCTTCCTGGTAGGCGGAAAGGAGGGCGGCGTCTTCGCCTTCCTCCCATTTCATAAACGCGCGCGGGAAACGGGCCCGGAGTTCCTGCATCTGCAGGGCACTGAGGTTTAGGAATTGTGAGATGATGATGCTTTTGTTGCCGCCGGCATCCGCCGAGAGCCATTCCGCGAGGTCGCCGGTGTCGTGGTGCTGGCGGATCAGCTGGAGGGTCTTGGTGGACAGGCCGCTGACCGGCTTGTCCGGCAAGGTGTTCGGAGCGCCGGGGTTGTCGGTCTGCGAAGAGAGAATGACGCCGATTTCGAGAAATGCTTCGTGCATCAGATCGTCCAGGGCGTCGTGCGCAAGGGCACGCTGCTCGCTCAGGACTGCTTGGATCCGGGCTTCCCTGGAGGGGGCGCCGGAAAGCGAAGTGTTGAAAGATTCCATCTTTAAAGTTTTTTAGTTTACATTAGGCATCACTCCGGATACAAGGATAGGGTTTTTTCTGCGGAAGAAAAAACCCTGGCAGAGAAAAAACGGACGAATCCACAAAAAAGGCTGTATTTGTGGATAAGTGGGAGTAAAAATGGGATTTGTCCACGAAATGGGGCGTTTTTGTGGACGGAAAATAAAGCGCGGGCCCTGGAAGGGTGGGCCCGCGCTGCACTACTACCTAACCACGAGTTGCGGGGTATGCAACTCCGTTCCGTCGCCCGGAAGGGCGGCTATTGGCGGCCCGGATAGGCCTCGAGTGCCTTCTGCAGCACAACGAGGGCCCGGGCAAGGTCTTCTTTGCAAAGGACATAGGCGATACGCACCTCCTGGCGGCCCTCCCCCGGCTCCGTGTAGAAGCCGGCGCCGGGCGCCATCATCACCGTGGAGCCTTCGTACTGGAAGTCGCGCAGGCACCAGATGCAGAATTTCTCGGCGTCGTCCACCGGGAGCTTGGCCATCGTGTAGAAGGCGCCCATCGGGATCGGCGAATAAACGCCCGGGATCTTGTTGAGCCCGTCGATCAGGAAATTGCGCCGCTCCAGATACTCCTCATAGACGCCGCGCAGGTATTCCTTCTGCACGTCCAGGGAGGCCTCGGCCACGATCTGTCCCAGCAGTGGCGGGGACAGGCGCGCCTGGCAGAACTTCATCACCGCGTCGCGGACCGCGCGGTTCTTGGTACAGAGGCAGCCGATGCGGATGCCGCACTCCGAATAGCGCTTGGACACGGAGTCGAACAGGACGACGTTCTCCTCGATCCCCTCCATATGGAAGGCGGAGATATACGGCATCCCGGTGTAGATGAATTCACGGTAAACCTCATCGCTGAACAGGAAGAGGTTGTGTTTCTTGACGATGTCGCGCAGCCGCTGCATCTCCTTGCGGGTGTAGAGGTAGCCCGTGGGGTTGTTGGGGTTGCAGATGAGGATGGCCTTGGTGCGCGGGGTGATCTGCTCCTCGAACGCCTCGACCGAAGGCAGGCGGAAACCGTCCTCGATGCGCGTCTTGACGCTCTTGATCACGGCGCCCACCGAAATGGCGAACGCCATGTAATTGGCGTAGAACGGGTCGGTCACGATCACTTCATCGCCCGGCCCGAGGCAGGCCAGGAACGCGAACAGTACGGCCTCGGAGCCGCCCGTCGTGACGATGATCTCCTCCGGCGACAGGTAGATGCCGTATTCGGCATAATACTGGACCATCTTGGTGCGCAGGGCCAGGTAGCCGTCGGACGGGCTGTACTCCAGGATGCTGCGGTCGATGGCCTTGAGGGCGTCCAGACCACACTGGGGCGTCTTGATGTCGGGCTGGCCGATATTGAGGTGATAGACGTGCACGCCGTTGCGCTTGGCGGCGTCGGCGTACGGAGCCAGCTTCCGGATCGGGGAAGAAGGCATGTTCTGCGCTCTCTGGGAGATCTCCATAATCTTTTTCAAATCTGGGCAAATATAAGCAAAAAAAGCATCCCCGCAAACGGCGGAAATGCTTTTTGAAAACGCTTCAGAAACGATTAAGGATACCAGCGCTTGAGGAGGACGAGCTTGTCGCCGCTGTCGTCCACCTCCCAGAACTGCGGCTTGCGGGGGCCGTCGTTCTCGACGTGGTGCACCACATAGAGGAGCTTGCCCTCGAAGGTGCGGAAGAGCATGCCGTGGCCGGAGTTGTTGGCCAGGAACGGTTCGGGCTCCTGGATCCACGGGCCGGCGATGGTGCCGGACTCGGAGTAGCAGACCTCCTGGAGGTAGCGCTCCTTGCCCCAGGTGCTCCAGAGCATACCGAGCTTGCCGGTCTGCGTGCGGAACATCTGCGGGCCGTCGGTCACCCAACCGGGCATCTTGAGCCCGAAGGTGGCCTCGCCGAGGCCGTTCATCTCGCCGCAGGACGGCGCCTCGGAGGCGCGGAACATCGTCACGGGCCACTCGGAGACGGTGCGGCTCAGGTCGGAGGACAGCTCGATGTAGTCCATCGTACCGTCGATGATCTGCGTCCATTCGTGGACGAAGATCATATAGATCTTGCCGTTCTCCTCATAGAGCGTACCGTCGATGCAGTCCCACTCGCGCGGCTGATAGTCGTAGCCCGGAGTGACGGCGAAAGAGGTATAGGGTCCTTCCGGCTTGTCGGAACGGAGGAGATAGGTCTGGTTGTGGGGCACGTTGTAGCGGCGCGGGACCTGCTGGATGAGGTCGGAGTGGTCGCTCCACGTACCTGCATAGTAATAGTAATCCCCGATCTTGTGGATCTCGGCCGCGGCGGCGAAGCCCGCCTTCTCGAGCCAGAGGCCCTTGATGTCGATGATGTTGTAGGGGCCTTCCCACATCTTGAGGTCCTTGCTCTTGTACATCCGGCCGCCGGAGCTGGTCAGATAATAGGTCTTCGTGGCGTCATCCGCAAGGATGTACGGATCGCTCATCGAGAGTTCCTCGAAGGGGACGACGCGGATGCGGTTCTGCGCTTCGCGCATCCTGCGCATACGCTCGGCCATTCCGGTCGTGTCGCGGGGCGCGGCGGAGATCATGCCGCCAAAGTTTTTCTGGCCGGGGTTTGCGGGCGGCGCCTGCTCACCGGGAAGGATCTGGGCGTTCGCCGCCACGCTTACGAGCAGCGCCGCCAGACAAATGGAAAAGAATTTAGTATTCATTTTGCGGTTATGTTGGTTTGTTCCAATTAAAACAGGATAATTGCCTGGCTAAACAAAACGGGGTACGCATCACGCGGACCCCGTTTCCCACAATACAATTAACCAAAATCTACCACCCGGTATTAGAATAAGCGGCGGGGGATCACGGGTGTACACCCCGTCCGTAGATTTTTATCCGATACAAAAGTATAATCTATTTATCAATAAGAATTTCAATACCGGACCATTAACAATCAATCTTCTTTCACCCTTCTCCCTCATACTCAGGACCGTGTAACCTGAAAGCATATTGAAAGCGGATGAATGATTATTGTTCCGGAAAAACGAATCGGGAGCCGCGATGTTACGCGGCTCCCGAAAGTATCTAAGTATCAGCTGTCAGGCAGCTGTACCGGAGGTTACTTCTCGTTCCAGTCCTTGACGTTCGGGTTGACGAGTCTGTCGTCGTAAGGGATCGGGAAGTAGCTGTGCTTCTCTTTCTTGAAGCCCATGCCCGGGTGAGCGGAGACACACCAGGCGGCGTCGCTCTCGTCGATGTAGCCACGGTGCTCGGCCTCGCCCTTGGAGAACATGGCGTCGCAGTAGTTCGGGAGCCACTTGCCGTTGTCGGCAAGCTCCTTCTCGGCAAGACCCCAGCGGACGAGGTCAGGGAAGCGGCTGCCTTCCAGCCAGCACTCGAGGAATTTCTCCTTCTGGACATCAGCCAGAGTCAGGGAAGCACTCTTGTACTTGGCCTGGGCACGCTCCTGGACCTTGTTGAGGGCGGCGAGACCCTCGGCGGTCTGCTGTCCGGTCTGGGCGCAGCACTCAGCATACATCAGGAGGACTTCGGCGTAGCGCATCACGAGCATGTTCCACTCGACGTTGGCGTCCGGAGTACGGTCCTCGTTGCGATAGAGGCGCTTCCACATGAAGTAACCGACGTTGCCATAGATACCGGAGGCATCGAAGATACCGCGGTTCTTATCCTTCTTCTTGTCAGCGACAGTGGCGTCATTGGCGTACGGCATCTCATAGAGGATCTCGTCGTAGCTCTTGATCCAGGCCTTGCGGCGGGCGGAGTTAGGACCATCGTTCTCGAGAATGGTATCGACAAACTTCTTGGAAGGGTTGCACCAGCCCCAAGGGCCTTCGCCCGGGAGCTCGGTACCTTCACCGTTCGGAAGCGTGATACGGGAAGAACGCCAGCCCCAGAGCATCTTGAAGTTCGGCTGCGTACGCTGATAGAAACCATCAACGCTGGCGTCGTAGACGAGGTTGAGTTCGAACACGGCCTCAACGCTGCCGTCACCGGACTTGTGGTACAGGCTGGACATCTTGTCGGAAGGAACCAGGTCGTACTCCTTGGAGTCGATGATGCGCTTGAGCGGGGTCAGGGCATTGCCATACTCGCCCTTGAACATCAAAGCCTTACCCTTGACAGCGTCGCAGAAGCCCTTGGTGATGCGGACAGCACCATCCTTGGAGTTGCCGGCAGCAGCCTCGACTTCCTTGCGGGACTTCAGGTCGCCATAAGCCTTGTCGCACTCGTCGGCGATCCACTGGAGGAGGACAGCCTGGGACTCGACATTCTCGGGACGGTCGGAAGCGGAGAGGACGTGGTCCACGAGCGGCGGGTTGTTCCAACCCATCGCAAGCATCAGGTGCATGTAGGCACGCATGACACGGGCCTCGGCCAGGCACTGCTTCTTGATCGCGGAGTTGGCGAGCTCGCCGTCGAAGTGGTCGATCAGCTGGTTGCAGGTGTTGATGATCATGTAGTAGCAGTGGTAGGAACCGGCGATCACCGTGTTGGTATTGTCATACCAGAAAGCGGCGATCTGGTTGCCTTCGACACCGTCGGCCTTGTTTTCACCGGCGGAGAACATGTCGTCGGATGCGTACTCGAACGGGTTGATCAGCGGGCATTCGTTCCAGCCGGCCTCAGTACCCATCGTGTTGGAAAGGAAGCGCCCGGCATTGTAGTAGACGTTGACCAGGGCGGACTGTGCATCTGCATCGGTCTGGTAGAAGTCGTCAATGGAGGTGACGCCCTTCTCCGGGATATCGAGCAGGCTCTCGCAACCCGTGAAGGCGATGGCTGCACAGGCGACGGACAGAGCGATAAATATCTTTTTCATAAAGTAATTCAGTTGATATTAGAATTCGAGGTTCACACCAAAGATGACGGACTTGGCGGTCGGATAGTTACCCATATCGAGACCCATCTGGCTGCCGCCGGAGATAGCGGTTTCAGGATCGAGGCCGATATAGTCGGAGAAGGTGAAGAAGTTGTCAAGCATCGCGAACACACGGAGGTTGTTGATCTTGGCCTTCTTGGTCAGGTTCTTCGGCAGGGTGTAGCCCAGCTCGACAGTCTTGATCTTGAAGTAGTCACCCTTGAAGCAAGTCAGCGTGGAGCTGAAGGCCTGCTGGGTCCAGTTCTTGGCGGAAGGGAACTTGGCGGTCGCCTCGTCTCCGGCCTGCTTCCAGGAATTTCTCCAGTAGTAAGCGTAGGTGTTGCAGGAAGGACGGTCCACACGGAAGGCGGTCGGGAGGATGTTGTTGCCGGCGACGCCGTTGCCGAAGATGGTGAGGTCGAAGTTCTTCCAGGCGAGGTTGACGGTCAGACCGTAGGTGAAGTCAGGCATACCCTTGCCGATGTAGGTGAGGTCGGTGTTGGCATCCGGAGAAAGCACCGGGTCGAGTTCGTTGCCCTCAGCATCGTAGTGGGCATAGAGCGGAGCGCCCTCGTTGTTGATGCTGACCACCTTGAAGCCGCGGAGGTACCACAGCGGGTTGCCGACATCGTAGGTCGTGAAGGCATCGCAGCCCTGCGGCTTGCGGCCGACAGGCTGGCCGGCGAGCTCATCGACATAGAGGACCTTGTTCTTCAGCCAACCGGCGGTCGCGCTGACGGAGTAGGAGAAGTCGCCGATCTGGTCGCGCCATGCGAGCTCGAGGTCGACACCGCGGTTGAGGATACCGCCACCGTTGATGGTGGAACGGGAAGCGGGGCCACCCTCGAAGTAGAGAGGAACACCAACCTCCATGGCGGTCGGGACTTCGACGAGCCAGTCGTCGGTGACCTTGTTGTACCAGGTGACACCGAGGGTCAGGCGGTTGTTGAAGAAGCGGGCGTCGAGACCGAGGTCAAGCTGCTTGGAGGTCTCCCAGGTCAGATCCGGGTTGGCAAGACCGGAAGGCAGGGAACCGTAGTCCATCGCGGCGCTGTCGACAGAGTACTGATACCACACACGGTTCAGCATGATACCGGTGCTGTACGCATACTTGCTTCTGAGGACGTTGATGTTACCGTTGATACCGTAGGAAGCGCGGAGCTTGAGGAAGCTGACGATGTCGCGGTTGACATTGTCCTTGAAGAACGGCTCGTTGCTGATGGCCCAGTAACCGGAGACGGAAGGGAAGTAACCCCAGCGGGACTCGGCGGGCAGGTAGGAGGTATCGTAAGCATCGGCACGGAAGATACCCTGGATGCTGTAGCGGTCGTCATAGGTGTAGATGAGACGGCCGAAGTAGGACATGTTGGCGTGACGGCTCGGAGCGTTGGACATCGTCTTCGTCGTCTTGTCGCTGGACTTCAGGTAGGACAGGTACTGGAAGTTGGGGGCGTAGCCCTTCAGGATGTCCGGACCCGTAGCGGAAGCGGAAACATTGTCGGAGTTCTCCTCTTCGAAGGAGAAACCGGCCATCGCGGAGATGTCGTGCTTGCCGAAGGAACGGTTGAAGTTCACGAAGTTCTCCCACTGATATCTGTAACCGGTGTTGGCGCCGGCGGACAGGGTGTAGTTGTCAGCCTTGATGGTGGCGGTGGAGAAGTACGGCTCGGTGTAGCTGTGGGAGTTGCTCTGCCAGATACGATAGCCGAAGCGGGAAGTGAAGACGAGGCCCTTGAGCGGGGTGAAGTCCAGGCTGGTGGAACCACGGAGGGTGAAGCCGCCGTTGTAGCTGTCGGTAGCGTCACGCTGGACATACGGGTGACCGGACTGGGTCTCACCGATGAGAGGAACGGTCCAGTAGAGGCCGGTCTCAGGGTCGGTCAGAAGCTTGACGCCGGAGTCGCGCATACGGATCTGGTCGGCGCTCAGGCGGTCCTCACCGCCACGGATCGGGAACAGAGGAGAAGAGGTGATGGCGGACAGGAGGGCGGAACCGTTGTCGTTGGCTTCGGAAACGCTCTGGGTGCCCCACTTCTCGAGGGAGTTGTTGGTGCTGATGGTCAGCCAATCCTTAATCTTATAGCTGGCATTGAGCTGGACGGTCAGACGGTCGTAAACATCCTTGTCGCCACGGAAGATACCGTTGTTGTGGATGTTGTTGACGGAGAAGAAGAGGCTGCCGCGGTCGTTGGCACCGGAGAAGCCGACGGTCTGGCTGTTGCTCCAGGTCGGAACGAAGAGGTCGTCGCCCCAGTTGACGTCGGTATGGCCGTCATACTTGGAAAGGTCGGAGAGGTACCCGTGGGCCTGACCGAAAGCGATATACTCGGCCGCGTTCATGATGTCGAGCTTGCGGGAGATGGAGGAAAGCTGGAACTTACCATTATAGAAGATCTTGCCTTCGCCCTTCTTGCCGCTCTTGGTGGTGACGAGAACGACACCGTTGCCAGCCTCGGCACCGTAGATAGCTGCGGAAGCACCATCCTTCAGGATTTCCATGGACTCGATCATTTCCGGATCCAGGTACTGGATGTTGTCAACCTTCAGACCATCAACGATAAGGAGCGGGGAGAGGTTACCGGAGTTGGAGGAGTAACCGCGGACGCGGATCTCAGCACCCTTGCCCGGAGCACCGGACGAGTTGATAACCTGCACACCGGCAGCCTTACCCTGGAGGGCGGCAGCCGCGTCGGAGGTCGAGCGGTTGCGGAGATCTTCACCGCGGACGGAAGCCACGGAGCCGGTCAGGTCGCTCTTCTTCACGACACCATAACCGATCACCACGGTCTCTTCCAACATCTCGGCGTCATCCTCGAGGGTGACGACCATGTTGGCAGCGGCGGCCACGCGCTTGGTCGTGTAGCCGATACAGGAGATTTCCAGCGTGGTGCCGGGAGCAACGCGGATCTCGAAGTTACCATCGATATCCGTCTGAACACCATTCGTGGTGCCGGGCACCAAAACGGCAGCGCCGATGACGCCGGTGTTGCTGGCGTCGACGACCTTACCGCGAATGGCAGGATTCTGAGCAAGGGCTGAGCCCGTTCCCAGAAGGCTGGCAGCAAGAATCATGACGATCGTTGCTGCTTTCGCAAACAGTTGTTTGGTCATAGAATAATAAATATTGGTTAAAAAAAGGGTTGCTTGGTGTCAATTAAAAATGGCCTTGTACCGTCGTCTGTTTCATTCAAAACTCCACAAATATAACTTTTAATTCACATATTTATTCAAAAAGTGAGTGCAGATTTATATATTTTTTTACACACCCCCTGTTGATAAACCCCGATTGAATGATTTTCAAAAGTGAATGAATGAAAAATTAAAGTATTTTTGGCTAACTTGCGGCCTATAAAGAAAGAATTCCGATGAAATCGATTCGTCCGCTCCTGATGTTACTGACCGGCCTCCTCTGCACGTCCCTGGAGGCGGCTCCTTACTATTATTTCGAGCATTATACGACCCGCGAGGGTCTCCCCTCCAACACCATCCACTGCACCTACCAGGACCGCTTCGGCTTCGTCTGGATCGGCACGCGCGACGGCCTGACCCGCTTCGACGGCTACGATTTCCGAAGCCCCAGCGAGCCGGGGACCAATCCGATGACCAATCTGGCCAGCATGGACATCGGAGAGGACGAGGACGGACTCATCTGGTTCGCCACATCGTCGGGCGTAGGCTACTACAACCCCTACACCGGCAATACGGAGTCGCTCGGCCGGCTGGGCGTCAGCATCACCTTCGACCTGCAGCCGGATATGAAAGGCAGCGTGTGGGTGGCCGGAGACAAGGTTTACCGCTATGTCAAGGCGGACGGACGCATCCAGGAGTATTCTTTCCCGGGCAGCAGCCCCTCGCACATCGCCGTGGATTCCTACGATTCCGTGTGGGTGATCCTGGGCGACGGTTCCCTCTACAGCTACGACAAGCGCCGCGATATGTTCGAGCAGGCCCCGTTCCCCTACCGGCTGTCCGACATCCAGCCGGCGGAAGAGGGCCGGGTGCTCGCCGCCACGCGCGACAAGAAAGTATTGCTCATCGAGACCATCAACCTGACAGTCACGCAGGTGTTCGACGCCGGCGAACGCGAGATCCGGCAGATCCTGGAGCGGAAGCCGGGCGAATACTGGATCGGTACGGACAACGGCCTGTTCGTGGTGTTCCTGCGCGAGAATGAAGTCGTCGAGATCCACAACAACGGCGATCCCCACTCGCTGTCGGCCAACTACATCACCAGCCTGAACAAGGACAAGGCGGGCAACGTCTGGATCGGCACGTACTACGACGGCCTCAATATGTGGCAGGACAAGCAGGACGAGTTCATCATCTACTACCCCAACCCGGTGACGGAACGCTCGATGATCGGCTCGATCGTCCGCAGCATCGTCCCGGACAGCGAGGGCGGCGTCTGGTTCTGCACGGAGGACGGCGGTCTCAACCGCCTCCGTCCCGACCGCAAGGGCGGCGAAGCCTACGAGATCGAGCCCAAGCTCAATATGCAGGGCCTGACGATGTCCGGCGACAGCCTCTGGGTCTATACCTTCAACCGGGGCATCTGGCTCTATGATCCGATCAAGCGCCAGCCCGTCAAGCACTACGACGTGCACCGCAGCAGCGGTGTCGGCATCCGCACCCACGACGGGCAGATCATCGCCGGCTCGCTGAGCGGCCTGTACTACTACGATCCGGCCGCGGACGATTTCATCCACGACGAGAGTTTCCGCGGCGGCTATGTCCATTCCCTCTTCCAGGACAGCCGCGGCAATCTCTGGATCGGCACCTACGGCAACGGCGTATTCTGCCGCGACAGCGGCGGCAACGGCCTCTCGCACCTGACCGTCGCCTCCGAACGCGGCCTGACGGCCGACCGCATCACCTCCTTCTTCGAAGACAGCCGGCACCGCATCTGGATCACCACCGAAGGCGGCGGCCTCTGCTATACGGACCCGATGCCCAACCTTTCCAACCTGCGCGTCAATTCTCTCACGCGCGCCGAAGGCCTGCCGTCCAACGTCACCTGCGCCGTGGTCGAGGACGAGAGCGGCATCCTGTGGGTCTCTTCGACCCGCGGCATCGTCCGCATCGACGGCGAGACCGCCGAGATCCGCGACTATCTCTTCGACCGCCAGCAGATCATGGGATCGCAGTTCTCCTACGCCGCGGCGATGGTCGCGCGCAACGGACTGATCTATATGGGCAACACCAACGGCCTGGTGGTCTTCTCACCGGCCAAGATGAAGAAATCGGCGCTCCGCCACCCGCTCTACATCACCAACATCGAGGCCAGCAGCGCCGGCCACACGATGCGCCTGCACGAGCCGGACCACAGCGCCATCAACTCCAACTGCCTGCGCGTCAAGTCGCGCGACGCCGCGCTGCTGTCCATCAGCTTCGCCGCGCCCAATTATTCCATCCTGCAGCACATCACGTACGAATATACCCTCTACCGCGGCGGACGCGCCCTGCTGTCCGAACGCACGGCGGAGAACAACGTACGCTTCACCGGCCTGCGGCCGGGACACTACCGTTTCGAGGTCAGCATCCTCGGCTCGGACTCCCCCAACACGCGCCGCAACGTGGAATTCGACATCCAGGCGCCGTTCCTGTGGAGTTCCGGCGCCAAGGTCGTCTATATCCTCATCCTGCTCGCGCTGCTCGGCATCTTCCTGTATGAGCTGGAAATGAAGCGTCGCCGCGACCGCGCCCGCCACATCACGCGGCTCGAAAACGAGAAGCAGAAAGAGATCTACGACGCCAAGATCAACTTCTTCACCAACATCACGCACGAGATCCGCACCCCGCTGACGCTCATCAAGATGCCGCTTGACAAGCTCATCGCCGCCGGCGAATACACGCCCAAGGCGGAGAAGGATATGCTGACCATCCAGTCCAACGCGGACCGGCTGCTCTCGCTGACCAACCAGCTGCTCGACCTGCGCAAGATGGAGAAGAACGAGATCAAGCCCGTGTTCCTGAAGAACGACCTCGCGGCCCTGGTCCGCACGTCCTGCGCCCACTTCGAGCAGATGGCGAACGAGCAGAAAACCGCCCTGGAGGTGGATGTGCCGCAGGAACCGTTCGAAATCATGTGCGTGCGCGACTCCGTGGAGAAGATCGTCGGCAACCTCCTCTCCAACGCCGTCAAATACACCTATGACCTGATCAGCGTCAGCCTCAGGCGCTCCGAGGACGGCAAGACCGCCATCCTGCGCGTCAACAGCAACGGCAACCTCATCCCGGCCCGCGAAAGCGAGAAGATCTTCGAAATCTTCTACCAGATGGGCGATCCCGAGCACCAGAGCAAGGGCACCGGCCTCGGCCTGGCCTACGCCCGGACCCTCGCCGGCCTGCACGGCGGCAAGCTCTACCTGGACCTCAACGTGCGCGACTGCAATTCCTTCGTGCTGGAGCTGCCCGTCGAGCAGCAAGCCCCGATCCATATGGAAGCGGCGGAAGAGACGTTCTCCGGCGAGGAAAGCCAGAACACCGACCACGACAGCAGCCGCCACACGCTGCTCATCGTGGAAGACTCCTCCGAGATGCGCGGCTACCTCGCCCGCGAGCTCTCCGACGAATACAACATCATCACGGCCGCCAACGGCCAGGATGCCGTGGAGAAGCTGCAGTCCGACAAGGTCGATCTCGTGGTCAGCGACATCATGATGCCGCTGATGGACGGCTGCCAGCTGTGCAACTACATCAAGACCAATA
This sequence comes from Bacteroidales bacterium, assembly GCA_017548445.1. The sequence goes on along the minus strand of JAFYZZ010000009.1, from coordinate 2,110 downwards.
TGGAGTTCAGCCACCTGCCCGTGCTGCTGCTGACCGCGGCCGTGGGTATGGAGACCCGCCTGCAGACCCTCGAGGTCGGCGCCGACGGCTACATCGAGAAGCCGTTCCCGATCGAGCTGCTGCGCGCCAACATCGCCAGCCTCTTCCGGAACCGCGACATCGCCTACAAGCAGTTCACCGACTCCCCGCTCACGCACTTCAACAGCGTGAATACCAGCAAGATGGACGAGGAGTTCATGGAGAAGCTGCACGGCATCGTGATGAAGCATATGGCGGAGCAGGACCTCAGCATCGAGACCCTGACCAACCTCATCGGAACGAGCAAGTCCACGCTGTACCGCAAGGTCAAGGCCAACACCGGCCTCAACATCAACGAGTACATCCGTCTGTGCCGCCTCAAGCAGGCCGCCGAGATGCTTTCGTCGCAGAAATACCGGATCAACGAGGTGGCCTATATGGTGGGCTTCTCCTCCCCTTCCTATTTCGCGACGAGCTTCCAGAAGCAGTTCAACATCTCGCCGTCCACCTTCGTCAAAAACCTTAAAGATTAACCGTATAGCATGAATCTACTCACCCTCCTCGCGGTCGCGCTGCCGGTCCTGTCCGGCCCCGAAGACCGCCTGCAGGTCGCGTTCGGCGAAGCCGGCGACCAGCTCACCTATTCCGTCACCTACGATGGCAAGACCCTGGTCGCGCCGTCCCGCCTCGGCCTTCAGACCAACGAAGCCGACTACACGCGGCTGAGCGTCGTGTCCGTGGACACGGAGCAGGTCCGCGACACCTATGTCCTGGACCGCATCAAGGCCTCCAGGATCGACCACGCGGCCCTGCGCGCCGTGCTGCACTGCGCCAACCCGGACGGGCGCAAGATCGACATCGAATGGCACCTGACGGCCAACGACGCCGCTTTCCGCTACCTGCTGCCCCGCGAGGGCGAGACCGGCAGCGTGCGCGTGCTGGCCGAGGCGAGCGCGTTCCAGTTCCCGGAGGGCACGACGGGCTTCCTGACACCGCAGAGCGACGCGATGACCGGCTGGAAGCGCAGCAAGCCCAGCTACGAAGAATTCTACTCCTTCGACGCGCCGCTCGACCGGCGCTCACAATACGGACACGGCTACACCTTCCCCGGCCTCTTCCGGGTGGGCGAGGCCGGCTGGGTGCTCGTCAGCGAGACGGGCGTGGACAGCCGCTACTGCGCCTCGCACCTGTCCGACTACGACCCTGCCACGGGCTACACCGTCGCCTTCCCGATGCCGGAAGAGAACAACGGCAACGGCACCGTGGAGCCGGCGTTCTCGCTGCCCGGCGCCACGCCCTGGCGCACGCTGACCGTGGGCGCGGACCTCGCCCCCATCGTGGAGACGACCATCGCCTTCGACGTCGTGCGGCCGCGCTATGAAACCACGCGCGGCTACCGCTACGGCAAGAGCAGCTGGAGCTGGATCGTCTGGCAGGACGCCAGCATGAACCACGACGACCAGGTGGCCTACATCGACCTGGCCGCCGCGATGGGCTGGCCCTACATCCTGATCGACGCCGGCTGGGACCAGGAATTCGGCCACGAAGGGATGGCGGAGCTCGTCGCCTATGCGCGCAGCGTGGGCGTGGACGTGTTCCTTTGGTATTCTTCGAGCGGCTGGTGGAACGACATCGTCCAGAGCCCCGTCAACGTGATGTGCGACCCGCTGGCGCGCAAACCGGAGATGCGCTGGATGGAGAGCATCGGCGTCAAGGGCATCAAGGTGGACTTCTTCGGCGGCGACAAGCAGGAGACGATCCGCCTCTATGAAGCGATCCTGAGCGACGCCGACGACCACGGCCTGATGTGCATCTTCCACGGCGCCACCCTGCCGCGCGGCTGGGAGCGGATGTATCCCAACTACGTGGGCAGCGAGGCCGTCCTCGCATCCGAGAATATGATCTTCGGGCAGAACCACTGCGACCTGGAGTCGAAATACGCCGCCCTGCACCCGTTCCTGCGCAACACGGTCGGCTGTATGGAATTCGGCGGCGTGTTCCTCAACAAGCGCCTCAACCGCGCCAACGGCCAGCCGGGCCCCGGCGGCCGTGTTTTCGGCACGCAGCGCCGCACCACGGACGCGGCCGAGCT
>JAFYZZ010000003.1 GCA_017548445.1 Bacteroidales bacterium | reverse complement strand
TGCAACCTTACCAACGCCCTGTCCAAGCAGAACATCCGCGTGGACGTGCCCTGCCGCTTCACCGTGGGTATCTCCACGGAGCCGGAGGTGATGACCAACGCCGCCGAGCGCCTGCTCGGGCTCACCCAGGACGAGATCCGCAACATCGCCACGGATATCCTCTTCGGCCAGCTGCGTCTCGTGATCGCGACGATGGACATCGAGGAGATCAACGCCGACCGCGACAAGTTCCTCGCCGCCGTGAGCCAGAACGTGGAGGCCGAACTCCGCAAGATCGGTCTGAAACTCATCAACGTGAACGTGACCGACATCCGTGACGAGTCCGGCTACATCGAAGCCCTCGGCAAGGAAGCCGCCGCGAAGGCCATCAACGACGCCAAGAAGAGCGTGGCCGAGCAGAACCGTTACGGCGAGATCGGCAAGGCCGAGGCCGACCGGGACAAGGACATCCGGATCGCCGAGACCTCCCGTGACACCCGTATCAACACCGCCCTGGCCAACGCCAAGGCCGTGGAGGGCGAGAACAGCTCCAAGATCGCCATCGCCCAGTCCGACGCCCAGCGCCGCGAGAAGCAGGCCGAGGCCGAGAGACTGGCCGTCGCGGCCGAGAAGGTGCAGGCCGCGAAGGCTCTCGAGGAGGCCTACAAGAGCGAGCGCGACGCCGAGCTCGCCCGCGCCGAGCGCGAGAAGGCCACCCAGCAGGCCAACGTGGTTGTGGCCGCCCAGATCGAGAAGGAGAAGGCCATCATCGAGGCCGAGGCCGTGGCCGAGCAGCTCCGCCGCAAGGCGAAGGGTGAGGCCGACGCCATCTATGCCAAGATGGACGCCCAGGCCCGCGGTACCCTCGAGATCCTCTCGAAGCAGGCCGAAGGTTTCGGACAGCTGGTCCAGGCTGCAGGCGGCGACGCCCAGCAGGCCATCACGATGCTCATCACCGACAAGCTGCCCGAACTCGTCAAGACCCAGGTCGAGGCCGTCAAGGGCATCAACATCGACAAGGTGACCGTCTGGGACGGCGGCAAAGGCGAGAACGGCAAGACCGCCACGGCGAACTTCGTCTCCGGGCTGATGGGCTCCGTGCCTCCGCTCGAGGACCTGTTGAAAATGGCCGGAATGAGTCTCCCGGGCTACCTGAAGGGCAAGCCGGAAGAGGCCGCTGAACCTGCCAGGACGGAGGAATAGCGGTATGATCGTCGTCAATGTAGATGTGATGCTGGCCCGGAGGAAGATGTCCTCCGGGGAACTCGCCGAGCGTGTGGGGATCACAGCTGCAAACCTCTCGATCCTCAAGACCGGGAAAGCCAAGGCGATCCGCTTCACTACGCTCGAGGCCCTCTGTGCGGCACTGGACTGCCAGCCCGGCGACCTGCTCGAATACCGGCCGGATCCATAGATCCGTCGGCAGATGTAGAAATGGAATGCGCCCGAGGTCCAGCACGGACCTCGGGCGCATTCCCGGTTTCAGTGCTCTTGTCAGCGAAGGACGACCTCGCGGGTGGCGGCGTCGCTTACGGGCATCAGCGTGAATTCAAACCCGATCTCGTCCGAAGGGAGGAAGTAGCCGGAGTCGTCCGTGGGGACGGCGTCGATGCTGAGCTCCTTGAAAGGACGGACGACCGCAGAGCCGGCCTCTATATCTTCCAGGGTCTTGTGCGGGGCGCTGTACTGCAGGGCGGGGTTGGGCAGCAGGACGAAGCCGCGGCCCCGCCAGTCCGTGACGGCCAGCCTGCCGTCGGACTCTTCCAGGAAGAACTTGTCGGGCAGGTGCATCCGGAGGCCGACGCGGGGGATCAGCGGGACCTCCTGCATCCATTCCAGACGCGCCTGTTCCTTGATGCTTTCCGTCCAGGCGCGGAACTGTTCCAATTCAGCCCGGCGTTCTTCTTCGCTCTGGTCCGGGTTGTACATCATCCCCGGTCCGTCCAGGATGACGGGTTCCCGGAACGGTTTCTCCGACGGGGGAAGGATGAACCGCACGTGCAGCGCGCCGTCCTGGCGCAGCAGGTAGGTCAGCTCGCATCCGGAATCGTAAGTGACGCGCAGATAGACCTGGCCGTCCTCGTCCGTGCCGGTTTTGGTGCCGGTGAAAACCGGTTTCTGCGAGTAATCCTTCCATTTCAAAGATCGTTCGGAAATCCGGTTTTCCACATCCTTGTCGATCGGTGCGCGCCAGAAGAGGGGGCGGAAGCCGAAACCGCCCTGGACGAACTCGGTGCCGTTGAAACGGAGACTTTTGACGGCGCCGTCCCGCTTGCTGAAGACCAGCTTGGACTTGCCCGAAGAGATGGTGATCGAGGAATCGTCTTCCCGGATGGCCGGGGCGGCCTGGGCGTTGAAGCCGAGCAGCGCTGCGGTGAGCAGGGTCATTGCGAATAACGTTTTCATCCTTTGATATCTATGTTGAAACCTTCATTGAGCAAAGGGCGTACCAGTGCGCGCATTTCGGCCACGGAGAACTTCTCCAGGCCTTCGGCCGGGGTGGGGCGGTCGATGGTATAGACCATCACCTTCCGGGGTTTCAGCTCGCGGACGATGTCCATCCAGCCGTCCAGCACTTCGGGACTTGAGGAATCGAAATCCGGGCTGCGCAGGAACATCGTCTGGAGCACGAACTCCCCGTGGAAGCCGCGCAGGGCCTCCAGCACCCGTTCCAGGCTGTAGCCCGGAGCCGGATGGTTGATCCTCGCGATGAGTTCGTCCGTGGGGGCGTCGATCTTCAGGATGGGATTGTCCACCCGCTTCAGCGCGGCGGCCACCTCCGGAATATGCACCCGGGTGGCGTTGGACAGGACGGACACCTTGGCGCCGGGGTAGTAGGCATCGCGGAGTTTCAAGGTGTCGTCGATGATGCGGGGGCACTCCGGGTTGAGGGTGGGCTCGCCGTCGCCGGAGAAGGTGATGGAGTCGATGGGCGTGCCGTCCAGCAGGCATTCCGCCAGTTTGTCTTCCAATGCCGAACGCACCTGGGCCGCCGTGGGCAGCACCTGGTCGTCCCGTCCGTCCCGGTTCCAGCCGCATTCGCAGTAGATGCAGTCGAAGGTGCAGATTTTCCCGTTGCGCGGCAGCAGGTTGATGCCGAGCGAGGATCCCAGCCGGCGGCTGCGGATGGGACCGAAGACCGTTTCTTCCCGTAACATAACGGACAAATGTAATATTTTTTTCGCGGACTGAGAAAAAACGAGTAACTTCGTGTCCGCAACTCTTATGAACGTTATGAAAGCCATTCTCAGCACCGATTTCCATTTCCCGGGCCAGGTCGCCAAGTACACCGGCAAGGTCCGCGACGTCTACAGCATCGGATCCGATTACCTCGTGATGGTGGCGACGGACCGCATCTCCGCCTTCGACGTGGTCCTGCCCAAGGGCATTCCCTGCAAAGGACAGGTACTCAACCAGATAGCCTCCAAGTTCCTGGACGCCACGGCCGATATCCTGCCGAACTGGAAGATCGCCGAGGTGGACCCGATGGCCACGATGGGCTGGCGCTGCGAACCGTTCAAGGTGGAGATGGTCATCCGCGGTTACCTCACCGGCCACGCCTGGCGCGAGTACAAGGCCGGCAAGCGGAGTCTTTGCGGCGTTCCCCTGCCGGAAGGGATGGTCGAGAACCAGCGCTTCCCCGAGCCCATCATCACGCCCACCACCAAGGCCGACGAGGGGCACGACGAGGACATCAGCAAGGAAGAGATCATCGTCCGCGGCATCGTCTCCCGCGAAGATTACGAGCAACTGGAGAAGTACACCCGCGCCCTGTTCGAGCGCGGCACGGAGATCGCCGCCGGCCGGGGCCTCATCCTGGTGGACACCAAATACGAATTCGGCAAGCGCGACGGCCGCATCATCCTGATGGACGAGATCCACACGCCAGACTCCTCCCGCTACTTCTATTCGGAAGGCTATGAGGAGCGTCTCGCGAAGGGCGAACGCCAGAAGCAACTCTCCAAGGAGTTCGTCCGCGAGTGGCTGATGGCCGGCGGCTTCCAGGGCCAGGCCGGGCAGCAGGTGCCCGAGATGACCGACGAGGTCGTCGCCGGAATCACCGACCGCTACGTCGAGCTCTACGAGCACATCACCGGCGAAGCCTTCCAGCCCGCCTCCGGCGAAGACATCGCCGCCCGTATCGAAAACAACATCAACGCATTCCTGAATAGATAACAGCCTGACCGACGGACAGCGGAGCGGAAATTGGTTTTTCGGCAAACTTGTCCGAAAAATAATTTCCGGCCGCCCGTCTGGAAGACTCCGTCGGTCAGCAAAGAGAAAATAGTAAATATGATAGAGCGTTATTCCCGAAAAGTGATGCGGGACGTTTGGACGGAAGAAAACAAGTTCAACGCCTACCTGGAAGTCGAAATCCTCTCCTGCGAAGCCTGGAGAGAGCTGGGCGTCATCCCGGCGGAAGACGTCGAGAAGATCCGCGCGAACGCCGGCTTCGAAGTGGAGCGTATCCGGGAGATCGAGGAAATGACCCGCCACGACGTCGTCGCGTTCACCCGCGCCGTCTCCGAGACCCTCGGCGAGGAGCGCAAATGGGTCCACTACGGCCTCACCTCCACGGATGTGGTGGACACCGCCAACGGCCTCCTGCTGAAGCAGGCCGACGCCATCCTGCTGCAGGACCTGGAGGACTTCCTCGCCGTCCTGAAGAAGCGGGCGGTCGAGTTCAAGGACACCCCCTGCATCGGCCGCACGCACGGCATCCACGCCGACATCACCAGCTTCGGCCTTAAGTGGGCCCTCTGGTACGAGGAGATGAAGCGCAACATCGATCGTTTCCAATATGCCCGCAAGGGCGTCGAGGCCGGCAAGATGAGCGGGGCCGTGGGCAATTTCGCCAACATCCCGCCCTTCATCCAGGATTACGTGTGCAAGAAGCTCGGCATCGCCTCCGCCGACATCTCCACGCAGGTGCTCCAGCGCGACCGCCACGCGTTCTACATCGCCACGCTGGCAGTCATCGCCTCCACCCTGGAGCAGATGGCGTTCGAGGTGCGCAACCTGCAGAGGACCGAGGTGCGCGAGGCGGAAGAGGCTTTCCGCAAGGGGCAGAAGGGCTCCAGCGCGATGCCGCACAAGCGCAACCCCATCAGCAGCGAGAATATCTGCGGCTGCGCCCGCGTGATGCGTGGCTATATGTCTGCATCCTGCGAGAACGTGGCCCTGTGGCACGAGCGGGACATCTCCCACTCCTCCACGGAGCGCATCATCCTGCCGGACGCCACGGAGTTGCTGGACTATATGCTCTGCCGCTTCAAGGGCATCCTGGAGAACCTGACGGTGTATCCGGAGAATATGATGAAGAACATCTGGCGCACCAACGGCGTCATCTTCGCCCAGCGCGTGATGAACGCCCTGATCGGCAAGGGCCTGTCCCGCGAGACGGCCTACGACACCGTGCAGCCTATCGCGATGAAGGCCTGGTCCGAGGGCCTGGACTACAAGACGCTGCTGCTCGCCGATGCCGGCGTGATGGCACAACTGTCCGCCGAGGAGCTGGAAGAGTGCTTCACCCTCGACTACTACTTCAAGAACGTGGACTACATCTTCAAGCGCGTCGGCATCCTCTAGCGAAGGACGATTTCGCTGCGGTCGGGGCCGACGGAGATGATCTTGACGGGGCAGCCGGTTTCCCTTTCGATGAAGGCGACGTAGTCCCGGAAGGCCTGCGGGAAGTCTTCATACTTGCGCACGCCGGTAATGTCGCACTCCCAGCCGGGGAACTCCTGATAGACCGGGGTGACCTCCTCGCCGCTTTCGAAGGGGAAATAATCCACGCGCCTGCCGCCGATCTCGTAGGCGGTGGCTATCTTGATGGTCTTGAAGCTGTTGAGTACGTCGGACTTCATCATAATGAGTTCGCTCACGCCGTTCATCATCACGGCGTACTTCAGCGCCACGAGGTCCAGCCAGCCGCAGCGGCGGGGACGGCCCGTGGTGGCGCCGAATTCGTGGCCGATCTGCCGCAGGCTTTCGCCGGTCTCGTCGAAGAGCTCGGTGGGGAAGGGGCCGCTGCCCACGCGGGTGCAGTAGGCCTTGAAGATGCCCATCACTTTCCCCACGCGGTTCGGGGCCACGCCCAGGCCGGTGCACACGCCGGCCGTCATCGTGTTGGAGGATGTCACGAAGGGGTAGGTGCCGAAGTCGATGTCCAGCATCGAGCCCTGGGCGCCTTCCGCCAGGATGGGGATGTCCTTCTGCAGGTAGTCGTTGATGACGATCTCGCTCTCGATAAAGGGGAAGCGCTTCAGCTCCTCCACGGCCTGCAGCCACTTCCGTTCATATTCGGTGATGTCGAACTTGAAGTCGGGGTACTGGGCAAGCAGACCGAAGTGTTTCTTTTTCAGCGCGTTGTAGCGGTCCTTGAACTCCGGGGAGAGGATGTCGCCGATGCGCAGGCCGTTGCGGCCGGTCTTGTCCATATAGGTAGGGCCGATACCTTTCAGGGTGGAGCCGATCTTGCTCTTGCCCTTGGCGGCCTCGCTGGCGGCGTCGAGCATCCGGTGGGTGGGGAGGATGAGGTGGGCGCGCTTGGCGATCTGCAGCTTGCCGGTGATGTCGCCGGCCTTGGCCTCGATGGCGCGGATCTCGTCCATCAGGATCACGGGGTCGATGACCACGCCGTTGCCGATCACGTTCACGGAGTCTTGGCGGAAAATGCCGGAGGGGACGGTGTGAAGGACGAAGCCTTCGCCGTCGAAGACCAGCGAGTGGCCCGCGTTGGGGCCGCCCTGGAAGCGCGCGATCACCTTATAGTCAGGGGTCAATACATCTACTACCTTGCCTTTGCCCTCGTCGCCCCACTGGAGCCCGAGCACGACATCGATTTTCTTCATTTCAGCAATACTTGTTTCAAACCAACCTTTAAAGATAGCTATTATTTTCAGTATTCCCAAATGCCCGGCCCGCCAGGCAGCGGAGCGGAAATTGGTTTTTCGGCAAACCTGTCCGAAAAATAATTTCCGGCCGCCCGTCTGGAAGACCCGGCGGGCCGGCGCTACAGGCCCTTTAACATTTCAGCGACGGCGGCCTCGAGCTGGGGGTCTTTGCCGGCGAGCAGGGAGGCGGGGTCGTTGTAGACCAGGATGTCCGGTTCGAGCTGGTGATTCTCAATATAGTAGCCGTCGGCGACGCTCCAGGTGCCGACTTCCGGGATGCCGAAGACGATCTCGTTCTGGATCTGGGTCTCCCACCACACGGCGGTCATCGTGCCCGGCACGGGCGCGCCGATGAGCTTGCCCAGCCCCAGGGCCCGGTAGGCGAAGGGGAAGCCGCAGGCGTCGGAGTAGTTGTCCTCGCACACCAGCACGCAGGAAGGCTTGGTCCACTTGCTGTAGGGCTCGGTGCCGATGTATTCGCCCCGCGGGCGGAACTCCGCGTAGGCCTTGCCGCCGAGCAGGGTCACCAGGTCGTCGTGCAGCCAGCCGCCGCCGTTGTGGCGGGTGTCCACGATCAGGGCCTCGCAGTTGCGGTATTTCCCCAGGGCCTTGGAATACACCTCGCGGAAACTCGGGGAATCCATCCCCTCCACGTGGACATAGCCCACGCGGCCGCCAGACAGGCGCTCCACCATTTCCTCGCGCTGGCGCACCCAGCGGCGGTACAGTAGGTCGCTCTCGGAAGAGGCGGGCTTGACGAAGAGTTCCTTCTCCTTGCCGCCGGTTTTCACGGTCACGGCGATCTTCTTGCCGGCCTTGCCCGCGAGCAGCGGGTACCAGTCTTCGCCCGCGGCGATGCGGTGGCCGTCGACGGCGAGCACCAGGTCGCCGGCCTTGATGCCGCTGTCGGCCAGGTTCAGCACGCCGCCCGGCAGGACCTCGGCGATGCGCAGGCCCTCCCCGGCATAGTTCCAGTCGTACAGCACGCCCAGGCGGCCGAGCGTCTCGGCCCCGGTGGGACGGTAACGTGCGCCGGTATGCGAGCCGTTCAGTTCGCCGAGCATCTCGGACAGGAGTTCCTGGAAGTCGTAGTAGTTGTCGATATAGGGCAGGAAGCGGGCGTAATTCTCGTGGTAGTAGTCCCAGTCGGCTCCGTGCAGGCCGGGGTCGTAGAATTTCTCCTTCACCTGTTTCCAGATGTGCTCGAACATATAGGTCCGTTCCGCCTTGGGCTTGAACTCATAGTCGCCGGAGAAGGTGATCTGCTTGGTCAGGCCGTTCTGCAGGGTGACCTTGGTGATGCCGCGGCCGGAGAAGACGAAGATCTCCGCGCCATCCTTGGACGGGGTGATGCGCCCGGTGGCGCCGCGCGTGAGCACCTTGGTGCTGCCTTCGCGCAAGTCCTTGACCAGCAGGGCGGAACCGCTCTCGGTAGGGCCTACGAAATAGAGCTTCCGGCCATCCTTGTCGAGGTAGAAGTCGCCGTAGTTGCCGGAAGTGCCGGTCAGGCGGCGGATGCGGTCCTCGCGGCCATCCAGCAGCAGCTCCAGCTTCTTGGGCTTCTCCTGGGCCAGGCTGTCCTTCTTCTCCTGCTTCTCGAGCTGCTTCTCGGTCTTGCCGGAGAGCAGTTTCTCGATTTCCTCGTCTTCCTTGTCCTGCAGGAACTCCGTCATTGCGGTCCCGTCAAAGAACATCACGTAGATGTCGTCTTCGGACCCCCAGCTGCCGTGGCTGCGGTAGCCGTTCTTGTCGGACCGCCAGGCCATCGCCTTGCCGCCGAGCACCCAGTGGAAGGCGCCGTCGGAGTAGCCGCTCTGCGTGAGGTCGGTCACCTTGCCGTTGCTGACCTCGATCAGGGCCACGTCGGCATTGTTCCAGCCGCCACCGGCCTGGTAGCCGGTGAGGATGTATTCGCTGTCGGGACTCCAGGCGAATTCCTGGTCGCCGTCGCGGTAGGAGTAGTTGGCACCCTTGAGCAGGGACCTGGTCTTGCCGCCCGCGGCGGGCTTCACCACGATCTCGGAGCGGTCGCGCAGGTAGGCGACCCATTTGCCGTCCGGCGAAACTTCCGGCTGGAAGCAGGTCTCGCCCGGGTCGGAGAAGAGTTCTTCCTTCGTCTTGACGGCGTAGGTGAACAGTTTTTCCTTCTTGTCCGTGAGCACGGTGCGCCAGACGCCCCAGTGGCCGTCGCGCTCGGCGGCGTAGTAGAGTTCGCGTCCGTCCTTGCCGAAGCTCACGCCCCGTTCCTGCTCGGCGGTGTTGGTGATGCGCCGCGTGGTGCCGTATTCGGTGGAGGTGACGAAAATGTCACCGCGGATGACGACTGCGATTTCCTTGCCGTCGGGCGAGACGGCCATCGCCGTGGCGTTTCCGGTGTAGGTGCTCTTCACGATGTCGCGCTCGTTCTCGTCGCGGGCCACGCTGATTTCCAGCTTGCGGGGCTGCCCGCCCTCGCGCAGGATGTACAGCTCGCCGTTCTGCGAGTAGAGCAGCGTACCGTCCTGGGCGACAGAAACATAGCGTACCGGATCCTTCTCCGCGAAGGTGAGCTGCGTGCTGCGGGCGGGGTCGTCGACGCTGCCACGGAAAAGGTTGAGGGTCTTGCCGCCCTGCTCGCTCAGATAATAGAAAGTGCGGCCGTCGGCGCCCCAGACGGGCTGGCGGTCTTCGCCTTCAAAGGTGGAAAGCTTGCGGAAGGTGCCGTCCTGCCACAGCCAGACGTCGCGGGTGACCGAGGAGGTGTGGTGCTTGCGGAAGGGGTCTTCGTAGCCCTTGTAGTCTTCATAGAGGATGGCGCCGTCGGGGCGCAGGCTCAGTTCGGACATCGTGATGGAGGTGAGCAGCTGCGGCCGGCCGCCGTCGGGGCCCACGGTATACACCTGGGCGTCGCCGGGGAAGCCGCCGTACATCACGTCCGGTTGGAGGCTGGCGGTAAAGAGGACTGTTCCGTCCGCGCGCACCGCCTTGGGCGTTTCGTTGCCGGGATAGTCCGTCAGGCGGACGGGCCTGCCGCCCTCCGCGGAAGTGCGCCAGACGTCCTTGCTGCCTTCACGGACCGAACTGAACACGATCTGCCGGCCGTCCGGGGTCCACAGCGGGTCGGAGTCGTAGGCGGGGTTGCTGGTGACCTGCAGGGCGCGGCCTCCCGTCGAAGGGACGACCCAGATGTCGCCTTTGTAACTGAATGCCACGGACTTGCCGTCAGGGGAGATGGCGCTCTTGCGCAGCCAGAGCGGGGTCTCCTGCGCGAAGGCGCCGGAAGCGAGGGCGCCGAGCAGGAGGAGGGAAAGGATATGCTTGGACATAAGGCAGAATGTTTTTTCCGATATTTTCTGCAAGATAATCATTTTTCCCCAAGCGAAAAAACCGTACCTTTGAAAGACGAAACGCGTGGTTTATGCTCGGGAACATCCTCATCACCCTGTTTTTCCTGCTCGCGCCCGCCGGCGTGCTGTGTCTGTGCCGGCGCTTTCCGCTGCTGGACAAGATAGGCCCGGTGCTCATCCTGTACCTGTTGGGTATCCTGGCCGGCAACCTGTTCCATCCGCCCGGAATGGCGCAGATCCAGGAAATCCTGTCCAGCGCGATGGTCCCGCTGGCCATTCCGCTGATGCTCTTTTCCTGTACCTTCCGCCGGAGCGGGACGCGCAGCCAGCTGCTGGCGCTGCTCGCCGGCCTGGTGTCGGTCACCGCGGCCGTGGTGGCGGGCTTCTTCCTCTTCGGCCGCGACCTGGAGAACGGGGCCAAGGTGGGCGGGATGCTCACGGGCGTCTACACAGGCGGCACCATCAACCTGGCGTCGCTGCAGGCGATGCTGGACGTGCCGGAGGAGACTTTCATCCTGCTGAACTCGTTCGATATGGCGGTAAGTTTCCTGTACCTGACCTTCCTGCTGGCAGTGGGAATCCGGCTCTTCCGCCGCTGGCTGCCCGTGGAGAGCGGCGGCAACGGCGGGCCCGACTTGCCCGCGGCGCCCGCGGAACGGCCTTTCAAGGGCCTGTTCACCCGCCAGGGCCTGCGCGATGCGGGCATCCTGCTGGGCGTGGATGCCGTCATCATCGGCATCTCCGCCGGGCTCGGCCTGCTCGCCGGGGACGGCGCCTTTATGACCGTGCTGATCCTGAGCCTCACCACGCTGGGCATCGCCGCGTCGTTCTGGAAACCGCTGAAGAAACGGAAACACGGTTACGACATCGGGATGTATTTCATCTACGTGTTCTCGGTGGTGGTGGCCTCGATGGCCGACCTGCGCAACCTGGACGCGGGCGGGAGTCTCCGCCTGCTGGGCTGGTTGAGTTTCGTGATCTTCGGCTCGCTGCTGCTGGAACTGCTGCTCGCGAAGCTGCTGAAGGTCGACGCCGACACGATGACGGTCAGCTCGGTGGCCTACATCTGCTCGCCGCCCTTCGTACCGATGATGGCGGCGGCGATGAAGAACCGCGACGTGCTGGCCGGCGGCCTGGCCGTGGGCGTGGTGGGGTACGCGGCCGGCAACTACCTGGGATACATTATGGCACAGCTGCTCGGCCTGTTATAGGAGGACGGCTCAACCGGAAGAAAAAATGATTATATTTGCGAAAACCATCACGACGATATGAAAAGAGCCCTCATCCTCATCGCCTTCGCGCTGCTGGCCTTCGCGGCCTGCAAGCCGGAGATTCCGGCCGTGGAAGGCCGTGTCATCGATACCACCATCGCCAGCATATCCCTGCTGACGCCCGCGGGCGACACCTGCGTCGTCAGCACGCGGGGCACCAACCCGATGCTGGTCCCGGGCGTGCTGCCCGGCGACGCCGTGCGGGTCGCGTATGAAGTGCTGCCCGACGGCGAAACGCTGCGGGCCCTGCAGCTGAACATCACCGCGCCGTCTTCCTACCGCCTGGTTCCGGGCATCTGGCGCGACTGCAGCGGGGAGGACGAAGTGGGCCTGGTGCTGGCAGAGGACGGCTCCGCCAAGTATGTCGGAAAAGACGGTCCCGAGCTCCGCGACTGGAGCCTGGATGAGGAAAACCTGATCCTGACGGCTTCCGACGGCAGTATCCTGCAATACAGGATCGAGCGGCTGAACGCCGACTCGCTGGTCGTAAGCCCGCAGGCGGAAGGCCTGCGCACCCTGGCTCTTTCCCGTTCGGAATAACAGGCGGTTTCAGCGGAAAACTCCGGGAAAACCTATTGCGTTTTCCCGGAGTTTTCCGTATATTTATGGTCACTAAGACCACACAATGAAAACCATCGAGAAAAAGTATCTGCTGCCGTTCTGCCTGGTGACGGTGCTGTTCCTGCTCTGGGGCATCGCCAACAATATGACGGACACCCTGCTCAGCGCCTTCAAGCGCATTATGTCGATGACCGACACGCAGACGTCTCTCATCCAGTTCGCCTTCTACGGCTCGTATTTCTGCTTCGCGCTGCCCGCCGCGCTCTACATCCGCAAGTACTCCTACAAGAGCGGCGTGATCCTGGGCCTGGCACTGTACGCCGCCGGAGCCATCCTTTTCTTCCCGGCATCCAAGGTGGCGTCGTACGGCTTCTACCTGGCCGCCATCTACATCCTGGCGGGCGGATGCTCCATCCTGGAGACGACGGCGAATCCGTATATCCTAAGTATGGGTGCGCCCGAGACGGCCACGCGCCGGCTCAACATCGCCCAGTCCTTCAACCCGCTGGGGTCCATCACCGGCATCCTCCTGAGCCAGTATTTCATCCTGGGCGAGCTGTCTTCCGCCTCGGCCGCGGAGCGTGCGGCGATGAGTCCGGAGCGCCTGGAGGCCCTGCAGGCCCACGAGCTGGGCGCGGTGACCGGCACCTATATGACGCTGGGCTTCGTGCTGCTGGCCATTATGGTGGTGATGCTGCTCGTGAAGATGCCCGAGGGGCGCGACGGCGGTTCGGAAGGCGGGCTGAAGGCGGCCTTCAAGCGGCTGCTTTCCAACCGGCCTTACGTATGGGGCGTGGTGGCCCAGTTCTTCTATGTGGGGGCGCAGATCGGCGTGTGGAGCTTCACCATCCGTCTGGTGATGCAGGAGCTCGGCATCCTGGAGGCGAAGGCCGCGACGGTTTACCTGGCGTCCATCATCTGCTTCAGCGCGGCGCGTTTCCTGTTCACCTGGCTGATGAAGTGGGTGCGCCCTTCGAAGCTGCTGGCCTGGTCGGCCGCGGCGGACATCGTGCTCTGCCTGCTGGTCGTGCTGTGCAAGGGTACGGGCTGGCCGTGCGTGATCGCGCTCATCGCCGTGAGCTTCTTTATGAGCCTGATGTTCCCGACCATCTACGGCATCGCGCTGGGCGGCGTGGGGGATGATGCGAAGATCGGTGCGAGCGGCCTGATTATGGCGATCCTGGGCGGTGCGCTGCTTACGCCGCTGCAGGGAAAGATATCGGATCTCTTCGGCGTGAACACCTCCTATCTGGTCCCGCTGGGCTGCTTCTGCGTGGTCCTGGCGTACGCCTGGTATGTTGTTAATAACTCTGTTGAAAAAATCGGCTGACGCCCCGGTTTTTTGCCGGGGATAAGGGCTAAATTTGTCATCCGGATTACAGGCTGACCAGCCTTCCGGACCACAGGAATCAAAAGCAAAATATATAAATGGACGTACGTAAAACCAACGGCTCTTTTGAAGAGTTCGACAAGGCCAAACTTGCCCGTGGCATCCACGAGGCATACAAGACGGCGGGGGAGTATTGCGAGGATGCGATAGTCGTCTCGATCATCAACAACCTGTATGTTTACGAAGGCATAACCAGCGCTGAAATCCGCCGTCAGGTGGAGGAGTCGCTGATGTCGGTCAACAAGCGCGTGGCGCTTGCCTATATCGAGAAGTTCGACGCGGACCTGGACCTCCGCAAGAAGAGGGACTTCATCAAGGACTACATCAAGGCGTCCAACGCCGCCACGGGTTCCAAATTCGACGCCAACGCCAACGTCACGCGCAAGAACATCGTGACCCTGGGCAACGAGCTCTACAAGGAGAACAACATCAAGCAGAACCGCTACATTATGCAGGACAAGATCAAGGCCCTGTACGGCCGCGCCCTCGCGGACCAGTACATCAAGGACCTGGAGTCTCACGTCCTGTACAAGCACGACGAGAGCGGCACCCCGGGCTTCCCGTACTGCGTGGCCATCACGATGTATCCTTTCCTCGTGAGCGGCCTGAAGGAGCTGGGCGGCGTATCGATCGCCCCCACCGACCTCAAGTCCTTCTGCGGCGAGTTCATCAACCTCGTGTATTCGGTTTCGTCCCAGTTTATGGGCGCCGTGGCCACCCCCGAGTTCCTGATGTACCTGGACTATTTCATCCGCAAGGATTACGGCGACGACTACCTGGACCATCTGGAGGACGTGGTGGAATTCAACGCCAAGCGCCGCACCCTGGTGAAGGTCATCGACAACTACTTCCAGCAGGTGGTGCACTCGATGAATATGCCGGCGGGCAACCGCGGCTACCAGACGGTGTTCTGGAACATCGGCTACTTCGACAAGCCTTACTTCGAGGGCGTGTTCGGGGACTTCCGCTTCCCGGACGGCACCGCGCCGAAGTGGGAGACGCTCAGCTGGCTGCAGAAGCATTTTATGAACTGGTTCAACGAGGAGCGCAACCACTACATCCTTACCTTCCCGGTGGAGACGATGGCCCTGCTGACCGACGGCGGCGACGACTATATGGACAAGGAATACGCCGACTTCACGGCCGAGATGTGGGCCAAGGGCCACAGCTTCTTCTGCTACATCTCCAACAGCCCCGACTCCCTGTCGAGCTGCTGCCGCCTGCGCAACAGCCTCACCGACCTGGAAGACGACGGCCACAACCACACCACCCACCAGTACTCGATGGGCACGGCCTCCGTGGCCACCGGCTCCAAGTCCGTGATGACCATCAACCTGAACCGCCTGATCCAGGACTCCGTCCGCCGCTATTTCCTGGAGCGGCGCGGCGTGAACCTGGAGGCCGGCAAGCCGCTGAACCCGGTGTCGCAGTTCTACGACAAGGAAGACCTGTACAACAACTACATCGACAAGGACATCCGCGAGATGACCGAGCGGGTGCACAAGTACCAGATCGCCTTCAACGAGATCATCAAGGACTTCCTGAAGGCGGATATGCTGGACGTGTACAAGGCGGGCTTCATCGATATGAAGAAGCAGTACCTGACCGTGGGCGTGAACGGCCTCACGGAGGCGGCCGAGTTCCTGGGCCTGCGGGTCTCCCCGAATCCGGAGTACGGCGAGTTCGTGAACACCATCCTCGAGACCATCAACATCGCCAACCGCAAGGACCGCACGAAGGATGCGATGTTCAACACCGAGTTCGTGCCGGCGGAGAACCTGGCCGCCAAGAACTACAAGTGGGACAAGAAGGACGGTTATTTCGTGTCCGACAAGCACAACCTCTATAGCTCCTACTTCTACAACCCCGAGGACGACACCGTGTCGATGATCGACAAGTTCAAGCTGCACGGCGAGGACTTCGTGAAGTACCTGGACGGCGGTTCGGCCCTGCATATGAACATCGCCGAGCACCTCACCCAGGAGCAGTACCGGAGCCTGCTGAACACGGCGGCCCATTACGGCACCAACTACTTCACCTTCAACTGCCGCAACACGGTGTGCAACGAATGCGGCTACATCAGCAAGGACACGCTTACGAAGTGCCCGAAGTGCGGCAGCGAGAACCTCGACTACCTCACGCGCGTGATTGGCTACCTCAAGCGGGTGTCGTCCTTCGCGGAGCCGCGCCAGATCGAGGCGGAGCACCGCTTCTACGCGCCGAAGAATGATTAAGTACGTCCCGGAACTCACGGACATCGTCCTGGAGGAAATACCGGACAAAGTAACCCTGGCAGTTGAAATCTCCAACTGCCGGGGTTCGTGTATCGGGTGCCACTCTCCTTTCCTCAAGCAGGATATCGGCGAGGAACTGACTCCGGCCGTGGTGGACGCTCTGATCGCCGACAATTTCGGCGTCAACTGCTTCCTGCTGCTGGGTGAGGGGAAGGACAAGGAGGCCCTGCTGCGGATCGCGGAGCACCTGCGGGTGCATCATCCGGGCCTGGAAAGGGCTGTGTATTCCGGCCGTCCCGAGGTGGAACCGGAGATCTATGCCGCCTTCGATTACGTGAAGGTAGGGCCTTATGTCAGGGAACTGGGCCCGCTGAACGAGCCGACGACCAACCAGCGGCTCTACCACCACGGAGAAGACATCACCTCCCGCTTCTGGCACAGGGGGCTGGAAGGCGGGAGGTGACGCTCTGCCGGTTGCCCGGCCTCAGCGGATGATCAGGACCGCTCCGTCGTCCTTCGGGATGGCGAGCGGTTTTTTCGCGGCCGCTCCGGTCTGCAGGCCGCCCTTGCCGGTGGACAGCACGCGGGCGGTGCCGCCCAGGCGTGCCTCCACGGCGCGGACGTCCAGCGCGAGCGGTTTCTCGTCCGCATTGATGGCGGCCACGTACCAGGTAAGGCCGTGGCGGCGGGCCAGCACGACGTACTTCCCGGGGAAGCCGTCGATCAGGCGCGTCTCGTCCCAGGTCGTGGGCACTTCCCGCAGGAAGACCATCGCCTCCGCCGGGGCGTCCGTGAGGTTGTTCGGGGTGATGGCGAAATTCTGGATGGGATTCTGGTACAGCACGGCGATGGCCAGCTCGGCGGCGTCGGTGGTCCGGCGCTGCGTGCCGAAGACGCGGCCGCCGCGGCCCGGGGCGCCGTTCGCGCGGTTGAGGCGCTTGTTGAGGAACACCCCGCCGAACTCCATCGAACCTACCGTGTTGCGGATGAAGGGATGCAGGCACGCGCTCTGGGCCTCCAGGTCGCAGTGGTTCTGCCCGAAGACCATATTCTCGGAGGCGAGCACCGCCTCGCTGCCCACGTAATTGGGGTACATCCGTTCCCAGCCGCGGGGCAGGGTGGCGCCGTGGAAGATGCACATCAGGCCGTGGTCGTCGGCGTCGCTGAGGATGTGCTCATAGAGGCGGAAGGTCTCCTGCTTGTCGCCGCCGAAGAAGTCCACCTTGATGCCCTTGACGCCGATGCTCTCCATCCAGCGCATCTCGGGCTTGCGCCGCAGCGGGTCGCACATAATGTCCACGGGGCTCTGCACGATGTCGTTCCACCAGCCGCTGGAAGAGTACCAGAGGAATACCTCCACACCCTTGCTGCGGGCGTAGCGGACCAGTTCCTCCATTCCCTCGTGACCGAATTCCTGGTCCCAGCCGGCGTCGATGAGGATGTAGGGAAAGCCCATCTCGGCGGCGAGGTCGATATAGGCCACCTGGTCGTCGTGGTTCATACTGGCGTCCTGCCAGACGATCCAGCTCCAGGTGCTCTTGCCGTAGCGGTAGCCGTGCGTGGCGGGGTAGCGCGGTTCCACCACGTCGAAGGCGATGGTGGTCTCGGCGATGGGGGCGAGGTCCGCCCCGACGGTGAGCGTACGCCAGGGCGTGGCGCCCGGCAGGGCGAAGGCGGGCTCCACGGTGCCGTTGCCGTTGTTCTCCTCCGGCATCGGGAAGGCGATGGAATAGCCTTCCGCGGCGTCCCAGTCGCTCAGGTGCGAGCCGCAGTAGCGGCTGTCCACGCCCGTTTCGCTGACCAGCACCCAGCCCGCATCTTCCACGCGGAAGAGGCAGGGGAAGGTGTAGCCGTGACCGTATTGCGAGCGGACGTCCATCGGGGCGTCCAGGGTATACATTTCTTCATAGCTGGGCTTGCTGCGCTTCCAGCCGATCATCGCGTGGCTCTGCGGGGTGAGCCAGGTGCGCGTGCCCTCCGGGAAACGGAAGGCGCTCGTCTCGCGCAGCACCCGGACGCTGCCGGTTTCCGTGTCGCGCGGGATGAGGTAGCGGAAGGCGGCGTCGTTGGCGGTGAGGTGCCATTCGATGTCCAGGGGGCGTCCGGCGGGGTTCTTGCAGTGCAGCACGGCGCGCACGGCGGCGTGGTCGATCCGGGAGGCCTTGATGCGGTCGAGCACGTAGCTGTCGCGGACTTCTTCGGTGTCCACGGACTCGACGCTGAGTTTCGTATAGTCGGCGTCGTTGGTCGCGAGGCCGAGCAGGGAAGGTTCAAGCAGGACCTTCCCGTCGTAGGCGATGCTGTAACGGAGCTGGTCCGTGCTGTCGTCGATGCGGACCTCGAGACGCGCATCGGGACCGGCCAGGACCGGAGCGAGCGCGAGAAGCAAAGTCAAGATATTCATATGGTATAACGGTTTTCAAGCGAATTTAGTTAAATTTGCCGATACGAGAAAATCTTAACGGAAAAAAGATGAAAAAGAAAAGGTTTGCCGCCCTGCTCGCCGTGTTCCTGCTGACGCTGCCGCTTTCCGCCGTGCTCAACGAGCGGAACCTCGCCTCCACCCTGCACGCGCTGCGGGGAGAACTGGAACAGGAATACGAGAAGATTTTCACTTCGCAGGGGCGACTCGCCGTGCAGCACGGCCGTCAGCACGACCAGATGATCTCCATAATGAAGAAATGCAACGAGCTGGCGCTGGTGCTCTATTCCCAGAAGCAGGAATACACCTTCGACCTGACGTATGCACTGGAATCCGTGACCGAAGAGTATGAAGACTTCAACCGCAACCGGATGCCCTTCGAGCAGATCGTGAGCCAGCTGGACATCGAGATCGACCGTTATTCCCGCCTGATCGAGTCTCTGCGGCGCCTCCCGCCGCAACTCCAGGAAATCGAAGACCTGCCCGACAGCCTGCGTTACCATAACGACAGTCTCCAGCTCAGCATTTTGGAGCTGGAGCAGCGGCTCGGCCTCTCCAGCGAAGAAGCGGAGGAACTGATAGACGAAGCCTTCACGCTGGACGATGCCTGTCAGCTGGAGCGCGACTCCTGCATCTTTTTCGCTACCACCCTCCTGAAGATGTATTCCGCCAACAAGGATTATATCATCGAGGACAGCCTGCATTACAAGAATGTCTATCTGCGGCTCAAGGAGTCCTACGACTATGCCCAGAAACGCTACAGGATCCTGCAGAACCAGATTTTCTTCGAGGGGCAGACCGCCTATGGCACCATCCTGAAGGATTTCAGGCAGCAGTGGAAACAGGCCGTTTCCGGAATGGAGGACCGTTATGCCGTCACCCGGCACGTGCACGAGGAAGGGGAGGAGCATATGGAGGACAGCCAGTGGGGCGGGCGCGTGTTCCTTTCGTTCATCCTGCTCTTCGTGCTGGTGCTGATGGTCGGCGTGGCTGCCGCCGCGGGTATCCTGGCCCTGCTGCCCAAGTTTTTCAGGAACCTGCGCACGGTGGGCTACAAGCAGCGGCGGCTGACGCTCTCCCTGCTGCTGGGTATCGTGATCTTCGCCCTGTTGATGATGCTCAACCCGGGCGGCAGCTATGTCGCGCAGGCGTCCACCTCCCTGGTTCTCATCTATTCCTGGCTGGTGGCCGCCATCCTGCTGTCGCTGCTGCTCCGCCTGGAGCCCCTCCAACTGGGCCGCGGTCTGCGGATGTATCTGCCGATGATGGGCCTGGCACTGCTGGTTTTCGGCTTCAGGATGGTCTTTATGCCCAACCTGATGATGAACATCGTCTTCCCGCCGGTGCTGCTGGTCTTCCTGGTATGGCAGCTGTTGGTCTGCCTGCGGGTCGGGCCCGGCCTGAAGCAGAGCGACCGGGTGATCGGCTGGATTTCGCTGGCCGTGATTGCTATATCGCTCCTGACGGCCTGCCTGGGTTATATCTTTATGGCGTTGCTGGGGTTGCTCTGGTGGTTCTTCCAGTTGGCCTGCATCGAGACGCTGGTGGCCATCTATAACCAGCTGAACTACTACAAGGAGAACCGGATGGCCCGCCGCGTCGAGCAGTACCGCAAGTCGGTCAATTACGTGACCGGTCCCGAGCGCGACAAGCTCCTGCTCCCGGCCACCTGGTTCTACGACCTGGTCCGGATGCTGCTCATCCCGGTCCTTTCCCTGATGTCCGTGCCGTTCTGCATCAGGATGGCACTGAACGTCTTCGATTTCTCCGACCTGTATCAGGGTTTCTTTACCACGCCGTTCGTCAACATCATCCGCGCCGACGGCACCGAGGTGCTCAAGATTTCCTTCTACCGCATCGTGATGGTGCTGTGCCTGTTCTACGTGTTCAGGTACATCAGCTATGTGGCGAGGAGCATTTACCTGGACCTCAGTTACAAGGCCTTCCTGCGCAAGAACGGGCGCCGGGTGGTGCGCAGCAACGAGATCAACCTCTCCCTGGGCAACAGCATCGTGAGCATCGTGGTGTGGTTCATCTATATCGTGATCGTGGTGGTGATGCTGAAGATCCCCACCGGGTCGCTGTCGCTGGTGGCCGGCGGTCTGTCGGCCGGTATCGGTCTCGCTATGAAGGACGTGCTGAACAATTTCATCTACGGCATCCAGCTGATGTCAGGCCGCCTGCGCGTGGGCGACTGGATCGAGTGCGACGGGGTGCGCGGCCGCGTGACCTCCATCAACTACCAGAGCACCCAGATCGAGACCATCAACGGCTCCACGATGTCTTTCCTGAACGCCACGCTCTTCGCGAAGAACTTCACGAACCTAACGCGCGGCAGTTCCTATGAATTCGTCAAGCTGTCCGTGGGCGTGCCCTACGGCACGGACGTGCAGCGGGTGCGCGAGATCCTGGAAGAGGAGCTGCAGGTGCTGCGGACAAAAGACGCCTACGGCCGTGACATCGTGGACCCGAAGAAGGGTATCTACGTGGTGTTCAACGACTTCGGAGAGAGCGCCGTGGAGATTGCGGTGAAGCAGTTCGTGCTGGTGCCCGAGCGCATCGGCTACGTGGACCGCGCCAAGGAGGTCATCTACAACGCGCTGACCAAGAACGGCATCCAGATACCGTTCCCGCAACAGGACATCCACGTGATTTCCTAGTCTTTGAGGTTCTTGACGAAGGCCGAGGGCGAGATGTTGAACTGTTTCTGGAAGCTCGTGGCGAAGTAGGAAGGGGAGGAGAAGCCCACCATATAGGCCACCTCGTTGATCCGGTATTTCTGCGAAGACAGCATCTCTGCCGCCTGCTTCAGGCGGCAGAGCCGTATGTACTCGTTGATGTTGAGGCCGGTGTTGGCCTTCACCTTGCGGTACAGGGTGGACTTGCTGGTGCCGATCAGGCCGGTGAGGGTCTCGATGCTGAGGTCCTGCTCCGCCATATGCTTCATCACGATGCCGTGCAGCTTCTCCATAAACTCTTCGTCCATCTTGCTGCTGTTCACGCTGTTGAAATGCGTGAGCGGGGAATTGGTGAATTGTTTGTAGGAGATTTCCCGGTTCTTGAACAGGTTGGCGACATTGGCGCGCAGCAGCTCGATCGGGAACGGTTTCTCGATGTATCCGTCCGCGCCCACCTCCAGGGTCTGCAGCCGGGTTTCCATTCCGACGGCGGCGGTGAGCAGCAGCACCGGCAGGTGGCTGTACTCCATATTCGTCTTGACGTAGTTGCAGAGCTGGCAGCCGTCCATCACGGGCATCATAATGTCGCTGACCACCAGGTCGATGCGCTCTTCCTTCAGCTTCTCCACGGCATCCTGTCCGTTCGCGGCGGTGATGACGTTGTATTCGTCGGAGAGCTCGCCTGCAAGGTAGTCGCGCATCTCGGCGGAGTCTTCCACGAGCAGCAGGGTATGGCGGCTGCTGTCGTAGTCGGTGGGATTCTCACGGACGGATTCGGCCTCGGCCTGTGCGGCGAGCGGGATGCCGGCATTCTGCTCGACGGGCAGTTCCAGCACGAAAGAGTTGCAGTCGCGCCTGTCGGTGTCGAGGTAGAGTTTCCCGTTGTGCAGGAGCGCCAGCGAACGCGCGAACGGCAGGCCCAGGCCGGTACCCTTGCTCTTGCGGTCGTCACCCACCTGATAGAAGATCTCGAAGACCTTCTCCGCGTCCTTGGCGGGAATCATCGCACCGTCGCTGTCCACGCGAAGGATGGCGGACTTGCCGTCTTCCGAGCGTTTCAGGCTCAGATTGATCCGTTCCTGGCAGTACTTGACGGCGTTGGACAGGAGGTTGCTGACAATCTTCTCCACGGCGTCGCGGGCGCACATCACCTCGAAGGGCTCGTCGGGGATGTCTTCCGTGAGGGTGACCTTCTGGTCGAGGGCCATCCGTTCGAAATAATGGCAGGACTTGCGTACGATGGAGCTGAGGTCCTCCTTGAGGAAGACCGGCATAATCTCGTTCTTCTCCATCTTGCGCAGGTCGAGCAGCTGGTTGGTGAGCGTGAGCAGGCGGTCGGTGTTGGCCTGGATGGTGAGCATATCCTTCTCGGCCTTGGGCGTGTACTCCTTCTCGGCGATCAGTTTGTCCAGCGGCATCTTGATCAGCGTGAGCGGGGTGCGGATCTCGTGCGTGATGTTGGTGAAGAAGTTTATCTTCGCGTCGTAGAGCTCCTTCTCCTTCTGGTGTTCCATCTTGGTCAGGTGGCGGGCCCTGTCGCGCAGGCGCTTCTGCTCCAGTTCATACAGGAAGAGCGCGACCATCCCGGCCAGCAGCAGGAGATAGATGAACTTGGCCGTGCGGCTCCAGAGGGGATGGGCGAGGATGTCGAATTCCAGGCTCTGCCGGGCGTCGGGGGAGTCCGACCCGAGGATCTTCACGTCGAAGCGGTATCGCCCGGGACGCAGGCCGGAGAAATTGACGTTGTTCTCGGAAAGGGTGGCGTTGAGGATCTCCCGGCGGTTCCGTTTGAGGGAGTATTCGTAAGCCACCTGGCGCAGGATGGAATAGTTGGGCGCCGCAAAGCTGATGGACAGCAGGGTGGCGTCCTTCGCCCGGATTCTGAGCCGTTCAGTCTTCAGTGTGGAACGGTTTGCCTCGTGGAGCTGGACGGTCCGCTCGGCGTTGCTGGCCTCGATATGGGTGATGTACAGGGGATAGGTCCCCGCCGCCTTCTTGATCTTGGCGGGCGACAGGGAAATCAGTCCGTTGGTGTTGCCCAGATAGATGCGTCCGTTGCGCGTGGTCAGCACGGCGCCATAGGAGAACAGGCTGCCTGCAATCTGCTGCCGGTCGAGGATGAAATCCTGGACGCGGGCCGTGGATCCGTCGACGCGGCTGATGCCCCGGGTGGTAGACACCCAGAGCAGTCCGTCCTCGTCTTCCGCCACGGCGCAGGTCACGTTGGAGGCCAGGCCGTCGGCACGGGAGATGGATTTGAACTGGAGGTTGGACAGGTTGGGTTCGGGGTCCGTGTAGCAAAGCCCGCCGCCTTCCGTCGTGATCCAGATGCGGTGACGGCTGTCTTCGAAGAAGGAGGTGATGCGGTCGGCCGTGAGCCCGCGGTTGTTCGCTCCGATGCGGGACAGGATGTTTCCGCCGCTGTCCAGGCAGAGCAGGCCGCTGCCGTAGGTGCCGATCCACATATTGCCGCGGCTGTCCTGGAAGAGGCAGTGGACGTAATCGCGGATGGCCGGTTCGGCGCGCTCGAAGGCATCCTGTTCAGGAACGAAGACGTACAGGCCGGTCGACGACCCGGACCAGATGCGACCGTCGGAGGTAATCAGTCCGCTGCCGCCGGAGCGCGGCAGGTCGTAGTGCCTGAGCACGGTGTGCCGCTTGCGGTCGAAGACGTACACGCCGCTGCCGAAGGTATGGATCCAGATCTCGTCGCCCCGTATGCAGAGGGTCTGCATATTCAGGCCCGGTTCCAGTTCGAAGGACAAGAGGGCCCTGCGGCCGGGATAAAGGCAGTTCAGGCCTCCGTCTTCCGTGCAGAACCAGACGTTGCCGTCGGAATCGGCGGCGATGGAGCGGACGATCGTGCCCCGCATCGACCCGGGATCCGGAATCGGGTACAGGATGCTGAATTCTTCCTGCCGGTCCTGCCAGAAGTCCATTCCGTTGTAATAGGTGCCCACCCAGACGTTGCCGGCCTTGTCCTTGTCCAGGCTGGTGATGTAGTCGGCCGAGAGGGAATGCGGGTCCCGGATGTCGTGCCGGATGGCCGTCGTTTCGCCGCCGGTCCGGCAGATGAACAGGCCCAGGTTGGTGCCTACCCAGTATTCGCCCGGCTTCCGTTCCAGGATCTTCCGGATCTCCCGCCCGTCGGCGGAAAAGACCTTGACGAAGGAGAGGGTGGCGGTATCGATCAGCAGGACCTCGCCGTCCCGGGTCGCCGCAAGCAGCTTGCCGTCCTCGGCGACGCGGATGTCCGAGAGCCTGCGGGGGAAGGAAACCGCTTCGAAGGCGTCCTTGCGTTTGTCGTAGGAGTGAAGGGATCCGTCGCCCAGGATGACCCACAGGGCGTCGGAGGAGTCGATGACGATGCCGGACGGGTAGCTCCTGTCGAAGGAGTATTCCTGGACGGTTTCGGTTTCCTTGATGAAGCGGAAGACCTTTTCGCCGGCGAACCATACGCTGCCCTTGAGGTCGGCGGCGAGGTCGAAGACGGGCACCCGGCCGAGCCGGCCGATGTCGTGCGTCTTGCCGGTGAACGGATCGTAATAGCCTATGCCGTCCGAGGTGCTGAACCAGAGCATCCCGTCCTCGTCTTCTTCCAGGTCCATACTCGCCAGATGCGTCAGGTCGGTGTTCATCGGTCCTCCTGGGCTGCGGAAGTCATAGCCGTCGAAGCGGGTAAGGCCGTCGCGCGTGCCGATCCAGATGAATCCGAAACGGTCCTGATAGCTGCAGAGGATGGTGTTGGAGGGGAGTCCTTCGTATGTGGTGTAATGCTCGAAATAGTAATAGGGAGCCGCCTGGACGGTCCCGCAGAGGAGGCCGGCGAGCAGGAGAAGGAGGGGATGGGCGTGTTTCATCGAATGCATTTGCTTTCGGCTTGCAAGTTAGGCATTATTTTTCAAAATGGTTGAAGATTGATGGTATTTGGCTCGCTTTTGATATTAGTTGTCGGAATAAAAAGATACTTTTGCAATGCGGTCCGAGACCGTTGTGATCAATGAAAACGGCAAGGCGGACACCCGTGTGCCCTGCCGCTTGGAATGAAAAATACCGGGTGGTAGATTTTGGTTAATTGTATTGTGGGAAACGGGTTCCGCGTGAGCGAAACCCGTTTTGTTTACAATCGGACCGCAGGGACCTGAAACGCGATAACCATCAACACGAACGATATGAAGAAACCATTGGCTTTCCTGTTCTTGCTCCTCCTGGGCGCCGTCGCGTCCGCGCAGGGGCTGCGTCTCAATGAATTCGAAGTCCTGGAAGAAACAGGCATCAGCGTCCTGGTGTACAGCAACCAGTACAACGGGATGTTCTGCGACGAGAAGACCGCCGGCATCGAACTGATCCAGCACGGCGACCGCATCGCCACGGGCGGCGGCGTCCGCCTGATGGACACGCCCGAGCAGTGGGACATCTACGCCGACATCCTCAAGCGGGAGGTCGACCGCGCCCGGCAGTCCGTCGATATGACCTTCGAGTATCCGGACTACGCTTTCCGGCCCCGTATCGTCGTGACGGCGAAAGGGACCGGCTTTACGATGAGCGTGTATCTGGACGAACCGCTGCCGCAGCGTCTGGAAGGTAAAGCCGGCCTCAATTTCGAGTTCTTCCCGGCCGCATACCGGGGCAGGTCCGTGCTCGTGGACGGCAAGTCGATGATTCTCCCGAATTATCCTGCGGGCGACACGAAGATGCGTCCCGTGAGCGAGAAGATTCCCCAGTTCTTCGGCCTGTCCACCTTCGACGACCGAGGGCGCGGGGAGTTCATCGATCCGGATCCGTTCTGCAAGGGCAACAGGATCGTGATGGCACCGGAGGACGACGACCTCCGCGTGTCCGTGAGCTCCGATTCCGAAATCAACCTGTTCGACGGGCGCAACCTGGCCCAGAACGGCACTTTCGTGCTGCGGACCCTGCTTCCGGCCGGCAAGACCGGCAAGGTGGTGGAGTGGACGGTCCAGCCCGCCTATGACGCCGGCTGGATCCGCAAGCCGAACATCGGCTTCTCGCAGGTCGGCTACACCCCCGGCCAGAAGAAGGTGGCCGTGCTGGAACTCGACCGCAACGACCCGGTGGCTCCGACGGCCCGGATCCTCCGCATCGCGGAGGACGGTACCCGCCAGCTGGCCCGGGAGGTCCGCGTGGCGGAGTGGGGCGTGTTCAACAACCGCTACAATTATGCGCGCGTGGACTTCTCCGACGTCCGCGAGCCCGGCCTCTACTGCATCGAGTACAAAGGCACGCGCACCAATCCCTTCCCGGTCGACAAGGACGTCTATGCCGGCACCTGGTATCCTACGATGGACGTGTGGCTGCCGGTGCAGATGGACCATATGGAGGTGAACGAGGGCTACCGGATCTGGCACGGGCGCTCGCATATGGACGACGCCCTGCAGGCTCCCGTGGGCTATGAGGAGATGGACGGCTACCGCCAGGGTCCGGAGACCAATACGAAATACGCTTCCCTGGAGCACATCCCCGGCCTGGCTGTGGGCGCCTGGTACGACGCGGGCGACTTCGACATCCAGTCCGGCACCGTGATCGGGCTCACCCAGCAGTTCGCCACCCTGTGGGAGGACCTCCGTCCGGAGCGTGACCAGACCTATATCGACCAGAAGACGCAGTACGTGGACATCCACCGTCCCGACGGCGTTCCCGACGTGATCCAGCAGTGTGAGCACGGCGTGCTCAACATCAACGCGCAGGTGGAGAACATCGGCTTCGTGGCCCAGGGCATCGTCCAGGGCACGATGCACCAGTATCACCACCTCGGCGACGCCTCCACCATCACGGACGGCCTGGTGTACGACGCTTCGCTCGCACCTTACGAGCAGCGGGGGCTGCGTTCCGGCACGCTTGACGACCGTCTCGCCTTCACGACCAACGGCAACAACCCGTCCGGGCAGATGTCCACCATCGCAGCCCTGGCCGCGGCGGCCCGCGTCCTGAAGCCCTATAATCCCGAACTGGCCGAGCGCTCCCTGAAGAATGCGCTCAGACTGTGGGACGAGAATTTCGAAAAGGCCGATCCCGCGCTGAACGGCTTCGGCGGCTTTGCCGGCGGGATGATGTTCGGCGACGGCCGTGTCGCAGCCGCCATCCAGCTGTGGCGGACGACGGGGGACAAGAAGTATCGGGATTTCTTCGAGCCGAAGGTATATGCCCAGCTGAAACCGGTGGAAGTCGCACCGCGTGCGATGCGCGGAGGCTGGACGGGCGGCGGGCGCCAGGGCGTCGCCCGCGGCGTGGAAGTCCCGCAGGGACCGCTCATCTCCGGTGCCGGCGGCTTCGGCGGCTTCGGCGGTTTCGGCGGCCCGAACCTTTCCACGGCGCTGTCCATCTATAAGGAGATGGGGCCCGAGTTCCAGGAGCAGGTCCGCCTGGCCCTGCCGGCCTATGTCGAGGGCTTGAAGGCTCAGGCTGAAAGCACCCCTTACGGCGTGCCGATCTCCGGACGCAGCTGGGGCGGCAACGAGCAGATCCTGGGCTGGGCGCTGAACTGCTACCAGGTATGGAAACTGTTCCCGGACGCCATCGATCCCGAGCTCGTGCTCGCCGGCCTGAATTACCTGTACGGCTGCCACCCCTACAGCAACGTCTCGTTTATCACGTCGGTGGGTATGAACACCAAGAACGTGGCCTACGGCAACAATCGTGCGGACTACACCGTGATTCCGGGCGGCCTGGTGCCGGGCCTGCTGCTGATGGCGCCGGATTATATGGAGAACAAGGACGATTATCCTTTCCACTGGGGCGAGAACGAATGCTGCACGCGCAACGTGGTGCAGATCGTGACCATCTCGCTGGCGGCGGAGGAAATCGCGGCCGCCCTGTCTCGCAAATGATTCACTGACTTTTGTTTTTCTTTCAAAATGGCGCGTCCCGTCGGCAAAACGGGGCGCGCTTTTTTTGCTCCGGTTCAGGGGAAAGGATGCAACTATTTTCAATATTTTTTCATCTTTTTGAAAAATAAGACAAAAAATTGTATTTTTGCGACTTGGATTTGCCCGTCAAAACCTTTGAAGACGCCAACCTCTAACCAAATTTTATATTTATGACAAGGCAACTTATTTCCAAGGTAGCAGCGATCGTACTGGTTGCTGCTATGAGCCTTCTGGGCGCGAACTCCGTTTGGGCCCAGAACGCCATCCGCGGTACTGTCGTCGATTCCGGCAACCAGCCGGTCATCGGCGCCGCCGTGATGGTGCCCGGCACGACCACCGGTGTCACTACGGACCTGGACGGTCACTTTGAAATCCGCGTGGCACCCGGTACCACGCTGGAAGTTTCCTGCATCGGTTATGTCAACCAGCGGGTCTCCGCGGCCAACGGTATGGTCGTGACCCTGCAGGACGACGCCGAGATGCTCGAGGAAACCGTCGTGATCGGTTACGGTGTCCAGAAGAAGAGTGACCTGACCGGTTCCGTGGCTTCGGTCCGCAGCGAAGACCTGCAGAACCGTTCCACCTCCGACGCCGCCGCCGCCCTCCAGGGCAAGGCCGCCGGCGTGCAGGTCATCAACTCTTCCGGTGCCCCTGGTTCCGGCGCTTCCATCCGCGTCCGCGGTTACTCCTCCAACTCCGGCAACATCGGACCGCTCCTCATCGTGGACGGTTTGAAGGTTGACAACATCCAGTATCTGGATCCGGAAATGATCGAGTCTATGGAAATCCTGAAGGACGCCGCCTCCGCCGCCATCTACGGTGCCGAGGCTGGTAACGGTGTCGTGCTCATCACCACCAAGTCCGGCAAGAAGGGCGAAGGCAAGATCTTCTACAACAACCAGTTCCAGTTGTCCACCCTGTCCCGCAGGCTGGACATTATGAACGCCGCCGACTACATCGCTTTCGGTAAGGCCCAGGGCTATCTGACCCAGGCCGACCTCGACCGCTACTATGACGGCAAGACGGACGTGGACTGGAGCAGCGAGATCTTCGTCCCCACCTGGAGCAACCGCCACACGGTGGGCTTCCAGGGCGGCAACGACCGCGGCAACTATTTCGCGTCCCTCAACTATGTCAAGAACGACGGTATCTTCCGTGGCGACAAGGACCAGTACAGGCGTCTGACCTTCCAGGTGAACGCTGACTATAAGATCAAGAGCTGGCTGACCGTCGGAACGAACAACTCCATCGAGAAGTGGAGCACCAAGGGCGTTTCCGAAGCGAACGACAACGGTTCCGCCCTCCTGTCCGCCATCACCTCCTCCCCTCTGTTCCCCGTCCGTGGCGACGAGAGCAAGCTGAGCGCAGGTTTGAAGAACGCCCTGGCCGCCGGCACCAAGATCCTCAAGGATCCCGAGACCGGCCTCTACTGGACCGTTCCTCTGATCGGTGAGACCCAGTCCGGCCACCCGTTCGTCCAGCGTGACGCGACCGATTCCTCCAACGGAGGCATCAGCATCCGTGGCGTCGCCTACGCGAACTTTATGCCTTTCAAGGGCTTTACCTTCACTTCCCGCTTCGGCTACCGGATCACCTACAGCACCTCCCACAGCTACACAGAGCCGTACTTCTCCACCGCCACCATCAAGGCTGACAACTACAACCTGAGCGCGAGCGCGAACACCGGTCTCTACTACCAGTGGGAGAACTTCGCCAACTACGCCCGCACCTTCGGCAAGCACGAAGTTTCCGCGATGGCCGGTATGTCCTTCATCGAGAACACCTGGGATAACGTCTCCGGTTCCGCTTCCGGTCCGGACATCCTGAAGGGTTACGAGCCGAACTTCCAGTACCTCAGCTACCTGAAGTCCAGCGATAAGACCACGAAGAACATTTCCAACTCGCCGGGCCGCAGCGCCAGCCTGTCGTACTTCGCCCGTCTGGGTTACACCTACGACAACCGCTACGCCATCCAGGCCAACTTCCGTGCCGACGCGTTCGACTCCTCCAAGCTTCCGCTGGACAAGAAGTGGGGTTACTTCCCGTCCGTGTCCGTGGGCTGGACCGTCAGCAACGAGCCGTTCTTCCGTGACAACGTGGACCGCAACACCGTCAACTTCCTGAAGTTCCGCGCTTCCTGGGGTATCAACGGTAACATCAACGTGCTGAACAACTATCCGTACTCCGTGGATATCCTCCTGAACCGCGTATGGTATCAGTACAGCGTTGACTCCGCCGCCGCCAGCTATGGTTCCCTGCCTTCCGGCCTTGCGAACCCGAACCTCCGCTGGGAGACCTCCCGTCAGCTCGACCTCGGTCTCGACGCCCGTATGTTCAACAACCGCCTGACCGTCGGCATCGACTGGTACAACAAGGACACCGACGGCCTGCTCGTTTCCGTGAGCCCGGCTATGGAAGTCGGTATGCCCGTCTTCTGGGAGAGCGGCGACGTGAACTCCAGCCAGACCGTGAACGCCGGTGCCGTGAACAACCGCGGTTTCGAGGTTGAACTCGGCTGGCGCGACCAGATCGGCGACTTCGGCTACTCCATCAACGCCAACGCTTCCTGGCTGAAGAACAAGATGACCTACCTGGATCCGCTCGTGGGCCGTCTGACCGGCCGTACCGTCCAGGGCACCTACCTCACCACCTACTGCGAGGAGGGTATGCCTCTGTGGTATATGTGCGGTTACAAGGCTGAGGGCGTCGACAACGAAGGCCATATGATCTACACCGACTATGACGACGACGGCAATGTGGTCGGCACGACCATCTCTCCGGGCGAGAACGACCGCGTGTACCTGGGCAAGGGCATTCCTGACCTGACCTACGGTCTGACGATCAACCTCAACTGGAAGAATTTCGACCTCTCCATCTTCGGCAACGGCGTCGCCGGCAACAGCATCTATCCGACCGCCTTCCGCGTGGACCGTCCTTCCTGCAACACGTATTCCTACTACTGGAACAATTCCTGGGACAACCCGAATGTGAACAAGGCCGACGCCAAGTTCCCTGCCGCCAAGTACTGGACTTCCGAGGCTTTCAGCTCCTCCTACAACGTGTTCAACGGCGCCTACTTCAAGATCAAGCAGATCCAGTTGGGTTACACGCTGCCGCGTGAGCTGACCCGGAAGGCTATGATCGACAATCTCCGCGTGTTTGTGATGCTGGACAACTACATCACCTTCACCAACTACTTCGGTCTCGACCCGGAGACGGCCACCACCGGCTCCAACGCCCTTGGTTTCGATATGGGTAACTATCCTACCGCCAAGAACCTGATCTTCGGTGTCAACATTGAATTCTAATAGACAAGAAATAGTATGAAAAAGATATTTATTGCCTTGACAGTTGTCTGCGCCGCCCTGTTCCTGACCGGGTGCGAGAGCAGGCTTGACATCCAGAAGAAGGGCGTTATCTCGATGGAGGACTTCTATCAGACCGACGCCGACGCCGAGTCCGCCCTGGTGAACGCCTACTATCAGGCCGCCCGCTGGCTGTCCAACACGATGGGTACCGAAGCCGGCTGGAACGAATGCCCGCTGCTGAACCCGTTCGAGTATGCTTCCGACGATATGTTCGCCGCCGGTGAGAACAAGGCTGACGGTGTGGAAGGCAACCAGATCAACGCCTTCTGGTACAACGACAGCAACTCGGTCATCACCGGTTCCTATCACTGCTACTATATGATCATCAACGCCGCCAACCAGGTGATCGACCACTTCGCTGAAAGTGCCGACTCCCAGGTGAAGAAGCGTTGCGTGGCCGAGGCCCGCGTCCTGCGCGCCTATATGCACCTTATCCTGGCTATGGGCTGGTACAATCCGCCCATCGTGGACCACGTCCTGAACGCCAACGAACCGCCGGAGAACGCTCCCGACCAGAAGGCCGTCCTGGATTTCGTCATCAGCGACTGCGAGGCCGCCCTCAACGACCTGACCGAGCGTGGCGGCACGAGCGACAAGGACGGCGCCGTGAAGGTGACCAAGGGCTTCTGCAACGCCATTATGGGCAAGGCTATGATGTTCAAGGGCGACTATGCCAGTGCCAAGACCGCTCTCAAGAGGGTCATCGACTCCGGCAAGTACGACCTCGTCCCGTCTGACAAGATGTCCACCCTGTATCACTACAGCGGCCGCGGCAACGAGGAGAGCGTCTTCGAGTTCAACCTCAAGTATGACGCCTCCGTGGATGGTTACTACCAGCGTGCCCAGCCGAACTTCAAGATGCTGTGGGGCTGGCGTGCCTCCCGTGTCCGCTTCCCGGACGGCAACGGTACCGAGCTTCCGCCCGAGTCCCCTTGGGGCTGGTGCAACCCTTCCGCGAAGTTCGTGAACACCATCCTGGAGAACGACGGTTACGATTCCTATCGCCGCAAGGCCTGGATCAAGAGCTACGACGAGGTTCTCTACGAGATGCCGTATACCTCCGACGACTATGACGACGCCGGCAATGTCATCACTCCTCTGTCCAAGAAGGAGACCGACAGCTATCGCGGTATCCAGGACGCCAGCGGCCTCTATGGCCACGTGGGTTACTTTATGTGGAAGCGCCTCTACCGTGCCGAGGACCGCACTCCGACCGCTGAAATTCAGTGGAACCTGGTGGTGATGCGTTACGCCGAGGTGCTCCTGATGTATGCCGAGTGCTGCGCCCAGACGGGTGCCGGCGCCGAAGGCCTGCCGTACCTCAACAAGGTGCAGGAGCGTGCCGGTTCCAAGCACATCAGCACCGCGTGCACCCTGGAGGAGGTCCAGAAGGAGAAATACATCGAGTGCTGGCTGGAAGGCAGCCGCTTCCCGGACCTGGTCCGCTGGGGCATTGCTGACAGGGAACTGGCCGACAACGGCAAGTACCTGCCGAACTTCTGCGACGAGATGTCTTCGAAGGGTGCGGCCAAGCACAAGGGTTACATCGACGAGAGCGATGCCGCCTGGTGCACCACCTCCCACCCGGAGATGGGCTTCAAGAAAGAGAAGCACAGCTACTTCCCGATTCCTTTCGCCGAGAAGAACGTCAACCCGAACATCCACGACTGGAACGCTCAGTAGCAGCTGACGTTACAATTTCTTTAAAAATCCCGCGAATGATTCCGTTCGCGGGATTTTTTTGGGAAAATATGTCTAACTTTCGGGAACGAAACTTTTTATAGGTATCCAGATATGAAAAAGATTCTTTTCGGATCAGTTGTCGCCCTCGTGCTCGTCGGGGCGGCGATTGCGTGCAACAGCCTCGCGGGAGGAAAGGCGCTGCAGCGCCCGGAAGGCCCGTGCGACGTGTACGAGCGGGGCGGCGCACCCTGCGTGGCGGCCCATAGCACCACGCGTGCCCTGTACGCCGCGTACAACGGCCCGCTGTACCAGGTGATGAGAGCCTCGGACGGCAGGACGCTGGACATCGGCGTCGTGAAGGCTTCGGCCGCCGACGCGGGCGGCTATGCCGACGCGGCGGCCCAGGACGCCTTCTGCAAGGACACCTGGTGCTGGATTACGGTCCTGTACGACCAGTCCGGCAAGGGCAACCACCTGTACCAGGCTCCGCGCGGCGGCTTCAGCGGCCCCGCGATGGGCGGTTACAACAACGTTCCCGTGGCCGACTGGGCGCCGGTGAACGTGATGGGACACAAGGTTTACGGCATCTTCATCGCCCCGGGTATGGGCCTGCGTCTTGACGATCCCACGGGAACGGCCGTGGACGACCAGGCCGAGGGCCAGTACTGGGTGATTAGCGGCCTCCACTACAACTCCGGCTGCTGCTTCGACTACGGCAACGCCGAGACCGACAGCCGTGACGACGGCGACGGCACGATGGAGACCACCTACTTCGGCAACCAGCCGGCGTGGTACCACGGCGAGGCTCCGGGTCCCTGGATTATGACCGACCAGGAGAACAACCTGGTGGGCTGCGTGAACGACGACCCCAACGACAAGTTCTGCGAGGGGCTCGAGAGCATCACCTGGCGCTTTGTCACGGCTACGGCCGACGGCGAGCCGCACCACTGGCGCTCGATGGGCGGCAACGCCCAGGAAGGCGCGCTGAAGGTGTATTACGACGGCGGACGCATCCGCAACGAGCGCAACAGCTACGATCCGATGCGCAAGCAGGGCGCCATCCTGCTCGGCAACGGAGGCGACAACAGCAACGGTTCTTCCGGTACCTTCTACGAGGGTGCGATGACGGCTGCGGGCACGTTCCCCACCGAGGCGCTGAACCAGGAGGTGCAGGCGAACGTGGTGGCCGCCCGCTACAGGGTGGCTGCGGTGGAGGTGTTCCCGTCCCTGGAAGACGGCCGTCCTTCCAACATTATGAGCTTCGCTCCCGGCACCACGCGCAAGGCGGTGGTCCGTTTCGTCAATACCACGGACGCTCCCGTCGAGGGCCTGGCCATCTCGCTGGATGCGCCGAAGGGCTGGAAGGCGAGCGTGAGCGGCGTCACCGGCAAGCAGCTTCGCATTCCGTATGCGGTCGAGCCCGGTCAGACGGTGGTGGCCGAATTCGACGTCACTTCCGGTTCGGCTTCGTTCAACGGCGACCTGGTGGCCCGCGCAACCTGGAAAGACGACAAGGGTACGGTCCGCACGAGCGGCGCCCTGAAGGTCCGCAATACCGCACCCGTCAAGATCAACGAGTTCAGCGTGACCGACGGCTTCATCGAGCTGTACAACGCTTCCGACAAGACGGTGGACCTGTCCGGCTGGACGGTGCGTCAGCACGCGGCCAACATCCCGTATTTTTCCGACATCAAGATCCCGTCCGGGGCCACCCTCGCGCCGAAGGCATACTATCTGCTCGGCCTGGCCGGTTCCGGTCTCGCGGTGAATGCCGCCAAAGGTGACGATGTCATCTATGTGCGCAGCGTCGAGGGCATCAGCCCGGGTGACGCGGTGCTCGTGGGCGGAGAGAAACGCACGGTCAAGGCCGTGAACGCGCCCGCCCCCGCGCCGGCTGCCCCGATGGCATCCCCGTTCGGACGCGGGATGCAGCCCGCCGGTACGCCGACCACGGTCTGGCAGCCGCTCCCGGGCGGCCACGGCATTGAGATTCCCGTCGGCTCCACCAACATCCCCGTCACTTCCACCGCCCACTTCCAGGTGGGGCAGAAGATGGCCATAGGCTACGGGACCGACCGTCCCGCCGTGTCCAACTCGCTGGAGAAATACGAGGTCGTGACCGTCACCGAGGTGGGCAAGCCGGGCACGCAGGGCTACCTGTCGATGGATGCGAAGCCGGGCGACACCAACATCAAGGTGTCTTCCGTGGCGAACATCTCCGTGGGCGACAAGATCCGCCTGGACATCGCCAGCGAAGGCCACGGCATCGAGACCGTGACCGTGACGAAGGTGGGCACGCAGTCCGCCCGCAACACCCTGAACGGTCCGCTGCGTCCGGGCGAGGATCCCGGCACGGGCCTGGACATCGCCGAGCCGCTGAAGTACGCCCACGCCTCCAATATGCCTTACAGCGTGAACGGAACGGGCATCAGTTTCGAGCCCGCGACGAAGTTCGTCCACTACAGCAACGAACCGGTGCTGGCGCTCTGCTATTCCATCGAACTGGACAGCCCGCTCTCTTCGGCACACCCGGTCGACGAGGCTGTCATCGCCGGTACGGGCGGCTATCACGGCGAGGTCCCGGCGGACATCTTCTTCGGCGGTCCCGCCCTTTCCGAGCAGGCCGGCAACATCACGTTGCGGGATGCGCGCGGAAACGTAGCCGATGCGCTCAACTACGGTCTCGTGGTGGATCCGTTCCTCTCCGAGGGCTACCAGGCTGATTCCGGACTGGAAGAGCCGGGCAATTTCGTACCCGTGCCGTATCCCGGCCGCCGCTTCGGCGCCGCTCAAGGCCCGGTCGCCTCGTTGAGCGCCGGACGCTTCCCGGACGGTGCCGATGCCGATGACAACAAGAACGACTTCCGCGTCCAGCAGGCGTTCAACCTCGCCGTGGCCGCGAAGCCGGGCGACGACAACGTCAAGCTCTCTTCCGTGCAGGGCGTGCAGGAAGGAGCCTCTATCGTCATCGGAAACGGTGCCGCAGCCGAGGTCCTGAAAGTCGTGAAGGTGGGTACAGCAGGCGGCACGCAGCTCGCCTCGGCGGCCCGGCCTGGCGCGAAGACGGTCGTGGTCGCTTCGGCGATGGGCTTTACGGCGGGTCAGGAGATCCTGGTCGGCGACGAGCCGGCCGTGGTGGCCGAGGTGATTATGCCGCGCCGCTGGTGGGGCGCGCCGGGTGGAGCGCAGGACAACAAGCTGGTCCTGAAATCCGCTCTGCGCAAGGCCCACAAGGCTTCCGATCCGGTTTCCGGTACGGGCGTGACGCTCTCGGCGCCGCTCAAGGCGGCCTTCGCCAACGGTGCTCCCGTGGCTACGGGCCGTCCGACGCCGGGTGCTGCGAACGCCTATTGATTCGATGTCCCTCCGCAGGTTCAAGGCCTGGACGCTGCCGCTCTGTGCGGCCTGCCTGCTGCTCTCCGCCTGGATGGTGTTCCATTCCCTGGCAGGGGTGCAGTTGGCAGGCTGCGGGGCGGGGAGTGCCTGCGACGACGTGATGGGCAGCCCCTGGGCGTATGTGCTCGGGGGCGTGCCCGTCAGTCTCGCCGCGGCCGTGCTTTACGTCCTGTTGCTGGTCTGCCTGCTTTTCCTGGGCGGTGACAAGCCCGAAGACCGCTCGCTGGACCGTCTGCTCTGGCGGCTGATGCCGCTGCTGTGCGGCTGCATCGTGGGGGCGGCCTTGTGGTTCGGCTGGCTCCAGTTGGGCGTACTGCATACTTTCTGCAAGTATTGCACGGCCCTGCACGGCCTGGGCTGCGTCCTTGCCGTGCTGGTCTGTCTGCAGGCGAAACGGTCGGGTGGCCGGCCTCTGCCGCCCTTCGCCGCCGGACTGGCAGCCGCCGCGGTTTTCGCGCTCGTCCAGGCGCGCACCCTGCCGGACGCCGTTTATGACAGCGGCCGGTCCGATGCAGACCTGCCGGCTTTTGCCGACGGGGAGGTGCCTGTCCTGGAAGAGGGTCCGGTCACCCTCACCCTCCTCTTTGACTTCCAGTGCATCCATTGCCGGCGCCTGCACCGCGTGCTGCCTGAGTTCCTGGAAAAGGCGGAAGGCCGTTACCGCGTCCTTCTCTGCCCGGTGCCGCTCAGCAGCGCCTGCAATCCGTATATCCCGGCGTCGGGCATCGACCGCTTTGCCGGGTCCTGCGCGCTTACCCGGTATGCGCTCGCGGTGTGGTATGCCCGGCCGGAAGCGGCGGGGGAGTACTGGGACTGGCTGCTGGGGGATGGCGACGAGCACGCGAAGATCGACCCGCTTGCAGCGGAAGACCGCGCCCGGGAGCTCCTCGGGGCGGATTTCGAGAACGCTCTGGCCGACCCGCGTATCGCGGAATGCCTCCGCAAGGCATATGAACTCTTCGGCCGCACTTCGACTTCCGGGAAGAGCGGCGTTCCCCGGCTGGTCTGCGGCCGGGAATGGCTGGTGCCCCAGACGGATTCTGCGGATGAACTGCTCCGTCTGGCTGACGAACTCGCCGCGGAGTAAGTTTTTTTCTTATCTTTGCGCAAATTTCAAAGCAGATGGAAATCTCGCAGCGTGCACAGAATATGCCTTCTTCCCCGATCCGGAAGCTGGCGCCCTACGCCGACGCCGCCAAGCGCAACGGCGTCCACGTATATCACCTGAACATCGGTCAGCCTGACATCAAGACCCCGCAGTGCGGCCTGGATGCCCTGAAGAGCGTCGACCGGACCATCCTGGAGTACAGCCCTTCCGACGGCTATCTCTCGCTGCGTACCAAGATGGTGCAGTATTATGCGGAGTATGGCATCTATCTCTCCCCGGAAGAGATCATCATCACCACGGGCGGTTCCGAGGCGGTGCTGTTCGCCTTCCTGGCCTGCCTGGAGCCGGGGGACGAGGTAATCGTGACGGACCCCTTCTACGCCAACTATATGGCGTTCGCCATCTCGGTCGGTGCCGTGATCAAGAGCGTGAAGACGAGCATCGAGGACGGCTTCCGCCTGCCTTCCGTCGAGGCCTTCGAGGAGCAGATCACTCCGCGCACCAAGGCCATCCTCATCTGTAACCCCAACAATCCGACCGGGTACCTTTATACCCGCAAGGAGATGCAGCGCCTCCGCGACATCGTCAAGAAGCACAGGCTATACCTGTTCAGCGACGAGGTGTACCGCGAGTTCATCTATACCGGGATGCCCTACATCTCGGCTTTCCATATGGAAGGGATCGAGCAGAACGTCGTCCTGTTCGACTCCGTGTCCAAGCGCTACTCGGAATGCGGCATCCGCATCGGCTGCCTTTGCACCAAGAACAAGGACGTGCGTGACGCGGTGATGAAGTTCTGCCAGGCCCGACTGTCCCCGCCGCTGCTGGGCCAGATCGTGGCGGAAGCCTCCGTGAGCGTGCAGAAGGAGTATCTCCAAAGCGTGTATGAAGAGTATCTGGAGCGCCGCAATTTCCTGATCGACGGGCTCAACAAGATTCCGGGCGTGTATTCGGCCATCCCGATGGGCGCGTTCTACACGATGGCCAAACTCCCGGTGGACGACGCCGAGAAGTTCTGCATCTGGTGCCTGAGCGACTTCCAGTACGAAGGCGCTACCGTGATGATGGCGCCCGGCGCCGGCTTCTACACCGAGCCCGGAGAAGGCCGCCAGGAGGTCCGCATCGCCTACGTCCTCTGCAAGGAAGATCTCGCCCGCGCCCTCGTCATCCTCCAGAAGGCCCTCGAAGCCTACCCCGGCCGGATCTGAGTCGCTTCCGTCCTCAAATACCGCCTGATTTGAGGACGGAAACCATTTTCAGTACGGTTTCTTTCGGACTTTTCCGAAAAAAACCGTATTCTTGTGCCGTGAGGCCTTTGTTAAACTTTAAAAACTTCTATTATGGAATTCATTGATGAATCCTGCATCTGGGAAATTCTGGATGATTACCGGCCATTCGCTTACGGAGTCGTGGAAGAAACGATGATGGCGGCTTTCCTTAAAATCGGCCAGCTCTTTTCTGAGGAGACGGAAATTCCGGATAAACCTGTTTACGGCCTTTCTCCATTTGTCCTGCAACAGATTCGTGAACACGCCGTGGAAGGCAATCTTGAGGAGTGGTTGAAGGCAGGAAGCTCCGGGGAAAAGGCGCAATGTCTTCTTGACTTCCTGAATGTCAGCAGATTGCAGATGAAATCACTCCGGGCCCGTTTTCCGCGGGCATTTACCAAATGGTCAGAAGAGGACGATGCCGCACTGCTTGATGAGTACCGGCGGCAGTCGGAGACGGGCCTTCCCGTCCGATGGGGTGAATTGTCAGAGCGCTTCGGTCGCAACCCGAATGCGCTGAGGCTTCGTCTGGAGCATCTGGGCGAGGACTTGGGCGCCGACACCGGCCGTTCCCGCAGATCCGGCAGGGGCAGATGAACCCGGAGTCCGTCTGTGAAGCCGCCTTTATGCAAGGCGGCCCCTTCTGGCATCTGTACACTTCCGGCGAGACGATGGAGATCCTTTTCGCCGGAGATGTGGATTTCCTGTTCGGAATCATACTTTTAGGCATTTGCGCGGCGGCTTTCCCCCGATGCCGCATATTGACTTTTGCCTTGATGAACAATCACCTGCATATTGTCCTGGCGGGGCCGCAGGAGGATGTACCGCGATTCTTCGATTTGTTTAAGAAGAGGCTGCGGAGATATGTCAGCTTCAGCGGGCGGGGTTGTTCACTGAGCCGGTTCGAGGCGGAGTTCTTCCGGATTCCGGACCTGCACGCATTGCGGAACGAGATCATCTACGTCAACCGGAACGGGTATGTCGTTCATCCGGAATGCACCCCGTTTTCTTACTGGTGGAGCGCCGGGGCGTTCTTCTTCAATCCGATGGCACAACTGCTGCCCGCCGTTCCCTTCTCCTCGTTGACGACCAGGGAAAGAAGGGAATTGTGCCATAGCCGCGACCTGTCCCTGCCGGAACGGTACCGGGTATGCCCCGGTTTTCCCTTGGATGCAGGCGGGACCGCATCCTTGTTGCTTCCAGACAGTTTCTGCGCTCTCCGGGAGGCCGAGAACTATTTCAGGGATGCGCATCAGTACTTCCTGCGGCTCGGCAAGGATCACGAAGCCCACGCCGAAGTGGCCCGGCGGCTTGGAGACAAAGTTTTTTTGACGGATGAAGAAATGTACAGGGTGGCGTGTTCAATATGCGCAAAGGAATACGGAGATACGCGTCCGGGATTGCTGAAGACGGAACAAAAGATGGATCTGGCCAGGAAACTGCATTTCGAATTCAATGCCAACAACAAGCAGGTCCGAAGAATTGTAAAACTGCCACAGGCGTTGATTGACACGCTGTTCCCGATGCAGCGGTTTTCCGTCCTCAAATCAGGCGGTATTTGAGAACGAATGCTGGAAAAACCGGTTGTCGTACTCATTTCAGCCGTGATTTGCGGACGGATTCCGTTTTTGCTGTATCTTTGTGTCGTGACGACCGAAAGACATCCGCTGGAACCCTTCCTGCCGCCGGGGGCGACGCTGCTCTTCCTGGGCAGTTTCCCGCCGCCCCGGGAGCGCTGGTCGATGGATTTCTTCTATCCCAATTACATCAACGATTTCTGGCGCGTGATGGGGCTCGTGCATTTCGGTGACGCCCGGCATTTCGAGCGGACGGACCGCAAGGGCTTCGACCGGGAGCGGATCGAGGCTTTCTGTCGGGAGCACGCGCTTGCTTTCTTCGACACGGCGACGGCGGTGCGGCGCCTCAAGGACAACGCCTCCGACGCATTCCTGGAGGTGCTGGAGCCTACCGATGTCGGTGCGCTCCTCGCGAAGATGCCCCGCTGCCGCCGCATCGTGACCACGGGCGGCAAGGCCAGCGAAGAGCTTCAGGGCATCCTCAAGACCGCCGGGGTGCTGGTGGAACGGCTTCCGGCCGTAGGGGAGAGTTTGTCGCTAGAGGCGTGGGGATGTAAAATGGAATGGTGGCGGATGCCCTCCACCTCCCGGGCCTATCCGCTGTCCCTGGACAGGAAGGCCGCTTTCTACAGGCGCCTGTTTTGAGACTCAGGCCGCCGTCTCCTC
Source organism: Bacteroidales bacterium (assembly GCA_017548445.1). The sequence goes on along the minus strand of JAFYZZ010000003.1, from coordinate 21,968 downwards.
AGCGAAGATGCTTTCGAAAAGGGCGCGCAGACGCTCCTCATCCGCGATCAGCCGCCGGAGTTCGGCAAGTTTGGCGGCGTTGGACGATTCGGGGATCCAGAGCTTGAGGTAGCCTCCCTCGGCATATTTCTCGTGCAGGTGCTCCAGCATGCGCTGCCAATGTCCTTCCTTCTCCAGCTCCGCATAATGGGACAGGCCGAACTGGACGGTCCGGCGGACGATGGTCTCCGGCTCGATCTGCCGGTCTGCTTCGGCGATGATGCGCCCGTAGATGCTGCGGGGTTCGTGGTCCAGCGAAGCGCGGTGGTCTTCGGCGGCGCAGGCGACGGTCTCGATCTGCTCCGGGCTGAACCAGCGGGGGAGTTGCGGATCCTCCCGGATGATGCGTCCGGAAACGAGGTGGTGGGTGGCGCGGCCCTCGCAGAGTCCGGTGTCGTGGAAGGCGGCGGCCGCGTAGACCATCTGCGGATCCACCGGGTAGAATGCCGCCAGGGCGAGGGCGTCGCGGATCACGCGCTCCACGTGCGTGCGTCCGTGTGCTTTGTCAAAAGAATCGTAGCGGGGCAGGATGTCCGCTTCTACATACGCCTGCAGGCTGTCATATCCTTCCATAATACAAAGATAACGAAAAAATGTGCATCTTTGCAGCGTGAAAACCATCCGTGCTTTCTGCCTGTCGCTGCTTCTGCTGCTGCCGGAACTCCCGGGAACGGCGGGGGAGCCGTATTTCTGCACCCAGCCGGGAAGGACGCTTTACTACGAGCGCTATGATGCGGACAGCGGGAAACTCCGGCGCACGACCACGCTGCAGATCGTATCCGTGCGGCAGACCGCGGACGGGCGGGAAGTGGACTATACTCTCCGGCTTGGCCGTCCCGGCGGGGGATCCCTGTTCGGCGGACCCGCCCCGATGACGGTGACCGTCGATGCGGACGGCGGTGTGCGGACGGACCTGGGCGCTTCTCTGAAAGCCGTCCTGCGCGGCCTTTTCCCGAAGACGGAGATGCATTCGGAAGGTACGGCCGCCCTGCTTCCGCCCGGGATGCGGGTGGGGGACAGCCTCCCCGAAGCGCATTGCACCGTGGACGTGAAAGGGGCGAAATACCACATCGACGTAACGCAGCGGCGGGTTCTCCGGGAAGAACGCATCACAGTGCCGGCCGGCATTTTCGACTGCCTGGTCGTACGTGAGCATAAGGTGGAGCGCGGTCCCGGCCGGAACCGGACGACAACCTCGGAGAGCTGGTATGCCCCGGGCGTGGGATATGTCCGGCACGATACCTACGACAAGAATCTTCGCCTGGAAACGACGGAAGTCCTGAAAAAGTATTAACTTTGTCTTTCTATGGAAAAGCGCGGAATCCTTCTGCTGACGGCCCTGGTGCTGCTCTTGGCGTCCCTGACGTCGGGAGCCCAGCCCCTGTCCCGGGCGGACAGCACCGCGTTGCGCCTCGTGGAAGCGGGCTTCGCCAATGTGCGGGCGGCCGAATCCGGGGATTACACGGTCTTCACCGTGGAGAACGACTACTATAAGATTCCGGCCGAAGGCTTCGCCCGGGCGGTATCGATCGTCGAGGCGGCCGGTCTGGACGCCTCGAAACCCGTCAAGATCATCGGGACTTCCCGCCGGGTGCCGGAGGTGACGATTACCCGTGACCCTGCCAGCGGCGGCTGGAGGACGACCCGCCGGCTGGACGCCAGCTGGGATCTGGTGCGGGGGCAGGAGCTCCGCAACAGTTCTTTCGGCAAGGTGGATATCGTGGTGTATCCGCAGGTCAGCCTGATGAACCTGATCATCACGCAGGTGTATCAGTCGCTCTGGCAGCTCAGTCCTGCAGTTGAGGTGTCCCTCTGGCCGGGCTCGAAACTCTCGTATCAGGTCCAGATACCGGTGGTCAACGACGGATACGGTCCGCTTCAGAGCCGGATCCACGCGGGAATCATCACCCTGTCCCAGAGTTTCCGCGACCCCTGGGGGTGGAACATCCTGGGCAAGGTGACCGTGGGCCGGTTCTCGAACAAGCGCTACGGCATCGCCCTGGAAGCGGCCTACCATTTCCCCAATGAACGATTCTGGGTGGACGGAAGGATAGCCCTGCTGGACCTCTGCGAGGCGTACGGACTGGTGCTCGCCCCTAACTCGAACCTGGAGTTCCGCCTGTTCGGGAACCTGGCTTTCAATTACTATTGCCCGATGCTCCAGACGCAGTTCACCTTGCGGGCGGAGCGGTTTCTGATTGGCGATCCGGGTGCCAAGTTCGAGATGATCCGCCATTTCCGTCACTGTTCCATCGGTTTCTATGCGATGAAAGGCCTTGACAAGGCTGCGCTTACCAACGGCGGCTTCCGTTTCCAGGTGGCCCTGCCTCCGTATGGACAGAAGCGCCACGGCTATGTGCCGCGGCTGACTACCTCCGGGCAAATGGGCATCTCCTACAACGCCAACAACGAACGGTATTATTACAAGGAGTTCCGCACCGAGGCTTCCGACAACATTATGAGCAAAAATTCTTTCAACCCTTATTATATAGACGGGGTTATCGGCCGCAGGGGACTATAAAATAATATTTTTGAAAAATATTTGTTTTTTCAGATTTATTGCGGTATCTTTGCCAATCGTAAAGTAGTATGCTCTCGCGATAGGGCCGCTGCTGCCTTGCCGAGGTTTTGAAAGTAATGTTTAATGTTTAATATTTATTTTAAAGAAATGAAAAAGTTTTTTTCACTCATTGCGTTAGTAGGTGTATTTGCCGCCTGCCAGCCTGAAGGCCTCACCACCGCGTTCGAGGTCGGCCCTGCCGAGGCAACGATCACCGCGACGGTCCTTGATATCCTGACCGGTCAGGACGTCACTTCCGCCGCTTCTATCACTCCCGCTCTGACGATCACCGGTTCCGACGCGATCGCCGAGCAGGACTACACCCTCACCGCCACCTATAAGGGAGGCACGGGTTCCGCTACCGTTCACATCAACGCCCTCCGTCCCGGCGGAAAGGCCCACTACACCGTGGTCATCCCCGTCGGCGGTAACATCGGCGACTACACCCTCGAGCTGAAGGCAGGCGAGCCGGTCAAGACCGTGAAGGATCTCGTCCTCGAGGCTGCCAACACGCACGGCCACGCCTATTCCCACAAGGGCCACGAGAAGTGGGTCGAGAATGCCAGCGAGTTCGTTCTCTCCGACAGCGCTACCTACAAGGAGTATGACGGTATGGAAATCGTCTCCGGTCCCGAGGTCCTCGAGGCTGTTTTCGCGGAGAATGTCGAGAATGCCGCGAAGCCTTTCGACGGCGCAATCACTTCTTCTACCAAGACGCTCAACTTCAAGGTTTCCGCCTGGTCCCTGTACAACGTGTTCGGTACCGAGACTGAGATCGTCACTCCGTACGAGCTTGTCGCTACTCCTACGGGATCCGCCCGCGTCGTCGGTGATGCCGGTGTCGTCGGCAAGTTCTCCGTCAAGACGATGGCTTCCGACGCCCAGTATGAGGAGTGCGCTCACCCGAGCCACGCCAGCCACTACATCTATGGCCACGGCACCAGCGAGAAGGCCGGCACCAACGCCGGTGGCGGTATCGTCGAAGCCGAGTAATTTCTCCTGAATGCCTATTGTTCAACGAAATTAAAAAAGCACAGATATGAAACTCAGAATCATCGCTTTGACTATCGCTCTGGCGGCTGCTACGTTCGCTGCGAACGGCCAGGCTGCCTACAAGGGCAACGACGTGTTCGTCGGCATCGGTGCCGGTGTCAACACCGTGTTCACTCCGGAGCTCAATACGGTCGCTCCTTACGGCCAGATCCAGCTCGGCCGCTACATCACTCCGGTCTGGGGTGTCCGTGGTGTCATCGGCGGTCCTTTCCAGAACCTCGACAAGGTCAAGGGCAACGCTTTCCGCACCACCACCGAGAATATTGTCGACTATCCCAAGAAGCTCTTCGGTGAGCTGAACCTGGATGGTATCCTCAATATCTCCAACATTTTCGCTGACGATCTCGCCAAGTTCGACCTCTACCTGTTCGTTGGCCCGACGATGAACCTTTCCACCGTCGGTACCGAGCTCACCGGCTATGCTTATGCCGATGACATCCTGCAGGTGAAGTATAACGATGACCTCAAGCTCCGCTTCGGTGCCACCGCCGGTCTCGGAATGGCTTACAACTTCACCCCTTCCTTCGCACTTGGCGTGGAAGGCCGCGTGGGTGTGACTCCTTCCATCTTCGGCGACGCCGACAAGTATCGCAAGGCTGAGGGCACCGGCCGTCTGACCCTGAACGGTGTCTGGACCATCGGTGGCAAGCACGGCAAGTTCGCCCGCGCTGCTGCTGCCGCTGCCGCCGCCGGCTATCTCTCCAAGGAGGCCGCCCAGGCTCTTGCCGAGCAGTGGGCCAAGGATCACCCGAACAACATCGTCGAGACCGTGAAGGTCGAGGTCATCAAGGAGGTCGAGAAGCTCATCAACAATGAGGTTCCTGCTTCTACCGCCGTGTTCTTCGAGATCAACAAGGCCAACCTGACCGACAAGGACAAGGTCCGTCTGAATATGTATGCCGACGCCATCAAGAATATGAAGGCTGAGGACAAGGACACCAAGTTCTCCGTCGCCGGCTACGCCGACAAGGCCACGGGTAGCGTCAAGCGCAACCAGACCCTGTCCGAGCAGCGCGCCAAGGCTGTGTACGATTACCTCATCAGCCAGGGTGTTCCTGCCAGCCGTCTTGAGATGCAGGCCAACGGTGGCGTTGGTGCGATGTTCTTCAACAAGGACGTCCTGAGCCGTACCGTTATCCTCAAACCTATCGAGAAATAATTTTCTTTAGATAAGTATTATTCACCGGGACCTGCGGACGTGAGTTCGCAGGTCTCTTTTTGTATAGATTTGACAATCTGCGTTTTTTTCTTATATTTGCAAATTGTAGACTAGTGACCTTTCCGAATGCTCGAAGACATCAAGTCCAATATCGCCAAGCTGGTAGCCCTGTACGAGGCCGAACGCCAAAGGGCCGCCACCCTCGAGGAACGGCTCAGGCAGAGCGAGGAGAAGTCGCTGGAATACAAGAAGCAGATTACTGATTTGAACCAACAGATAGCCAATCTTGAATTGATGCACGCCTTCCAGGCCGCCGGGAGCCCGGCTGAGTCCCGCGAGCGCATTGGCAAGCTGATCAAGGAGATTGACAGGTGTATAAAACTGCTGGAGAGTTGATATGGCCCAGGATATCACGCTGAACGTTGCCGGTAAGCCTTTCCGCCTCAGTGCCGCTTCCCCCGAAATGGAGCAGCTGATGCGTCTGGCCGCGCAGGACGTGACGGCGATGCTGGCCAAGTTCGATTCCCGCTTCCCGGAGAGCAGCTATGAGGACAAACTGGTCTTTGCAGCTGTCCAGGAGGCCGCAGGAAAGCTTTCCGCGCAGAAGAAGATGTCGCGCCTCGTGGGAGAAGTTGAATCCCTGGAGGCAGATGTCGCAGCATATCTGGAGGCGCTGAAAAAGTGATAGCCGTCAGGCCCATCTTCTGAAAACAACAAGTTCTTCGGAACCGGGTCTACTCGCCCTGAGGAAGGCAAGCCCGCTATGACGGGAAGCCCGGGACAGGACGGAGCCCAAAACATAATCAGAGGCTTTCTGAAAGCTCGGCTGACGGCTTTTTTCTTTAAACGGTATCTGCTTGAATGAATAAGTGGATACTGTTTAATTTATTATATACTATGTTGTACTATATCCTAGCAGCAGTTGCAGGCGCCGTCCTGGCCCTGGCAATTTATATACTTGTCAGCCGTCTCATATCCAAGGGACGCGCCGACGCCATCATCGAGAAAGCGAACCTGGAAGCGGAGAACGTCAAGCAGCAGAAGATCCTGCAGGCAAAGGAAAAGTTCCTCCAGCTGAAGGGTGAGCACGAGGCGTATGTGAACAAGAAGAACAACGAGCTCCGTGACCGCGAGAACAACATCAAGTCGCGTGAGGGGCAGCTGAAGCAGCAGCAGGGCGAAATCGACCGCCGCCAGCACGACCTGGATTCCCAGAAGGGGCAGGTAAACGCCTTGAAGAACAAGCTCGACGCCAAGATGGAGGAATGCGACCGCATTACGGCGCAGGTGAACAAGGAGCTGGAGAACATTGCCGGAATGACCGCCGAGCAGGCCCGCAAGATGCTGGTCGAGAATATGAAGGCCGAGGCGCGCAGCGAAGCCCAGGCGTATATCAACGATACGATGGACGAAGCCAGGCTCAATGCGGCCAAGGAAGCGAAGCGGATTGTCATCAACACCATCCAGCGCACCGCGACCGAAACGGCCATCGAGAACGCCGTCACCACCTTCCCCATCGAGAACGACGAAGTGAAGGGCCGCATCATCGGCCGCGAAGGACGCAACATCCGCGCCCTGGAGGCTGCGACGGGCGTCGAGATCGTGGTGGACGACACCCCCGACGCCATCCTGCTTTCCGCTTTCGATCCCGTGCGCCGCGAGGTCGCGCGCCTGTCGTTGCACCAGCTGGTGATCGACGGCCGCATCCACCCCGCCCGCATCGAAGAGGTGGTCGCGAAGGTGAGCAAGCAGCTTGAGGACGAGATCCTCGAGACGGGCAAGCGCACCTGCATCGATATGGGCATCCACGGCCTCAACCTGGAGCTCGTCAAGCTCATCGGCCGGATGAAATACCGTTCCTCCTACGGGCAGAACCTGCTGCAGCACTCCCGCGAAGTGGCGAACATCTGCGCCATTATGGCCTCCGAGCTCGGCCTGAACCCGAAGGTGGCCCGCCGCGCCGGCCTCCTGCACGATATCGGCAAGGTCAGTGACCTGGATCCGGAGCTGCCGCACGCCATCCTGGGCGCCAAGCTGGCCGAGCAGTACAAGGAGCGTCCCGAGATCTGCAACGCCGTGGGCGCGCACCACGAGGAAATGGAGATGACTTCCATCTACGCCCCGCTGGTGCTCGTGGGCGACGCCATCTCCGGCGCCCGTCCGGGAGCCCGCCGCGAGGTGATCGAGTCCTACATCAAGCGCCTCAAGGGGATGGAAGACCTGGCCGCGTCCTATCCGGGCGTCACCAAGTCCTACGCCATCCAGGCCGGCCGCGAACTCCGCGTGATCGTCGGCGCCGAGGAGGTGTCCGACGAGCAGGCCGCGCGCCTGTCCACCGATATCGCCCAGCGCATCCAGGACGAGATGACTTATCCGGGTCAGGTGAAGATCACCGTGATCCGCGAGACCCGTTCCGTTGCCATCGCCAAGTAATCCGCGCCGCCGATGTCCCACCTGCTTTTGTTCGCCGCCCTGCTGCTGCAGCTCACGCCGCCGCAGATCCAGTGGAAGTCCGAGGTCAAGCAGTCCCCGGAAGGGCAGCAGATCGTCCTGACGGGCAGTCTGGACGAGGGGATCGACCACGTGTCCGGCACGGTCACGTATATGCCCTGCAAGGGCGACGCGTGCTATATGCCCGTGGACTGGGACTTCGATTTGTTCGTGCCCGCTGAGGCTGCCGGAGGACTGCTCGACCCCGGAAACGTCTCGCTGCGCGAGACCCCTCCCACCGCCGTTGGCGGCGGGCCCCTCCCTCTTACGGAGCCGAGGGTGGCTACGGTTTCCGGGGTCGACAGTCCATCCGGACAGCACGCAGAGCAGCAGACGGGCTCCGGAGGCCTTTGGGCGTTGATCCTGGAGGCGATCCTGTGGGGTTTCGCGATGCTCCTGACGCCCTGCGTGTTCCCGATGGTCCCGATGACCGTGTCCTTCTTTATGAAAGGCAGCGAAAACGCCCGTCAGGGGCGTCTGAAAGCCTTCCTGTACGGACTTTTCATCGTCCTGCTTTATACGGTCCCAATCAGCCTGATAATCGGCATTACGTGGATTGTCGGCGGCAACGGCGTCACGGCCGACATCTTCAACTGGCTCTCGACCCACTGGCTGCCCAACCTCATCTTCTTCCTGGTGTTTATGGTCTTCGCGGCCAGCTTCTTCGGCGCATTCGAGATCACGCTCCCCTCAAAATGGACCAACAGCGCCGACAGGAACAGCGACCGCAAAGGCCTGGGCGGCATCTTCTTCCTGGCGCTCACCCTCGTGCTGGTCAGCTTCAGCTGCACCGGCCCCATCGTAGGCACCGTACTGATCAAGAGCACCCAGGGCGAGTTCTGGACCCCGATGGTCACGATGCTGGCCTTCAGCGTCGCCTTCGCCCTGCCGTTCACCGTTCTGGCGCTCTTCCCTTCATTGCTGAAGAAGCTCCCGAAGAGCGGCGGCTGGCTCAACTCCGTCAAGGTGGTGCTCGGTTTCATCGAGATTGCGCTTGGCCTGAAGTTCCTCAGCACGGCCGACCAGACCTACCATTGGCACCTGCTGGACCGCGAGGTATACCTGGCCATCTGGATTGCGGTGTTCTTCCTGCTCGGCCTGTACCTGCTGGGCAAGATCCGCTTCAAATACGACGAGCCGCTAGAGTACCTGCGCGTCCCGCGCCTGACGCTTGCCATCGCCGTGTTCGCTTTCGTGATGTACCTGATTCCCGGAATGTGGGGCGCTCCGCTGAAAGCCATTTCCGGCTATCTGCCGCCGATGGAGACGCAGGATTTCGTGATCGGAAGGTCCTCCGGCCCGGAGATTCCGGTACAAGTCCGGAATGAGTCCGGGGACGGGACGATCCGCATCGCCCATAACCTTCCGGCCTACGACAACCTGGAGGACGGCCTGGCGGCCGCGCGGGAAAGCGGTAAGCCGGTGTTCCTGGATTTCACGGGCTACGGCTGCGTGAACTGCCGCGAGATGGAGCAGCGCGTATGGTCGGATCCCGAGGTGCTGCGCCGTCTGCGCGAGGACTTCGTGATCGTGGCTCTGCACGTCGACGACAAGGCGCGCCTGCCGGAATCGAAATGGGTGACCAACGACCGCGGCAAGGTCCTCAAAGACGTGGGCCGCGTCAATTCCTACATCGCCTTGAACCAGTTCGGCGTGAACGCGCAGCCGAACTACTTCCTATTGAACGGCGACGGGAGCCGGATTGCCGGCCCCCGTCCTTATAACCTTGATATCCAGGGTTTTATAGACTTCCTTGACTTGGCGTTATAGCGCTGCGATCATCGATGCGAAGAGCGAAGTCATCCGCTCCGCCGCCGCGTCGGCCTGCTTGACCACGTCGTCGCCGTCGTTGAGGACCTTGGCGACGTTGTCCGTGTTGGCGCAGTTCGTCACCACCGACATCCCGAAAACGCGCATCCCGCAGTGACGGGCCACGATGACCTCTGGAATGGTGGACATACCGAGCAGGTCCGCTCCGACGGTGCGGTAGAAACGTACCTCGGCCGGTGTCTCATAGGTCGGGCCGGTACTGCCGAAATACACGCCCCTGCGGACCTGGATTCCCATCGCGTCGGCGCACTTCTCCGCCAGCGAACGCAATTCGGCGTCATATGCACAGGTCATATCCGGGAACCGCGGCCCCATCTCGTCGAGGTTCGGACCGATCAGCGGATTGGGGAACATACTGATATGGTCGCGGATGACGACCAGGTCTCCCACGCGGAAATCCGGATTCGCAGCGCCGGCGGCGTTCGACACGAAGAGATACTGCAGGCCGAGTATGGCCATCGTGCGTACGCCGATGGTCACCAGATCCATCGGATAGCCCTCGTAATAATGGAAACGGCCCTGCATCGCCATCACGATCTTGCCGCCCAGGCGGCCGACGATGAAGTTTCCCTTGTGTCCTACGGCCGTGGAGACCGGGAAGCCGGGGATGCTCTTGTACGGGATGACGACGGGATCCTGGATCCGGTCGGCGAGACGGCCCAGGCCGCTGCCGAGCACGATGCCGACCAGCGGGGTGTATCCGCCGATCTGCTGACGGATATAGTCGGCTGCAACTTGGTAGGTGCGGATTCTGCTGTCCATATTAGTTCTGTGTTAACGGGTTAGACGATTTTGGAGATAACTTTGCGGGCCTCCTCGACGATTTCCTGCTCGCCGGGAATCTCGCGGTGGCGCATCAGGAAGCGGCCGTCGCAGATGACGGAGTCGATGCAGTCCGAGTGCGCGGAATACACGAGGTTCGCCAGGAACGGGCCGGGGGAGAGGAAGAAAGTGTTGTCGGTGTCGACGATCGACAGGTCCGCGGCGGCGCCTTCCTCGATGCGCCCGGCGTCAAGCCGCAGCGCCTTGGCGCCGTTGCGGGTGGCCATATCCATCAACTCGGGCAGCGGCAGGGCGGACGGGTCCTCGCGCCAGGCCTTTTGGAAGAGGGCGGAGGTCTTCATCGCCTCCAGCATATCGAGGTTGTTGGAAGAGGCGCAGCCGTCCGTGCCCAGGCAGAGGTTGATGCCGGCGTCGCGCATCTCGTTGTAGAGGAAGCGGAAGCCGGAAGAGAGTTTGGCGTTGGAATTGATGTTGTGGATGCAGTGCACGCCGTGCTCCGCCAGCAGTTCGATGTCGTGCGGGGTGAGCCAGAGTGTATGGGCGGCAAGCAGGCGGGGGGAGAGCACCCCGAGGCGGTCGAGATATTCCACCGGGGTAAGCCCGCCGTGGGCGGCCTTGCAGTCCTCCACCTCCTTCTGCGTCTCGCAGAGATGGATGTGCAGGTTGACGTCGTACTTGCGGGCCAGTTCGCTGGTCCAGAGGATCATTTCCTCGCTGACGGAATAGATGGCGTGGAAGGCCAGGCCGTAGATGTGGCCGGGATCGCCGGCGTGCAGGAAGGCCTCGCTCTTGGCGATGCACTGGTCTTTCTGGCGCTCGGCCTCCTCGTGGCTGCCCTTGTCCATCACGTCGTAGCCCGTGGCGATGCGCAGGCCCATTTCGCGGGCGGCCTTGACCGAGGAATCGAAGAACCAGTACTGGTCGTTGAAGGCGGTGGTGCCGGTGCGGATCATCTCCAGGCACGAGACCTTCGTGGCCCAGTAGACGAAATCGTGGTCCAGGTGCTCCTCGATCTTCCAGATCTTGTCGATCCAGTCGTAGAAGAGCATATCCTCGCCGATGCCGCGCATCAGGGACATCGGCGAATGGGTGTGCATATTGATGAAACCGGGGATGGCGACCTTGCCGGAACAATCCATCATCTCGACGTCTCCGGCCATTTCCCAGCGGGCGGACTCGCCGGCGGCCCCGATCCTGGCGATGCGTCCCCGTGCGATCAGGATGTCTTTCCGTTCATCTGCGACGGTGACGTCCCTGAGCAGGATGGCGCCCATCAGAGTTCTTCGAAATCCACTTCGCCGAATCCCTCCGCCGTCCGCTGCGGAATCTCTCCGTGGAAGCAGTTGTCCTTGATATATGCGATCACCTCGTCCAGGCCTTCGGCGAATTTCTCGAAGTCCTCCTTATAGAGGAAGATCTTGTGCTTGTCATAATTGAAAGTGCCGTCCGGGTTGGCCCGGCGCTTGCTTTCCGTGATCGTAAGATAAAAATCCTTGCGCCCCTTGGTCGCCTTCACGTCGAAGAAATAGGTCCGTTTCCCGGCCCGGACGGGCTTGGAATAGACGTCTTCCGCTTCCCGGCTGTCGAATCTGGACGACTCGTAATCCTCTCTGTACATAGTGTATTAATTATAGATATCTTCACAAAAATAGGATTTTTTCTCGATTACTTGCTATCTTTGCATACAAATTTGTTTGAAAGTATGCTCAACCGAAGAATTCTCCGTATCAAGGCTTTCAAGGCCATTTACTGCTACGCGGAAAACCACGGTATGACTCTCAAGGACGCGGAAGCCCTTCTGGAGGTCTCGTGCGAGTCCACCCGGGACCTGTACCTGTTCCTGCTGGCCCTGTGCGGCCCGCTCACCGGCGAGGCGAAGGCCCGCATCGAGGCGGCCCGTGCCAAGTTCAATCCCACGGAGGAGGAGCTTCACCCCAACCTCAAGTTCGTCGAAAACCGCATTGCGCCCCTGCTGGCGCAGGATCCCGATTTCAGCAAGATCATTTCCCGGAAGAAGTACGCCTGGGACCAGTACGACGTCCTGCTGCGCCGTCTCTACGAGCGCATCCGGACCCGGAAATACTTCAAGGAGTACCTGGACAGCGGTGAGTCTTCCCTGGAGGAGGACGCCCGCCTGTGGGTGAAGATCTTCGAAAAGGAACTGGAGGACGACCGGGACCTCTCCGACATCCTCGAGGAGTTGTCCATCCACTGGAACGACGACCTGGGCTACGCCCTGCGCTGGTGCTGCCATACCTTTGAATCCCTGGGAAAGGGAGAACCCTGGCAGCTGCCGCCCCTGTATCAGAGCGAGCTTCCCGGCCGCGAAGGATATGAAAGCGACAAGCGTTTCGTCGTGACCCTGCTGCGTACGGCGTATGCGGGCTACGACGATTTCTGCGCCCGCGTGGCCGCCCTCACGCCCGGCTGGACCCGCGACCGCCTCTGCACTACGGACCTGGCGCTCATCGCCTGCGGGATGGCCGAGGCGAAGGCGTGTCCCGACGTGTCGCCGCGCATCATCATCAATGAATACGTGGAGATTTCCAAGTACTACAGCACGCCGGAAAGCAGCGGCTTCGTGAACGGCCTGCTGGACAAGCTGATCAACCAAAACGAATAAGGATATGTTTTCTATGATTTTACAGGCGGCCGGACAAGGTGCCGCCGGCGCCGGCAGCTGGAGTTTCCTGCTGATGCTCGCCCTGATGTTCCTCGTAATGTGGCTCTTTATGATCCGTCCGCAGCGCAAGCAGCAGAAGGAACTGCAGGAGATGCGCGACTCCCTCAAGAAGGGCGACAAGGTCATCACCGCCGGCGGCATCTACGGCACCGTGGCTGACATCGACGGCCACACCGTGCTCGTGAAGGTGGACGGCGACGTGAAACTCCGCGTCGACAAGAGTTCCATCAACAAGGACACCACCGCCGACGCGCCCGCTGAGAAGAAATAAGTGAAGAACTGGGTACAATTCCTGCTCTGCGTGCTGTTGTCGGCCAGTTTCTGGATCGTCCACAACCTGTCGCAGAACTACACCTCGATCGTGAGCGTTCCGGTCACCGCCCGGAGCAACATCGAGGGGCGGGCCGCCGTGTCCACCTCGGAGGCCACGGTGACCGCGCAGGTGGTCGCTTCCGGATTCCGGCACCTCTTCCTGGGACGCAGGCACAAGCGGCCTGTCCGGGTGGAGTTCGGCGCCGCCGAATTCAAGCACGTCAGGGGGGAATGGTACTCGATCGCCAACGCCAGCCTCTACCGCTACGTACCCCAGCTCTTCGGAGACGGCGCGTCGGTGGAGAATTTCATTTCCGAAGACCTGGAGTTCTCTTTCCCTGAAGAGAGCTACAAGAAGGTGCCGGTGCGTCCCGTGCTCACGGTGGACTTCGAGCCGCAGTATATGGCGTTGAAACCGTTCAGCCTGCAGCCGGACTCCGTGCTTGTGTACGGCGAGCCTTCGCGTCTGGAGAACGTGACGTCCGTGCAGACGAAGCCGCTTGAGCTCACCCAGCTCCGCAGCAGCGTGCACGGCAAGGTGCAGCTGGAGCCCCCGTCCGGGGTACGCCTGTCTCACCAGGAAGCCATCTATTCTATGGAGGTGTCGCGTTTCGTGGAAATCCGCAGCGAAGAGCGCATCGGCACGCGCAACGTGCCTGCACGGGTGGACCTCGCCGTGCTCCCTTCCACCGCCACGGTGGTGTACCGCTGTGCGTTCCCGCTCACGACGGACCCCTCCGGAAAAGCCCGGTTCTACATCGACTGGCAGGATTTCAACGGCTCGCTGACGGGGCGTTGCGTGGCGCGTTGCGAGGGTTTGCCCGACGGGGTGATCGACTATGTGATTACGCCGGAAGTGTTTGACTGCCTGGTCCGTACGGCCGAATGAAGATGAAAACGATCCTGGTCACCGGTCCGATCGGAAGCGGCAAGTCAGAAGCCTGCCGTTACCTGGCGTCGCTGGGTTTCCCGGTCTATGACTGCGATTCCCGCACCAAGCTGCTCTATTCGCTTGTGCCGGGCCTGAAATGCCGGATCGAGGACGCCCTGGACCTTCCGTGGGCGCAGATCGGCACCGTTTTTTCTAATCCCGGCAAGCTTGCGAAGCTGGAGGCAATCGTCTATCCGTACGTGGTGGAGGACCTGAAGGGCTGGAAGGCGGCGCAGCGTGCGCCCCTGCTGTTCGTCGAATCCGCCATTGCGCTGGACAAGCCGCAGTTCGACGGCCTTTACGACCGGGTGCTGCTCGTCACGGCACCGTTGGAAATACGCGCCGCCCGGAATCCCCGGGTGGCCGAGCGCGACGCCCTGCAGTCGTTCGACGCCTCGCGCATCGACTTCACCCTCGTGAACGACGGCACTCCGGAAGAATTATACATCAAAATTAGACAACTGATATGCAAACTGATTTAGCGCGGATTATGTCCGTTTCGGGCCAGCACGGCCTGTTCCGCTACGTGGCCCAGGCCCGTGGCGGCGCCATCGGCGAGAATCTCGCCACGGGGCAGCGCAAGGTGTTCAGCTCCACCAGCCGCATCTCCACGCTCGCCGACATAGCCATCTACACCAGCGAAGGCGAAATGAAACTCGACGAGGTGTTCCTGGCCCTGAAGAAGGTGCTCGGCGATGCCGACGCCCCCTCTCCCAAAGCATCCGACAAGGAACTGACCGACCTTTTCGGGAAAGCTATCCCGAACTACGACCCCGACCGCTTCTACGTCTCCCATATGCGCAAGGTGGTGGGCTGGTACGACGAGATCGCCAAATACGCCTCGTTCGATTTCGTGAAGGAGGAGCAGGGCGATGCGCCGCAGGATTAAGGTCGTCACCCTCGGCTGTTCGAAGAACACGGTCGACACGGAGCATCTGCTGGCCCAGCTGCCGGCGGATGCTTTCTCCGTCGTGGACGGGGACGGCCCCGTGGACTGCCTCCTGCTGAACACCTGCGGCTTCATCGGCGACGCCAAGGAAGAGTCGGTCAACGCCATTCTGGAGGCCGTGGAAGCCAAGAAGCGGGGCGAGGCGGGGGAGGTAGTCGTGTTCGGCTGCCTGGCTCAGCGATATGCCGCGGAACTGCCCCGGGAAATCCCCGAGGTGGACGCCTGGTTCGGTGCGCGGGACCTTGCGCCCGTGCTGCGCCACCTGGGCGTGGCGCCCGGGCCGTTCACCGCACGCCGCATCGCGGAGGCCAGGGGTTTCGCCTACCTGAAGATCTCCGAGGGCTGCGACCGCCGCTGCTCCTACTGCGCCATCCCCTTCATCCGCGGCGCCCACCGCTCCGTACCGATGGAGGACCTGGTGGCGGAGGCGTCCTCGCTTGCTGCGCGCGGCGTGCGCGAACTCATCCTGATCGCCCAGGACAGCACGTACTACGGGCTGGACCTGTACCGCCGCCGGGCTTTGGGCGAGCTGATCGGCCGCCTGTCGGCCATCCCGGGAATCGAATGGATCCGCATCCATTATTCCTATCCGGCCGACTTCCCGGAAGACGTCCTGGAGGCGATGGCTTCTAATCCGAAGGTCTGCAAATACCTCGACATTCCGCTTCAGCATATTTCCGACCGGGTCCTGGACCTGATGCACCGGCACGTGGACGGCGCCTGGACGCGCGCGCTCATCGCCCGTTTGCGCAGGGAGGTGCCCGGCGTGGCGCTCCGCACGACGATGATCGTGGGACACCCCGGCGAGACGGAGCAGGATTTCGCCGAGCTGCTGGACTTTGTCCGCGAGGCGCGTTTCGAGCGCCTGGGCGCCTTCATCTATTCCGAAGAGGAGGGGACTTGGGGCGCGGAGCACCTGAAGGACGACGTGCCGGAGGAAGTGAAACGCGCGCGCCTGGACGCCCTGATGGAATTGCAGCGGGAGATTTCGCTGGAATACAACCGCTCCCGGGTTGGGACGGAGGTCCGCGTCCTGGTGGACGGTTTCCTGGACGGCACGGCGGTGTGCCGCAGCGAATTCGAGAGTCCGGAAGTGGACGGCGAGATCCTGGTTCCCGGCGCGGAAGGGAAAGTGAAGGAGGGCGAATTCATCCGGGTCCGGATCACCGATGCGGAAGATTATGACTTGATTGCTGCAATCATTTCGTAATTTTTCTTTATATTTGAGAGTCACTAAAACCTACCGGATATGGCAAACGAAGATTTCGAGGGTCGGATAGACCTGGACGCCATCATTGCCAGCAAGTTCAAGGGGAAGAAACTCCCCGGTTTTGTAGTACGCTTCCTCAAGCGTTTCGTGCATCAGGACTGGCTGAACAGTGTCCTCTCGCGTGGCTACGAGGGCGCGGAATTCTGCGAGGACACCCTGAAGCAGATGGATATCAAGATCGAGGTGGAAGGGCTGGAGAACGTCCCGAAAGACGGCTCCCGCTATACCTTCGCCTCCAACCACCCGCTCGGCGGCGCGGACGGCATCGCCCTGTGCGGCGTCATCTCGCGCGAGTTCGGGCAGGTGAAGATGCCGGTCAACGACTTCCTGCTGTTCATCAAGCCGCTCGCCCCGCTCTGCGTGCCGATCAACAAGGTGGGAAGCCAGGTGCGCAACCTGCCCCAACTACTGGACGACGCCTTCCGGTCGGACGACCAGATAATGATATTTCCCGCCGGGGTATGCTCCCGCAGGATCAAGGGCAAGATCCAGGATTTCCCCTGGACCAAGACCTTCATCACCAAGAGCGTGGACAGCGGACGCGCCGTGGTGCCCGTGCACTTTGTGGGAAAGAATCCCGCCCGTTTCTACCGGGCCGACTGGTTCTTCCGCAAGTTCCTGAAAGTCAAGTTCAACATCCCGATGCTCTTCCTGCCGGACGCCTTGTATCACGCCCAGCACAAGACGTTCAGGATCATCTTCGGCAAGCCGATTCCGGCTTCCACCTTCGACAAATCCCGGAAGCCCATCGAATGGGCCGCCTGGGTCCGTGAAAAAGTGTATCAGTTGTAGCAAATTATGGACAAGATCATAGAACCGGTAAGCGTCGACCTGCTGAAAGCGGAGCTTACCCCCGACAAGAAACTCTGCGACACCAACAAGGGAGGGAACGAGATCTACGTGGTGGACAGCTTCGACGCTCCCAACGTAGTGCAGGAAATCGGACGCCTGCGGGAAATCTCCTTCCGCGACTCCGGCGGCGGGACCGGCCTGGCCGTGGACCTGGACGAGTTCGACCTGGAGCGGGACCGCCTGTACCGCCAGATCGTCATCTGGGACCCGGACGCCTCCGCGATCCTGGGCGGATACCGTTTCATCCTCGGTTCGGACGTCATCTTCGACGGGGAAGGGCAGCCGGTCCTGGCTTCGGCCCACCTGTTCCGGTTCTCCGAGCCTTTCATCCGGGATTACCTGCCGTACACCATCGAGCTGGGGCGGTCCTTCGTCACCCCCGAGTACCAGAGTTCCAAGGCCGGCGCGAAGGCGATCTTCGCCCTGGACAACCTGTGGGACGGGCTGGCCGCCATTATGCTGCAGCATCCGAAGATGAAGTACTACTTCGGGAAGATGACCATCTATCCGGATTATGACAAGACCTGCCTGGCGCTGATCCAGCGCTTCCTCTACAAGCATTTCCCGGATCCGGACAACCTGGTGGTGCCCAAGGATCCCTACCGGGTGGAGATGGACGGCCGCCTGCTGGACCTGATCCTGAGGGACCAGGACTTCAAGCAGGACTACCGCAACCTCAAGGATGCCGTGCGCAAGCTGGGTACGGGCATCCCGCCGCTGGTGAACAGCTATATGAACACCTCCCCGACGATGAAGATGTTCGGCGGGGCCGTCAACGACGACTTCTTCGATTCCATCGAGGTGGGTATCCTGGTCAATTTCGAGGAGATCTATGCCGACAAGCGCGACCGTCACAAGGAGCCGTATTTCCGGCATCTTGCCAAAAAGATGCAGGAATCCGTGAAAGAGGGCGTGCTGGTGGCGGAAAAGAGGCTGCGTCGCAGTCTGGAGAAGAAGGACAAACCGCAGAAAGAGAAGAAGGAGAAGAAAGAGCGGAAGAAAAAAGAAAAGGTGGAGCCGTAAGCCGGTTTCTGTTCACTGATTTTCTGCCATTTATCTACGCAACCTACCCCCTGGCATCGGGCGGGCAGCCCTCGTCTGCCAGTATATTTGGTCTTGCAGGTCCCGGTGTCGTACCCGTCCGGCATCGCTGCCGGGCGTCGTGGGCTCTTACCCCGCGTTTTCACCCTTGCCGTTTGACCGGCGGTCGTTCTCTGTTACGACTTGCCCAAGGTTGCCCCTGCCTGCGCTTTCCGCAGCGGGATGCCCTGTCCTGTCCGGACTTTCCTCCCTTCCGGGCCCGAAGGCCCTTCCGGGCGGCAGATCGCTCCACCTGTTTCAATTTCGCGCAAAGATAAGAACTTTGCCATAAAAACGAATCGAAATTGTTATATTTGCTTCCGTTAAACAGCCTTGCGATGAAAAAATGGTCCCTGATTCTCCTGTGCGCGGCCGCTTTCCTTTGCGGAAGCCTGAACGCCTGCGCCGCCTCTCCTGAGTACCGGGTGAAGCCCACCCCGAATGCGGCCCCCGGAAAAATGCTGGACACGATCCTCGCCGATTATAAAGGCGAGGTGGTGCTGGTGGATTTCTGGGCCACCTGGTGCGGCCCCTGCCTGCGGGCGATGGCGCAGATGGAGCCGCTCAAGGACGGGCGCCTCAAGGGAGTGAAGTTCGTCTATATCACCAGCGGCACGTCCCCCAAGAACACCTGGGAGGAGATGATCCCGGAGCTTCACGGAGACCACTATTATCTGACTGACCGCCAGCTGGACGAGATCTACAGCCGCATCGGTTCCAACGCCTTCCCGACCTACCTCGTGGTGGGCAGGGACGGCAAGCGTTCCCGCACTTTCATCGGCTATGAGGGCGAGCCGATGCTGAAGCTGCTGGACGAGGCCTTGAAGAAATAAGTTTATCTACATCAGGAAGGCGGAGGCATCCTGCCCCTGCGCCTGCATTTCGCGGATCTGCGTCGAGGAAATGTCTACGACCGGCGCGTCGATCAGCCGGATGCGGTAGCGGCTGTTTTCTGCCAGCAATTCCTCTCTCAGGCGTTCCATATCGTGCCCCGTGCGGGGATAGACGACTACGCCGTATTCCTCGAGGATGCGCGGCGCCTCCCGCCAGCGGTGGATGATCTCCAGGTTGTCCGCCCCGATCACCAGGGTGAACTCGTTCCCGGGTTCGCGCTCGCGGAGCGCGTCCAGGGTCTTGATCGTATAATTGGGGGCGGGCATCTTCAGCTCGATGTCGTCCACCCAAACGTACAACCCGGGATGCCGGCGGACGGCTTCGACGGCGGCGCGGTAGCGGCGCTCCGCCGAAAAGGCCTTTTCGGCCTCTTTGAGGGGATTCTGCGGCGAGATGACCAGGTAGGTCCAGTCGAAGTGGGGGCTCGCGGACAAACGCTCCATAATGGCCAGGTGGCCGATGTGGAGCGGATCAAAAGAACCTGAGTAGACGGCTATCCGCATAGGAAGGCGTCGACGGTTTCTTCCGAGATGCGGAAGGTGTCTTCGAGCTTGTCGTTCACCAGTTCGAAGTCGAACTTCCCGCGGGCGAACTCCAGCTCCGAGGCGGCCTTGGCCAGCCTTTCGCGGATGGCTTCCTCGCTGTCGGTGCCGCGGCCGCGCAGGCGCTGTTCCAGGATTTCCATCGACGGCGGGACGATGAGCACCGACAGGGCGGCGTCCCCGAAGTATTTCTTGAGGTTCACCCCGCCCTTGACGTCCACGTCGAAGATGATCACGTGGCCGTTGTTCCAGATGCGCTCCACCTCGCTCTTGAGCGTGCCGTAGAAGCGGTCCTTATACACTTCCTCGTATTCCACGAAGGCGTCCTTGCGGATCAGGGAGCGGAATTTCCGCGCCGTGATGAAATAATACTCCACGCCGTCCTGTTCGGTGCCGCGCGGTGCGCGCGAGGTGGCGGAAACGGAGAACTCGAATTCCGGATGCAGGCCGAGGAGATGGTTGACGACGGTGCTTTTGCCGGCACCGGACGGAGCAGAAAAGATGATGACTTTGCCAGACATTATGTGGACTTTTCCGCAAAAATAGTTATTTTTGCACGATTTACTGAAAGTTAGTCACAAATCATATCACTTTTATGAAGGTTTCATTCAAAGAACTGGGTCTCGTGAACACCCGCGCGATGTTCGCCAAGGCCGTTAAGGGCGGTTACGCCGTCCCCGCTTTCAACTTCAACAATATGGAGCAGCTCCAGGCCATCATCCAGGCCGCCGCCGAAACCAAGTCGCCGGTGATCCTGCAGGTGTCCAAGGGTGCCCGCAACTACGCCAACCAGACCCTGCTCCGCTATATGGCCCAGGGTGCCGTCGAATATGCCAAGGAACTGGGCTGGAAGAGGCCGCAGATCGTCCTCCACCTGGACCACGGCGACAGCTACGAGCTCTGCAAGAGCTGCGTGGACTTTGGTTTCTCCTCCGTGATGATCGACGCTTCGTCCCTCCCTTACGATGAGAACGTGAAGCTTACCCGCAAGGTCGTGAACTACGCCCACAAGCACGACGTGACCGTCGAGGCCGAACTCGGCGTGCTCGCCGGTGTCGAGGACGAGGTTTCCTCCGCCGTTTCCCACTACACCAAGCCCGAGGAAGTCATCGACTTCGTGAAGAAGACCAAGTGCGACTCCCTCGCCATCTCCATCGGCACGTCCCACGGTGCCTACAAGTTCACGCCGGAGCAGTGCACCCGCGACGAGAACGGCAAGTTGGTCCCGCCGCCCCTCGCCTTCGACGTGCTGAAGGCCATCGAGAAGAAGCTCCCCGGCTTCCCGATCGTGCTTCACGGATCCTCTTCCGTGCCGCAGGAATATGTGGATATGTGCAACCAGTACGGCGGCAAGCTGCCCAACGCCATCGGTATTCCCGAGTCGCAGCTCCGCAAGGCCGCGAAGAGCGCCGTCTGCAAGATCAACATCGACTCCGACAGCCGTCTGGCGATGACCGCCGCCGTGCGCAAGCACCTCGCCGAGAACCCGGGTCACTTCGATCCTCGCCAGTACCTCAAGCCGGCCCGCGAGGAGATGAAGAAGATGTACGTCCACAAGATCATCAACGTCCTCGGCTCCAACGGCAAGGCCCGTTAATCATCTCCTGGACTACAAAGTATTTGGGGTGCAAAACAAGCGTTTTTGCACCCCAACTTCATTATAGCAGCGGCTTCAGCGTGAAGCTGAACACCCGCGGATCGGGCTTGATGCGGTACTGCGGACGCGGCAGGGCGCCCCAGGAATTCTCGCAGCCCAGACCCATCTGCACCAGGTCCACGTTCACGTGCGTGAGGCCGTCTTCCCTGAGTTCCAGCGAATGGCGCTGGTCGCCGCCTTTACCCCTTCCTCCGCCGGTGACCGACAGGTCGATGTCGCGTCGGCCGAAAGGCAGGGCGGATGCGGAGAACTGTACCGGCGCGGCGATCTCGAAGCCGCAGCCGGCGGCGTCGGTAAGGCGCATCCAGCGCATCCCCACGTGGGTGCCGGATTCCTGCGGGCGGGCGTAGCCGAAGTGGTACTGGTCCGCCACCGCCTGTTTCCATACGCCCATCCGGGCTGCGCCCTGGCGGTCTATGTAATTCTCGAAAGGTCCCTTTCCATAGAACTCCAGCGTGTTGAAGCCGCCGGGCATCGCGAACTCCACACCGAAGCGGAACAGCTCCGGCGCGCCTTCGCGCACCTCGGTCATCTGCTCGGTCACGGTGACGCTGCCGTCCGCACCGAGGGAGTACTGCATCGACACCGTGGCCAGGCCGTCGGCGACGTCATATACCACCTCCACGCAGTTGGCGCCGCGCTGGACGGATACGGCCTTGAACTCCGGGTACAGCCAGGCGCCCATCCGGCGCTGCAGCCAGGCGCCCAGGTCGTTCTCGGTGACGGCGCGGCCGAAGCAGGGCATCAGCGGGGCGGCCAGGAGTTCCTTGCCCTCGAGCTTGTAGGAGCTGAGCGCGCCCGTAGCCGGGTCGAAACCGACCGACCAGCGGCGCCCTCCGAGGTCGGCTGCGGTCAGGCGGTAGGGCGCTTCCCGCAGCAGGATC
>JAFYZZ010000002.1 GCA_017548445.1 Bacteroidales bacterium | reverse complement strand
CATCCGCATTAAGAACGAAGAGAAGGTCCTGGAGGAGGGCCTGGAGGGGTACAAGGAGTACAAGACCCGGGTTAAGTACAGGGTGATTCCGTTTATCTGGTAAATTCCAATTTATCGGTTAAACCCATCGATGAAGGATTGGATTTGGAGCAACCCTTCGATGAACGAGATGTTCGAGGTTCGGAGTGTTTGGTATGCTTTTAAATAAAACTCCCCCTGGCAGCCATTGCAGATGCCAGGGGGATCGATTTGTTGAGCAAGTGATTATTTAGCGGGCTCCCACTTGCAGCGGACGGGTGACACGATGGCGCCTTCTTTCTTTAGTTCGGCAAAAGCTTTGTCCACTTCCTTGCGGTCGATGCCAGTAATTTCCGCAATCTTGCCAGCATTCACGGGAGCGCCGAACTCACGCATAGCTTTTAATACTTGATCTTTCATTGATATCTTAGTTTTAATGTTTTACGTTGATTACAGCTGCAGCAGCAGCCAGTTCTGCGTACCGATCTTCTCGATGAGTTCCACGGCGCCCTGGCTCCAGAAGAGGTCTTCCTCCTCGTCCTTCAGATAGTCCTTAAGCAGGTCATAGGTGATGGGATCGTCCTTCACGCCTTCCATGCACTTCATCAGCAGCTCAACACCAGGCACCTGGATGGCGAGGTCGGCCTTGACATACTCGACGGGGTCGCTGATAAGGGCGCGGCTCTTCATTCCTTCGAACTTGACCTCTCCGCCAAGGTCGAGGACGCGCTCCGTGAACTTCTCCACCCAGCCCATCTCCTCATTGAAGTGGCCGATGTATTTCTCTCCTAACTTCGTTAAGCCCTGCGACTTGAAGATCATACCCTGCTGCTTGTGAACAATGGCACCTTCTGCCAGATGGGTTACGAAAAACTGTAATGCCTCAATAGATTTCTTCTTGTCCATAATTGGTCTGTATTTAAATAGTTTTAATGTGGTATAACAAAGATACGCTATTATTATACGCTAACCGTGTTTTGAAACAATACAAAAATTGTCCGAAACGATACAGTAATAGAAAAGTTCGTATCTTTGTATCCGATATGTACACATTGAATGAATATCTGCCGATAGTTCTAGGCGACGACTTGCCCGAAAAAGGCTGGGACGGCGGGATGTACTGTATGGAAACAGACGGGGTGAAGATCCTTCGTGTCAACCTGGTGCGGGGATTCGTATCCTGCTTCGCCTTTATGCTGGTGGACAAAGGGTGGATGACGATTCACTACAATGGCCGCGATCTGACGCTGTACCCAAACGACCTGTACACTTATTCGCCAGGCTTCCCAGTCGATGTCCTCGCTACTTCCGACGACTTCCACGGCTACTGCCTGATGGCCGATGAGCACCTCACCATCGAGGCGCCATCCGTCCACGACCTTGTCCATCTGGCCTATCTGCCCATCGTACAGTTGCACGAGCCGAAACAGACGCTGCCTCCGGATGCCGTACAGCATCTGCTCGCGAAAATGCGTGAAATCATCGATTGTCTTCAATCCGAGCATATTTACAAGGGAGAGGTGTTGCGTATGCTTTATTCCATCTTCCTGCTCGACCTGCAAAACGCCCAGCAGCGTGCCATCGTACAGCGCCAGACACCCCAGCGCGTGGAGGAAATCTTCATCGGCTTCATCCGTCTGCTGCCCCGCCACTTTGCCCAGCACCACGACATCCCGTTCTACGCCGGCCAGCTCCATATCTCTCCCGTCTATCTCTCCCGCGTGGTCCGTCAGGTTACGGGCCGCACCGTTGTCGATTATATAAACCAGATGCTGCTGATGGAGGCCTCCTTCCTGTTGAAAACCTCAGAGCTGAGCATCACCCAGATAGCCGACCATCTCAACTTCGCCGACACCCCGTCCTTCAGCAAGTTCTTCTCAAGGATGAAAGGCCTGTCGCCGAGGGCGTATCGGGAATCTTAAGTTGTGACCAGATGATTCACTATTGCGCCAGATTCAGTTTTCTCGCAGTCTTAGCCTTAACGATAGCTGCATGTGCCCCAAAGTCCCAGATGGACACATTCGTTGATAACCTGATGGGCAGGATGACCCTGGAACAGAAAATCGGGCAGCTCAATCTCCACTCCGTGAACGGCCTGGTCACCGGTGCGAAACTGAGTGACGATGACACCAATGTCAAAGCGCTGAAGGCCGGTCAGCTCGGCGGCGTGTTCGGGAGCGGGGACGTCGAGTATCTGCGTATGATGCAGGAAATCGCCGTTTCTTCCGGCGCCGGAATTCCGCTCATTACGGGAATGGACGTTATCCACGGCTTCCAAACGGTATTTCCCATTCCACTCGCGCTTTCCACCTCTTGGAATATGGATCTGATTGAAAGCACGGCCCGGACAGCCGCGAAGGAGGCTTCCGCATCCGGCATCAACTGGGTTTTCAGCCCTATGGTGGACATCTGCCGAGACGCCCGTTGGGGCCGGATCTCGGAAGGCGGCGGCGAAGATCCCTATTTGGGCGGAGAGATTGCCAAAGCCTATGTCCGTGGTTACCAAGGCACGGACGATGTCTATGATGACCACGATGTGATGGTGTGCGTCAAGCACTACGCGCTTTACGGGGCCGCAGAGGCCGGACGTGACTATAATACCGTCTTCCTGGACCGCCAGGAAGCGTTGAATGGCTATATGCGTCCCTATCAGCAGGCAGCCTTTGCAGGCGCCGCAAGCTATATGAGTTCCTTCAACGAGTTTGAGGGAGTTCCCGCGACGATGAACGCGTATTTGATGAATGAACTGCTCAGGGATACCTGGGGTTTCGACGGTTTCATCGTCAGCGATTACACCGCAGTTTCCGAGGAGATCAACCACGGAATCGGCGATTTGCAGGAAGTAAGCGCCCGTTCCCTCCAGGCAGGACTGGATATGGATATGATGGCCGACGGATTCGTGGGAACGTTGGAAAAATCCCTGAAGGAAGGGCGCGTGTCCATGGCCGACATCGACCGGGCGTGCCGAAGGATCCTGGAGGCAAAATACAAGCTGGGCTTATTCGACAATCCGTACAAATATCTGGATGCTTCCCGAAAAGAGAAAGAGGTATTCACTGCCGAAAACCGCGCTCAGGCCCGGAAAGCGGCAAGGGAGTGCCAGGTCCTCCTGAAGAACAACGGCATCCTGCCACTTTCCAAGGACGCCCGGATTGCCGTCGTGGGACCGCTGGCCAAGGACGGTTCCGCCCTTGCCGGCGCCTGGGCAACGGGGGACCACAATGCCGAAAGCGTTACCTTGTATGACGGCATCGCCGAAGTTGCCCGGACCTCCTACGCTCCGGGAAGCTGGCTGTTCCTGGACAAGGATCTGGAAGCAAACGTCCGTTATGGGACGATGCGCAGCTTTATGCCTGGTTTTGAAGGGGAAGCCCTTCATTCAGTCCCGCAGGCGAAGCTTATTGCCGAGGCGGTCGCCAAGGCCCGGGCTGCCGATGTCGTCGTTGCTTGCGTGGGTGAAGTGGAAGGTATGAGCGGCGAGGCGGCTTCCCGCACGGATATTTCTCTCCCGGATGCCCAACGGGAACTCCTGAGGGCCCTTAAGAGCACCGGGAAGCCCATCGTGATGGTTCTGGTAACCGGCAGGCCGCTTGCGCTGGTTGAGGAAGATGCTTCCATGGACGCCATTCTTAATGTTTGGGCTCCCGGTACAGAAGGCGGTCACGCGGTAGCCGACATCTTGTTCGGAGATGCCAATCCTTCGGCAAAGCTCACCACCTCCTTCCCTCGTTCCGCAGGGCAACTGCCCCTTTATTATAACCACAAGAACACCGGACGGCCCCACGAAGAATACGCTCCTTTCAAGAAGTTCGTTAGTGCCTATCTGGACGAATTGAACGGTCCTTTATATCCTTTCGGTTTCGGTCTCAGTTATACTACATACGAGTATTCTCCCGTGACCTTGAGCGCCCCTGAGATGTCTGCCGATGGTTCTGTAACAGCTACTGTGACAGTTACCAACACGGGCTCCCGTGACGGAGACGAGATTGTCCAGCTTTATATTCACGACCTCTACGCCTCCTCTACCCGCCCGGTGAAGGAACTCAAGGGTTTCCGCAAAGTACATATCGCGGCTGGCCAGTCCGTCAAGGTGGATTTCACCATCACCGCCGAGGAACTGTCCTTCTATAACCATCAATTAGAATGGGTCTGCGAACCAGGGGATTTCGACCTGTTCATCGGTCCGGACAGCCAGCGGTGCGTTCCGGTCCGGCTTACGGTCAAATAAACTCTTATCGGCCCGGATGAACTGACTTTCCCGCAGCAGATGGCCAGCATCGGCAGCGAGACCCTCTATGAAATCAAACCGAAGCAAGATTGCAATTATGAATATCCGTTTGGAACAACCCCAAGACTGGCGGGAGGTAGAGAACCTCACCCGTGAAGCATTCTGGAACGTGTACCGTCCCGGATGCCAGGAGCACTTTGTGCTCAATCAGTACAGGAACAATCCAGCTTTCATCCCGGAGTTGGACTATGTGATGGAGGAGGACGGCCGCATCATAGGCCACGTAATGTTCTCCAAGGCCGAAATCTCCCTTGCCGACGGAACGGCGTTCCCTTCCTGGACTTTCGGCCCCATCAGCATCCATCCGGACTATAAGCGCAAGGGCTATGGCCTCAAATTGTTGCAGTATGCGTTGGAGAAGGCCCGGGAGATGGGCATCGGCCTGCTGCAGATGGAAGGCAATATCGAGTTTTACAAGCATATCGGCTTCGATTTGGCCAGTAAGCTCCGGATCCATTATCATGGTGAGCCGGCAGAAAGCGAGGTCCCTTACTTCCTGGCCCAGGAGCTCATCCCGGGCTATTGGGGAGAACGCGAAGGTACGTATTGCCCGCCTGCCGGTTACTTCGTGGCCGATGCGCAGCCGGAGGCCTTTGCCGCCTATGAGGCCGGCTTCCCGTTCAAGGAAAAGCACCTGATTCCCGGTCAATTGCCACAGTTCTGCCAAAGTTGCGGCATGCCCCTCGCAAAGGACGAAGACTGCGGGCGCAACGCCGATGGCAGCATCAACTTTGACTTCTGCCAGTACTGTTATCAGGACGGCAAGGTCCTGCAGGAGCGCAGCATGGAGGAGATATGATTGACATTTGAAAGAGTCCGCCAGAATGTGTATTTTTATGCCGATTAATCGGAGTTTGGTTATGGCCACCTGGTATTTTATGTTGATTCTGGTTCTCCTGATGCCTCTGTTTATGATAGGCTTTGGCAGGGTGTTTATGACGAACCCGCCGAAGTACATCAATTCTTCCTTCGGGTACAGGACGAAAAGATCTATGAGGAATCAGGACACGTGGGCTTTTGCCCATAAGCATTTCGGAAAGACGTGGTTTGTATGCGGTCTCGTACTTATACCGGTCTCTCTTGTCCCCTTGTTCCTTGTGATGGGGAAAGAGGCTGACATAGTCCGCACTACGGGATTCATCATCCTGGGCATTCAGCTGGTTCTTATGCTTGCTGCGATTCTTCCTACGGAAACCGCATTGAAGAAAAAGGAATGGAAGTAACCAACCTGCTTGACATACACACCCGCGAGGAGTTGTACCGGTGGTATCAGGAGAATCACGACAAGGTCAGTGGTTTCTGGCTGCGCGTGAACCGGGCAGCGACAGAGTGTCCCGGCGTGGTGCGGTATGTCGATGCCGTGGAGGTTGCCCTTTGTTTCGGATGGATAGACAGTACACAGAAGAAGATTGACGATGGGAAGCCCATCCAGCATTTCACGCCCCGCCGCAAGGGAAGCAGCTGGTGCGAAAGGAACCTGATTCGATGCAGACGTCTGGCTCAGCTGGGAGAAATGACGCCTGCAGGACTGGCGGCGGCCCCTGACCTTGACCCGTCCCGTTTTGTTTTTGAAGACTGGGTGCTGGATGCCATCAGGGCCGATGAAACTGCTTGGGCAAACTATAACTCATTCCCGGAGACTTACCGCCGCATCCGGGTAGATTTCATCCAGGGATATCAGCAATCCGGCCGTAAGGAAGAGGCGCAGAATGCCCTCCGAAAGTTTGTCCAGTACTGTCACCACGGCAAAATGCTTTCCGGTTGGGATGATTTTGGAAGGTTATTATAATCGGTAATTATGGCTTGTAACTCGGATTTTGTTCAATTCATTGTGGATCAGTGCTCCGGCGCCGGTGAGATTGCCGTGAAGAAGATGATGGGAGACTATTGCATTTATTGCGACGGTGTCCTGTTCGGCCTGATCTGCGACAACAACCTGTATGTCAAGATGACGGATGCCGGGGAGGCTGTTCTGGATGAAGTCGTGCTCCGGCCACCTTATCCCAGCGCCCGCGACCATTTCTACATCACGAATGTGGACGACCGGGATTACCTGGAAAATATCATCAAGGCAACACTGCCGGAACTGATGACGTCCAAGTCAAAGGCGAAAAGAAGCGCGGTCAACCGGCAGGTGCCCACATCCCTGGACGATGTCATCGCCTCCAATATCGTATGCTCACAGGACCTGCGGGATTTCTTTGAACAATACCTGGGCAAGGGATTCCGTTTCAAGGTCGAGTTCCAGAACTGGCTGCGGGAGAATGCCGGCCTAACTTTCCGCGATGCGGTTGATGCCTATTCCACACTAAAGAGTGATCGTCAAGATGTTTAAGCAGAGAATCGTTTTCATAGACTATATCCGCGTCATTGCGTGTTTTCTGGTGATGCTGGTTCACGCCAGCGAGAATTTCTATGCGGCCGACGCTTCCGGGCTGGCCGGCAACGTTTCCCTGCTGGCCAATGAGGCGAATCGGTTCTGGGTGGCCTTCTATGACGGTTTTGTAGGCCGCACCTGCGTTCCGCTCTTTATGATTGTATCGGCCTTTCTGCTGGTGCCTTTGAAGCCCGGCCAGACGATGGTGCAGTTCTATCGCAGGCGCTTTACGCGCATCCTGCCGCCCTTTCTTGCGTTTTTGCTCATCTACACGTTCCTGCCGCTTGCCTGGGGCGGAATGACCTGGGAGCAGTCTTTGGCCGACCTGAAGCGGCTGCCCTTCAATTTCCCGTCGATGGGCGGCCATCTCTGGTTTATGTATCCGCTCATCAGCATTTACCTGATTATTCCTATCGTATCGCCCTGGCTGGAGAAGGCCACGGCAAAGGAGGAACGCATTTTCCTGGGGCTGTTCATCCTCTCGACCTTCATTCCCTGGATTCACCGTTTCATTACGTCCGAGCTGTGGGGCGAGTGTTTCTGGAACGGTTTTACGATGCTCTGGTACTGCTCCGGTTATCTGGGATACCTGGTGCTGGCGCATTACATCCACTATCACCTGGACTGGACCCGGAGACGTAAACTCACCGTGGGTTGGATCTGTTTCCTGATTGGTGCAGCCTTCACGGGCTGGTCCTTCTGGTGGAAGGGTGAACCGGGACAACTGATTGAAACCCCCATCCTGGAATGGTCCTGGGAGTTCTGCACGCCCAATGTGCTCCTGGCAACCTTCGGCATCTTCCTCGTTTTCTCCTGCATCGGCAGGCAGACTGCGCCCGGGTTGGTAACGACCCTGTCCAGGTGCTCCTTCGGTATGTTCCTGATGCACCTGCTCTTCCTGGCCCCGATTGCCGGATGGGTCATCGGCCCGGATGTGGCGAATCCCGACATCCCCGTCTGGCTGGCCATCCCGGTTATCGCTGTTCTCACGTTCATCTGCAGCGCCGTCACCACCTGGCTGCTTTCCAAAATCCCGGGAAGCAAGTGGGTGGTTGGCTGCTGATGGGGATTCTCTTCGTGCCGATGTTCTTCGCCGGCCTGGTGATGATGGCGAAGAATCCGGACCAGGGAGGAGGAAAAGGAGCAGACCGTCAACTGAGCTATAGGAGACGGGAGAGGTCTTTCTCCTCGATGGCGTTGAGCCCCTTCGACGCGATGATTTCGGCGGCCTTTTCTGCGTTGTCTGTCCGGAAGATGAGGACTCCCTTGCCGTTCAGCAGGAAGGAGTACAGGTAAGCGATGCTGATGCCTTCGCCGGCGAAAAACTCGATGGCGTCGGCGGCCATACCGGGACGGTCGTCGAGCTCGACGGCGAACACCTCGCAGAGCGAGACGGCCACTCCGGCTTCCCTGAGGACATTGTAAGCCTTCTCCGGCTGGGAGCAGATGATACGGAAGATGCCATAGTCGGCGGTATCGGCGATGGTGGATGCGATCAGCTGGATATTTTCCTGCTTGAGAAGCCGGAGCACCTTGACGAGAGCGCCGGACTTGTTCTCGATGAAGACGGAAAGTTGATGGACAGTCATAGCTGGGTGGGATTTTAATATTTCTTTCTGGTATCGACGACCCGCACGGCCTTGCCCTCGCTCTTGGGCAGGGTATTCTTGGGCACGAGGCGGACCTTGGGAGTGATCAGGATCTCGTCGCGGAGCTGGCGGGTAATCTCCCGGCTGAGCGCCTGGAGCTTGCTGTAATCGTCGATGAAGAGGTCTTTCATCTCCACATCGACCGTCATAGAGTCGTTGCCGTCCGCCGTCTCGAGCGTGATGAGGTAGTCGGAGGCAAGCTCCTGGAACTGCATCAGGATGGTCTCGATCTGAATCGGGAAGATGTTGACGCCCTTGAGGATGATCATATCGTCGCTGCGGCCTTTCATACGGTCCAGACGGATGTGATGACGCCCGCAGGGGCATTCACCCGGCAGGATGCGGGTAAGGTCGCGCGTGCGGTAACGGAGCAGAGGCATCGCCTCGCGCTTGAGCGTCGTGAGCACGAGTTCGCCGACCTCTCCGTCCGGAACGGGCTCGAGGGTGTCGGGATCGACGATCTCGACGATGTAGTAGTCCTCCCAGATGTGCATACCGTTCTGCTCGGGGCACTCGAAAGCGACACCGGGACCGCACATCTCCGACATTCCGAAGGAGTTGTAGGCCTTGACGCCGAGCATCTCCTCGATGCGCTTGCGCGTGTCCTCGGAGTGCGGCTCGGCGCCGATCACGAGCGTGCGGAGTTTGGTGTCCCGACGGGGATCGACACCCTTTTCGCACATCACTTCATAAAGACGAGAAGCATAGGAAGGGATGGCGTGCACCACCGTCGTGCCGAAATCGGTGAAGAACTTGATCTGGCGCAGGGTGTTGCCTGCACCGGCGGGGACGGTCAGCATACCGACCTTCTCGGCTCCGTACTGGAATCCGAGGCCGCCGGTGAACATTCCGTAGCCGGAGGCATTCTGGAACACGTCCTCGGGACGGCAGCCCACCATCCACAGGCAGCGGGCGACGGCGTTGGCCCATTCCTCCAGGTCCTTCTTCGTATGCAGGATGACCGTGGGATTGCCGGTGGTGCCGCTGGAAGAGTGCAGGCGCGCACATTTGTCCAGCGGAACCGCAGCCATTCCGAAAGGATATGTGTCACGAAGGTCCTGCTTCGTGGTGAAGGGGATCTTCTTGAGGTCGTCCAGCGTACGGATATCCGAAGGCGACAGCCCGGCTTTGCGGAAACGCTCCTTATAGAAAGGGGAATCCATACAATGCTTGACCGTGGCCTGCAGCCGCTCAAGCTGCAGGGCCTCTATCTCTGAACGGGAGTACGACTCCTCCGGATTGAAGAACTTCTGGTAGGACATAATGACAGACAATAAAAATCACAACTAACCGGCCCCGGTATTATCGGGGTGATGCAAATATAATAAAACCGCTTGACAAAACAGTCGACTTCCCGTTTTTCTGCACCGGCATGTGTTTGGATTATTTCGCCCTAACCCCTTCCTCCTTTTCAGGGAATGCAAGGCCATTCAATGAGTTAAGCCGGGTCCGGCCCGTCAGTTCCGCCGGAAATGCTTCGAATCGCCCCATCGGCCGTAGCCGATGACGATCTTCTTGCCGGACAGGTCATCTCCCAATGAACAGAACGGGAATACGCAGTTCTTGCAGATATGCGTGTCTCGTTTCGTAGGGTCAACGGATGAAGGGCAGTCACGGAGCAGGGTCTTGCGGTCATACAGATTGTATTTGACCATCTGCTCTTCGGGCGTGATGTTGGGCATAATGACGTTGGCGCCTGAAAGGAGGCCCTTTTCGCGGCCGCGGGGGTCCAGCACCTCCAGGGCCGTGGCGGCGGCGATGTTGATGTCCGGCAACAGCAGGCGCAGCAGCGCGATCATCTTGAGCCCAAGGGCGAAGCGCCTTTCGGCAGAAGGGTAAGGGACGCCCGATAGCGTCAGGGGCGTCTCAGGATGAGGGTTGTACGGCCCCATACCCACCATCGGGGCGTCGAACTCCTTGTAGAACAGGAGGTCGTCCGCCATATCCTCCGCCGTCTGGAAGGGCATCCCGATCATCGCTCCCGTTCCGGCCTGGTAGCCGATCTCTTTCAAGTCGTAAAGCGCCCGCAACCGGCGTTCGTAAGAATGCAGCGGGTCGTCCGGATGGATCCTGCGGTAGAGGTCGGGGTTGGAGGACTCGATGCGCAGCAGGTAGCGGTGCGCCCCGGCGTCGAACCATTCCTCATAGACCTCGCGGGGCTGTTCGCCCAGGGAAAGGGTAATTCCCAGAGGCGGATCGTCCCCCGTGTCGATGGCCTTGATCTCCTTCAACAGGCGGGTAATCTTGCGGATGAAAGCCGCATCGGTGCGCTCGCCGCCCTGGATCACCACGGAACCGAAGCGGCGGCGCGCCGCCATCTGCGCGGCGGCAAGCACTTCTGCTTCAGAGAGTTCGTAGCGCTGGCACCGGATGTCGCGGCGGATTCCGCAGTAGAGGCAGTCCTTGACACAGCGGTTGGAAATCTCGATGAGCCCGCGCAGATAGACCTCGGGGCCGACGGTCGCCACCTTGACGCGATACGCCTCCTCGCGGAGCGCCGCCTCGAAAGCGGCGTCCTCGCAGGCTATGGCCGCAGCCAGTCCGTCCCGGTCCAGTGTGAGTTTAGACAAATCCATTTTGCAGAAGGCCATTCGACGCAACGGACAAAGATATGTTTTTTTGATGAGTTTGTCCGGCTTCCCCTTGGGTATTTCCTAAAAAAGGTTATATTTGTGGGAAATTTCCAACTATTCATACGAAATGCAAGAAAAAGACGGAAAATACATCTTCGGAGTCGTCAAGGTGGGCGACAAAGGACAGATCGTAATCCCCAAGGACGCCCGGAAACTCTACGACATCCAGCCGGGCGACACGCTTATGCTGCTGGGAGACCAGAAGGGCATCGCGTTATTGAAGACCGACATCATTCAAACTATTATAGACCAGGCAATGGAGGGCCTCACGAAATGAGAAAGCACTGGATTGACAATCTGCGCTGGGTGACGGTGCTCCTTGTGCTGTTCTACCACGTCATCTATTTTTACAACAACAAGGGTGTCTTCGGCGGCGTCGGCGGATTCGGAGAATACCCGCAGCATCCGCAGTATCAGGATATCGTGATGTATATCCTCTACCCCTGGTTTATGCCCCTGCTCTTCCTGCTGGCAGGCATCAGCGCCCGCTATGCGCTGGAAAAGCATTCCGCGAAGGAGTGGTTCAAGGCCCGCACGCGCAAGCTGCTGGTGCCCGGGACCATCGGCCTGTTCGTGTTCCACTGGATGGTGGGCTATTTTAACACCGCCGTGGCCGCCCGGACAGGCATATTCGACGGTATGCCGGGGGTGGTGAAGTATGCCGTGATGGCCATCAGCGGCATCGGACCGCTCTGGTTCATCCAGCTGCTGTGGCTGCTGAGCCTGGTGCTGCTGCTCGTGCGGGCATTGGACAGGAAGGACAGTTTCTGGACCTGGTGCGGCAAGGCGAACATCGTCTGGATCATCCTGCTGGGCGTGCTGTTCTGGGTGGGCGAGCACACGCTGGTGCGGAACCCCCGTCCGGACTCGCTGGACGGCCTCTGGAACCTCTACAAGCCCTTCTTCTATGTGATTCCGTTCCTGCTGGGCTATTTCGTCTTCTCGCACGACGAGGTGCAGGAAAAAGTGAAGAACGCCTGGATTCCGCTGATGGCCTGCGCGGTCATTTCCGGCGTCGTGCTCATCGTCACCACCTTCGGACAGGACAACACCTCCCCGCAGTATCTGGGCACGCCGCTGAACTGCCTGTACGGCTGGCTGGCCTGCCTCGCGATGATGGGCTGGTTCAACGCCCGGTTCGACCGTACAGGCCCGTTCGCCGGCTATATGACGCGTTCCAGTTTCGGCCTCTACGTCGTCCATTACCTGGTGGTCGCCAGCCTGGGCTATATGATGAAAAACTACACCCAGCTGCCGCCGGTGGCCATCTATCTTATCCTGACTGTGGCGGTCTTCACCCTCTCTCCCCTGCTGTACGGAATCCTGCACCGCATCCCGTTCCTCCGCTGGTGCATCTTCGGCGAAAAATGATTGTGCACTATATGAAACATTATCTGTCATTTCTTTGCTGCGGCGCGGCGCTCATTCTCGCAGGCTGCTCCGACAATGCTGAAGAACGGGCCCTGCAGCGCAGGGTCGACGAGGTTTATGCCCGGCTGAGCCTGGAAGAGAAGGCCGCCCAGTTGTACGGAATCTATCCCGGCGAACTGCTGGTGGACGGCGAGGTGTCGCGGGAGAAATGCCGCGAGGTCATCCCCTATGGCGTCGGACACATCTGCCAGCCCACCAGTTCACAGGACAAGGACGCCGACCAGATCCGCCGGATGGTCCGGGATATCCAGGCCTATCTCGTGAAAGAAACGCCCGCCGGCATCCCCGCCATCTTCCACGAAGAGGCCCTTTCCGGCCTTACGGCGAAGGGAGCGACCATCTACCCGCAGGCCATCGGCGCCGCCTGCACCTGGGACCCGGAACTGATCCGCGCCAAAACCACCCGGACGGCAGACGATATGCGCGCCGTGGGGCAGCAGCTGGCCCTCTCGCCGATGCTGGACCTCATCCGCACGCCACACTGGCCCCGCATCGAGGAATCCTGCGGCGAGGACGCCTTCCTCACCGCCACGCTGGGCTGCGCCTTCGTGGAAGGCCTGCAGCAGCGGGGATTCCGGGAAGGCGTGGCCGGCACCACGAAGCACTTCCTCGGTTACGGCGGGGCGAACACCCTCCCCTGGAAGGAACTCTACGAAGAGGTGCTACTCCCCCACGAGGCCGTCATCCGCACGCAGGGCAGCGAATCCCTGATGACCTCGTATGACCGCTTCCGCTCGGAATACGCCGTGTGCAGCGACACGCTGCTGAACGTCATCCTGCGCGGCTACCTCAGGTATCAGGGAGCCGTGGTGAGCGACTACGGCGCCGTGCAGACCGGCCGCGACCGCAGGGAAGAGGCGCTCAAACAGTACGCGGTGGATGCGCTCACGGCCGGCAACGACCTCGAACTCGCCTGGAGCACCAGTTACCGCTACATCCCGGAGCTGGTCCGCGAGGGCCGCATCAGCGAGGAGGCCGTCGAGAAAGCCGTCAAGCGCGCCCTGATGCTGAAGGCGCGCGCCGGACTGCTTGACAAGGATCCCGTGTTCTGCGCGGAAGGTCCTCTGGACATCGACCAGCCCGAGAGCCGGCAACTCGCCTACGACATCGCCGCCCGGAGCGTCGTGCTGCTCAAGAACGACGGCGTCCTGCCGCTCGCGGGCACCGAGAAAATCGCCCTCGTGGGCCCCAACGCCAACTCCTGCTGGAGTATGCTGGGAGACTACACCTACCCTTCGATGCAGTTGTTCTTCCACCGGCACGAGCCCGACCTGTCCGCCGTCCGCGTCCCCACCCTCCTGGAGGCCTTCCGGGAGAATTGGAGCGCCGGACTCGGCTACGAACGCGGCTGCGACTGGAGCACGATGGCGGACGTACGCATCGCCGCGGGCGGAGACGCACGCATCGCCGGAATGCGGGTGCGACGCATCGAATCCCCCGACCCGACCGACCGAGACGCCGCCCTGAAGCTGGCGGCCGACAGCGACGTCGTCATCGCCGCGATGGGCGAGAACGTCTTCCTCTGCGGCGAGAACCGCGTCCGGAACGGCATCCGCCTGCCGGGCGACCAGGAGGACTTCGTCCGCGACCTGGTCGCCACCGGGAAACCCGTGGTGCTGGTGGTCTTCGGCGGGCATCCGCAGGTGCTCGAGCCGGTGGCGGAAGGCTGCGCGGCCATCCTGCAGGCCTGGTATCCGGGTGAGGAAGGCGGCCGGGCCGTGAGCGACATCCTCACCGGACGCGTCAATCCTTCCGGGAAACTGTGCGTCAGTTATCCCAAGACGGAGGCGACGGAACTGTTCTGCTACAACGAACTGCCGGACGAAAGCCTGGTCGCGTGGCCCTTCGGCTACGGCCTGTCTTACACGCAGTTCAGCTATTCCGACATCCGGGTACAACCTTCGGCGAAAACCACCGACAAAAGCGTCAGCGTGAGCTGCCGCGTGACCAACACGGGCGACCGCGACGGCGAAGAAGTGGTGCAGCTGTATGTTTCGCCCGCCTCGGGACAACCGCTCAAGCCTCTGCAGCTCAAAGGATTCCGGCGCGTCAGTCTCGCGGCCGGAGAGTCCGCCACCGTGACGTTCGAACTGTCCCCCGACCAGTTCGCCTGGTGGTCCGAGGCCCCCGGCGGAGGAAGCGTCTGGACCATCTCCGGCGGCGACTACCGCTTCCGCATCGGTCCGTCTTCCGCAAACCTCCCGCTCGAAGGAACCTGCACACTGACGGGCAAGGACGTCACGAAAGCCCTGCGGGACGGGTATTTCCCGAAAGTTTCCGTATCTTTGGGCTTATGAAACGCCTCCTTTGCATCACCGTCTGCCTGCTCGCCGCCACGCTGGCGGGCGCCCAGACCCTTTCCGGCACATACCGCTTCGCGCAGCGCGACACCTGCGACCTCTACCTCGACATATACGAACCTGCAGCCTTGGACGGCCCCGAGCGTCCCTCGGTCCTGTTCGTCTTCGGCGGCGGCTTCATCACCGGGCGGCGAAACGACCCGTACTGTCTTCCCTGGTTCAAACAACTCACGGACAATGGTTTCCGCGTCATCTCCGTGGACTACCGGCTGGGGCTGAAAGGCGTACGGATGCGCTTCGACCCGCTGCACCTGATCGACGCGGCCGACAAGACCAAGCACGCCGTCGACGTAGGCGTCGAGGACGTGTTCGCCGCTGTCCGCTACCTCGCCGACCACGCGGAGGAACTGGGCGTCGATATGTCCGGCATCGTCCTCGCCGGCAGCTCCGCAGGAGCGATGATCAGCCTGTCCTGTGAATGGGAAATCTGCAACGGGACACCGCGCACGGCCGTCCTGCCGCTCGGTTTCAACTTCGCGGGCGTGATGTCCTTCGCCGGGGCGATTATGAGCGACAGCGGGGTGCCCGCCTATCCCATCACCCCCTGTCCGCAACTGCTGATCCACGGCACCGCCGACGGCGCCGTGACCTATGACAAGACCGCCTTCGGCCGCCGGGGAATGTACGGCAGCAACGCGCTGGCCAAGATCCTCGACAAAGGCGGCTTCGTCTACAACATCTACCGGTTCAAGGACCACTCGCACGATATGGCCGCCAATTTCATCGCCACCTGGCCGGAGCAGATCCGCTTCCTGGAGGAGAACGTGATGGGCGGGAGCGGCCGCATCATCGACGCGATGGTGGACGATCCCGCCGTGCCGGTGATGGGCAACATCACCCTCGACGACATCTATTGATTGATTCGTAAAAGCATTTGACCGCTACGGGCCATCCTGACCCGGATGAATTTGCTAAATTTGCGTTCGACCAACATAATTGTACAATGAAAAAGATCCTCCTGCCGCTCCTCGCGGCCCTCACCCTGGGAAGCATCGCGCTTTCCGCCCAAGACATCAAGGCACTTGAAGACGGCAAATACGGCATCACCGCCGGCGACGTCACGATGACCGTCGACGCCGCCCACGGCGGCAAGATCCTCTCCTTCAGGCTCGGCGACGCCGAGGTCCTCAACCAGGGCCGTATGCCGAACTCCTTCGGCAGCACCTTCTGGACCAGTCCGCAGAAGGAATGGAACTGGCCCCCGGTGGCGGAATATGACACCAAGCCCTTCCAGGCCGAAATCCGCGGCGGCGCGCTTGTGCTCACCGGCGAGAAATCCCGTTTCGGCTACAGCGTCCGCAAGGTCTTCAACGTCGACGCCAAGGACGGCGCCATCGTGATCACCTACACCATCGTCAACGAATCCGGCGAGGTTCGCCAGGTGGCTCCGTGGGAGATTTCCCGCGTGCCCAACGGCGGCGTGCTCTTCTTCCTGGCCAAGGAAGCCACACCGGCGAACAATATGACCGGCCTGCCCTTCGTCTATGAGAAAGGCGCCGCCTGGTACGTGCTGGACGAGGCCCGCGAGAACCGCAAGGTCAACGCCAACGGCAAGGGCTGGCTCGCCTTCGCCGACAACGGGCTGCTCTTCGTCAAGAAGTTCCAGGACCTTAAAGACGGTGAAGCCGCTCCCGCCGAGGCGGAGATCCAGGCCTATGTGAACACCGGCAAGACCTTTATGGAAATCGAGAACCAGGGAGCCTACACCACCTTGCAGCCCGGTGAAGAACTCAACTGGACCGTCCGCTGGTACCTCAAGTCCTTCAAGGGCGACCCCGTCCCATCCAAGGCCCTGCTCCGCCAGGCGAAGAAACTGGTCAGATAATTAACCGGAGATTTTTGCAAAAAACGCCGAGACCCGGCGTTTTTTTTCGTATAAGTGTCCCCGTTACCGGTCGCACGCCCGACTGAGGTGCCAGGGTGATGCTGAGGGTCCAACGGCTGTACCCCTAACAGCAAAAAAACCTCCAAACGCTGTTGGGGGTCCAATCTTCGTGCCCCCAGCAGCACCGGAGGATAAAACCGCATTTCGGAGGCCCGCAGGGCCGACCGAAGGGGGACGCCGCAAGGCGTGCGGGGGAATCCTTTCCCCCGTCCCCCTGGGGGGTGCAGGGGGGATCGGAAGCGCTCGCGCCCCCAAGCAAAAAAGCCTCCCGATGAGGGAGGCCGTTTGCTTGGGGGTGCGATGTGGGGCTCGAACCCACGACACCCAGAACCACAATCTGGTGCTCTACCAACTGAACTAATCGCACCATATTCAGAAGGGACTGCAAAGGTACGATAATTTTTTTTCCTTGCAAACGGGAAACCAAGAAAAATCACTATCTTTGTAAGAATTCGATTATTTAACCAATCTATGGCAAAAGAAATAAAGTTTTCCCTCGTTTACAGGGATATGTGGCAGTCCTCCGGCAAGTATCAGCCGCGGGTTGACCAGTTGGTCCGGGTCGCTCCGGCCATTGTGGATATGGGTTGTTTCGACCGCGTGGAAACCAACGGCGGCGCCTTCGAGCAGGTGAATCTCCTCTATGGCGAGAACCCCAACACTTCCGTGCGTCAATGGACGGCGCCGCTGCGCAAGGCGGGCATCCAGACGCATATGCTGGAGCGCGGCCTCAACGGCATCCGTATGTTCCCCGTTCCCGCGGACGTGCGCGAACTGATGTTCAAGGTCAAGAAGAAACAAGGCACCGACATCGCCCGTTCCTTCTGCGGCCTGAACGACCACCGCAACCTCAAGCTGTCCGTCGAATATGCCAAGAAGGCCGGTATGATTTCCCAGGCGGCCCTATCCATCACGCACTCCCCCGTGCACACGGTGGACTACTACCTCAAGCTCGTGGAGAAACTTGTGGAGTACGGCACCGACGAGATCTGCCTCAAGGATATGGCGGGCGTCGGCCGCCCCACGGAACTCGGCCAGCTGGTGGCGGGCATCAAGAAGAACCACCCGCACATCAAGGTCCAGTATCACGGCCACAGCGGCCCGGGCTTCTCCCCCGCTTCGATGCTGGAGGTCGCCCGCGCCGGCGCCGATTACCTCGACGTGGCCGTGGAGCCCCTCGCCTGGGGCAAGGTCCACCCGGACGTGATCACCGTCCAGCAGATGATGAAGGCCGACGGCTTCCTGGTGAAGGACATCAATATGGACGCCTATATGGAAGTGCGCCGCCTCACCCAGGAATTCATCGACGACTTCCTCGGCTACTGGATCAACCCCACCAACTCCCAGATGACCTCGCTGCTCGTAGGCTGCGGCCTGCCGGGCGGTATGATGGGCTCGATGATGGCGGACCTGACCGGATTCAAGGCCGCGATCAACGCCTCCGAGCGCGCCAACGGCAAGCCGGAGAGCAGCCTCGACTCGCTGATGGTCCAGCTGTTCAACGAAGTGGAGTACGTGTGGCCTCGCCTGGGCTATCCGCCCCTCGTGACCCCGTTCAGCCAGTACGTGAAGAACACGGCCTTGATGAACCTGCTCGCAATGGCGCAGAACAAGCCGCGCTTCTCCACCATCGACAAGGACACCTGGGGAATGATCCTCGGCAAGATGGGCAAACTCCCCGGTGAACTTGCCCCGGAGATCGTGGAGATCGCCAAGGAGAAGGGGATGGAGTTCTACACCGGCAACCCGCAGGATATGTATCCCGACGAACTCCCGAAGTATCGCCAGATGATGAAGGAGAAAGGCTGGGAATTCGGCGAGGACGACGAAGAACTCTTCAATCTGGCGATGTTCGAGCGCCAGTACCTCGACTACCGCAGCGGCATCGCCAAGGAGCGCTTCAACAAGGACCTGGAAGCCTTCCGCGAGAAAGCGGGCGCCCCCATCGTGGTCAAGCGTGCCGTCGTGGAGATGCCCGAGTTCGACCTGAACGCCCTGCTGGCCAAATATCCCAAGGCCACGCCCGTACAGGCGCCCGTCGCCGGCCAGATGCTCTGGCAGGTGGACGTGGACGGTCCTTCCACCGCACCTGCGGTGGGCACGAAGGTCGCGGCCGGCAAACCTTGCGGCTACGTGCAGGCCTGGTACGGTATGGAGGAGCTTCTCCCCGCCGTGGACGGCCAGGTCGTAGCCATTATGGCTCCCCAAGGCAAGAAAGTCGCCAAGGGCGAGATCGTCGCGCTGATTCAATAGCCCCCATATATGAGACTCAGATCCATCCTGACTCTGGCCCTGACCGTGGCGTATTGCGCTTCCGCTCAGGGCCAGCGTTATTGTAATCCCCTGCCGATGCCCATCGGGCAGGGAGGCAATGCCGGTGGCGACGTCACCGTCCTTGAGGAAGGAGGGAAATACTATATGTGCTGCACCGGCGGCGGCATATGGGTTTCCGACGACCTGCTGAACTGGGAGTTCCACGCCGTGGAGCATATTCCCGTAGCCCCCGACCTGGTCAAGTACAACGGCAAGTTCTACCTGACCGGCAACAGCGACCACGTATTCGTCGCCGACAATCCGCTCGGCCCTTACACCGACCTCGGCCTGTTCAAGGACACCGGCCCGATCGAGGATGGATGGAACGGAGGGTTTGACACGAAGATCTTCGTGGACGACGACAACCAGCCGTACCTGTTCTGGCCCGGCCGCGGCATCAGCGGCATCTATGGTGTCAAGCTGGATCCGAACGATATGACGCGCTTCGCCGAGAAGCCCACCCACCTGTTCGGGTTCAACCCGATGCACGCGTGGGAGCGTTACGGCGAGATGAACGAGTATCCCGGCGTGGCCTGGATCGAGGGGCCGTGGGTCATCAAGCGGAACGGCATCTACTACCTTGAGTATTCCGCCTCCGGCACCCAGTGGAAGACTTACGCGGAAGGGTACTACACCGCGACCTCCCCGCTCGGGCCCTACACCTACGCCCCGAACAACCCGCTGCTCCGCAAGACGGAGGGTCTCGTGACCGGCACGGCCCACGGCTCCATCGTGAAGGTCAAGGACAAGGACGAATGGTGGCAGTTCTACACCATCGTGCTGTCCAATCCTCCGGGAGGGCGCCGCATCGGTATGGACAAGGTCGAGTTCGACGCCGACGGCCTGATGTACTGCACGGTCACCGACACGCCCCAGCCGGCCCCCGGCGTCGAGGCGAAGAAGGGCGTCCCCGCGTCCATCCCCGTCACCATCAACAAGATCAACGCGATGAACGCGCTGTCCAAGTTCTCCTCGCAGCAGAACGGTTTCCCCGCAGCTTTCGCGGTGGACAACTACAGCGGCACCGTCTGGATGCCGGCCGAGGACGACGCGCAGCCGTCCATCACCGTCGAGCTCTCCCCCGCCACGCGTTTCGACGTCGTGCAGCACTTCACCGTGGATGCGATGCGGGTGATGTTTACAGGAGGACGGCGCCGTTTCGGCGGCCCGACGGTCCTGCCCGTCTACAGATACAAGCTCGAGGTCTCCCAGGACGGCGAGAAGTATGTCACCGTTCTGGACAAGACCGGCAACAATGTCTCGAAGGACACCCTCTACGACGATTTCGCCCCGGTCAACTGCCGCTTCGTCCGCCTGACCGTTACGGACTGGCCCAAGGACAACCCGCTGGGAATCATCGACTTCACCGTGTTCGGCTATCCCGACGGCTATGACGCCGCGGCCGTGGCCACCCCCGTTTTCTCCAACCTCCCGCTGGACGGCGAGGCGCAGTGGAACCCTGGCAGGAACAACCGATGAAAAAGACTCTTTTCCTTCTCTTCGCGGCCGCCTTCCTGTTTGCGGGACAGGCGACGGCCCAGCAGCGGCCCCGGCCTAATGCGAACTTCCCGAAGTGGGAAGGCGTCGCCGACACGCCCCAGATGGGCTGGAGCTCCTGGAACTGCTTTATGACCGAAATCGACGAGGACTTGATCAAGGCCACCGCCGATGCGATGGTGAACCTCGGCCTCGTGGATGCGGGCTACGTATACCTGAACCTGGATGACGGCTGGCACGGCGAGCGGGACGAGAACGGATTCGTCCACGAAGATCCCGTGAAGTTCCCCTCCGGGATGAAGGCGCTTGCGGACTACCTGCACGCCCGGGGCCTGAAACTGGGCATCTACAGCGACGCCGGCAACTTCACCTGCGCCTGCTACACAGGCAGCCTCGGCCACGAATACCAGGATGCGATCACCTATGCGCACTGGGGCGTGGACTACCTGAAGTACGACTGGTGTTTCACCAACGACGTCAACCCGAAAGGCGCCTATACCCTGATGCGGAACGCCCTGGGACGGGCCGGACGGCCCATCTTCTTCAGCATCTGCGAATGGGGCTCCAACAAGCCCTGGGAATGGGCGCAGGATGTAGGTCACTCCTGGCGGACAACGGGCGACATCGGTCCCGCGTTCCTGCCCGTGGAGACCACCTACGACGAAAACGGACGCCGCAAATGGAAACCGCAGAGCGTGCTGGAGATCATCGACAGGAACGAACCGCTGCGCCAGTACGCCGGCCCCGGCCACTGGAACGACCCGGATATGCTGGAGGTTGGAAACAGCTCCACGGTGGACGGCGTCTACTACGATATGACGGACAGCGAAGACCGCGCCCATTTCACCATCTGGTGTATGATGGCCGCCCCGCTCATCCTCGGCAACGACCTGACGAAGATCACCCCGGAGACGCTCGCCATCATCAAGAACAAGGAGATGATCGCCGTGGACCAGGACCCCCTCGGTGTCCAGGGCCTGCGCACGAAGAACAAGGACGGCCTCCAGTACTGGTTCAAGCCGCTGGTGGACGGAGCCTGGGCCTTCTGCGTGATGAACACCTCCCCGGAGGACGTCACCCTCACCCTCGACTGGGAGGATCTCGAGGTGAACGATTCCCTGAGCAAGCGCAAGACCGCTTTCTCCTCCACTACCTATTCCGCAAAGGACATCTGGCATCCGGAGGCGAAACCCGTCCTCACCCGGGTTAAAGGGAAAGGCCGCGCGAGAGGCCGGCTCGTTTCTAACCCCCTCACGGTGACCGTCAACTCCCACGACGTCGTGGCCTACCGCCTCACGCCCGTGGAATGATGAAGTCTTGCAGGCATATCCTCCTGACGGGATTGTTCGGATTCCTGTTCCTGGTCTTCTTCAAGACAGGACTTCTGTATCATCTGGGACAGTATTCCCTCTTCAGCCCGAAGGGGGAATATCTGCTTTCTTTCTTTGAACAGCCCGGAGGCGTCCTGGCCCTCGCCGGCGCCTTCCTGACGCAGTTCTGCCATTTCCCGGTGCTCGGAGCTGCGCTGTTCGCCCTCTGCCTGTGCCTGCTCGTTTTCCTGACAGGGAAGGCCTTCGCACTGAAAGACCGGACCGCCTGGCTCGCCGTCCTCCCCGCCCTGTTCCTGCTGCTGTTCATTACGCGGCTCGACTATTCCATCTATCTCTTCCGGACCTACGGACTCCTGTATTCGCAGGTGCTGGGCTTCTGCGTCGCAGCGGCCCTGGTCCTGATGTACCGGACTTGGTTCCTGGGAAAGCGCACCGGTCCGCTGTTCGTGGCGGCGGCCGTGCTGGTCGGCTATCCGCTGTTCGGCGCCTTCGCGCTGCTCGCCGGCGTACTGATGGCGCTGCTCTCCCTTCAGGAAGGGAAACGGGGCTTCGCGGACCTGGCCGTGGCGCTCCTGCTGGGCGCGGCCGTCCCGTGGCTATGCGGGGAACTGCCCGGAATCTACCCGAGAATCCACCGGAGCTACGTGTATTTCGCGGCGCTCCCGTATCTTGAGTTCAACGACAACTTCATCTGCCTGGTCCCCCTGATCCTGGCTTTCCTGGCGATAGTCGCGCTCTGCTTCCTCAGGAAAGCCGGCCGCATCACCGTGCCGGCGCTCGTCGCGGCGGCGCTGCTGGCCGTCGTCGGAGCTTCCAACTGGGACCGCGGCTTCCATACGGTCCTCGGGATGGAGCGGGCCGTCTCGCAGCAGGACTGGGACAAGGTCCTGAAACTGGCGGAAAAGGAACGGAATCCCAACCGCATCCACGTCCTGTACCGGAACATCGCCCTTTTCGAAAAGGGCACCCTGACGGAAAAACTGTTCCAGTATCCGGACGGCGACGAGCCGCTGCACACGCGGGCTCCTTTCCCGATTTCCTACATCTGCGCCGCGCCGGTGCTGTATTACTGCGGGATGATCAATCCCTGCGACCGCCTGTCGATGGAGTATTCCTCCACCTTCTGCAAGAATATCCATTTCTTCAAATACCAGGCGAAGACGGCGCTGGTCAGCGGGGAATACGAACTGGCCCGGAAGTATCTGGACGCGGTGGACGCCAACTGGTTCGAGGGTAAATGGGTACGCAG
Source organism: Bacteroidales bacterium (assembly GCA_017548445.1). The sequence goes on along the minus strand of JAFYZZ010000002.1, from coordinate 25,953 downwards.
GTACCGTGCCTTCCTGGAGAATCCTTCCTTGATGGATGCCGACCCGGAATACCGGCTTCTGCGCCCCCTGCTCCAACCTTCCTGGACGGATCTCGAGGCCGCCGCCCCGTTGCAGGAGATGCTGTATGTCCATTTTGCGGATCCCGACTATGTCAATGAATCCGTATTCGAATGGCAGGAAGCTTTCTTCCTGATCCAGAAGGACGCGGATATGGCACTGAGCTGCTTCTTCGACCGCCTCGACCGCAATCCGGACGCCCCCGTCGGCACCGCCGTGGCGGAAGGGGTGGCGCTCTTCGCCAGCGAAGCGGGCGATATCGACCTGATGCGGGAGCTGACACGCGTGCTGGCGAAAAACGGCTCCGTCCTCAAGCGTTTCTCCCAGTTCAGCACCGCCGCGAACAACACCCGGGATTTCGACTCGGAGAAGACTAAAGAATGGTTTTCCGCGCATTACGGCGGAACCTATTGGTATTATTATTTATTCGTGGACGTCAATACGAACCGATGAGACGATACTGGCTTTGGTTTCTCTTGCCGGCGCTGCTGGTCCAGGCCGCCTGTACGCCGGGCGGCTGGCAGGACGCATCGCCGGAACCGGAGGCGCCCGTTATTTATCCGGATTATACGGACATCGTCATTCCGGGCAACATCGCACCGTTGAATTTCAACGTCCTCAATCCCGCCGACGTCTGCGTGGCCGTGCTGTCCGGCCCGGAGGGGAAACTCGTCCTCCGGGGGCCGGAAATCCGCATCCCGGAGAAGGACTGGCGGCGCCTGACCGCCGGCGCCCGGGGCAGTGCCATCCAGGGAGCCGTGTACGTACGGCGCGCCGGGAAGTGGCTCCGCCTTCCGGATTTCAAGATGGAGGTATCTTCCGATGAAATAGACCCTTACGTGACCTACCGGCTCATCGAGCCCGGCTATTCCAGTTACGGAAGCCTGGTTCTCTGCCAGCGTGACCTCACCTCCTTCCGCGAACGGGACCTCTACAACAACCAGCTCATCAACGGCCGGGTGGACCAGCAGTGCATCAACTGCCACTCCTTCCAGAACTACGGCACGCAGAATTTCCAGTTCCACGCCCGGCAGGCGGCGGCAGGGACCGTCGTCGTCACGGGAGACCGGGGGAAGAAGGTCGCCTTTATGACCGGGGACCTGATCTCCAACGCCGTCTATCCGTCCTGGCATCCGACGGAGCCGCTGATCGCCTATTCGGTCAACAAGACCGCCCAGGTCTTCTTCCGCACGGACCGGCAGAGACTCGAAGTGTACGATTCGGCGTCGGACCTGGTCCTGTACGATGTCGAAAAGGACGAGGTCAGCTACATCGTGCACGATTCCCTGGCGTACGAGACCTTCCCCTACTGGTCCGCGGACGGGGAAACGCTTTACTATGCATCTTCCTGGCTGCCGGACTGGGGTGCGAACGCCTCGACCAATCCGCTTCTGCTGACGGACCGCATCCGCTACAACATCTACTCCGTCGGCTTCGACCCCGTTACACGCCGCTTCGGCGAACCCCGGCTGGTCTTTGACGCCGTCTCCGACAGCCTCAGCGCCGTCACGCCGCGGCCTTCGCCCGACGGGCGTTTCCTGCTGAGCGGAGTCGGCACCTACGGCTCCTTCCACATCTGGCACGAGTCCGGCGACCTCTACCTCACCGACCTGTCCACGGGGCATACCCGGCCCCTGGATGAAGTGAACTCCAGCAGGGCGGAGAGTTTCAAGGCCTGGTCTTCCAATTCCCGCTGGATCGTCTTCACCTCCCGCCGCGACGACGGCTCCTACACCCGTCTGTATTTCACCCATCTCGGCCCCGACGGCCGGACCTCCAAGCCCTTCCTGCTTCCCCAGCGCGACCCCGGCCGAAACCACCGCCTGTTCAAATCCTACAACGTTCCGGAGTTCACCCGCGAACCCGTCCGCTGGAGCACCAAGGAACTCGAGGACGTCCTCCTCTCCGACCCGGTGCAGACCACGCTCCTCCCTACCGATTAGATTGTACTTTCCTTTCCGCCGGAAATGGCCGGTGTGGTGCCGTTGGGCGAGCGAATAATGCTCGCCCAACGGCCGTAATACAGGGTCAACGGAAAAGTTGTGGAAAAAAATGTAAAAGATTGGAAGAAAATGGAAAACTTTTACTATCTTTGTCCATTGCGTATAAGAATTGATTGATGGTCACTTTCATCGGCGAATACATCTCCCGCGTGGACGACAAAGGCAGGCTCGTTCTGCCCGCGCCGCTCAAGGGGGCGATGCCGCCCGGAAGCGATATGAGGTTCGTCATCAAGAAAGACCTTTTCGAGCCCTGTCTGGAGATGTACTCCTTCGAAGAATGGGAGCGCCAGTCCGGACGGGTCAAAGACAGCCTCGACCTCACCTTCAACCGTCAGCACGCAACATTCTGGAGAGAATATATGCGTGACCGGGACATCGTCGAGCCGGACCCCAAGTTCGGCCGCATCTCGGTCAGCCGCAAACTCCTCGATTCCATCGGCGTGAACAAGGAAGTGGTTTTCTCCGGCAATGATTTCAAGATCGAGATCTGGGCCCGGGAACGGTTCGAGGCCTCCAGACTTCCGAACGAAGAATTCATTGCCATTGCGGAAAGCCTCTCGAAAAAGCAGGGGCCCGCAAGCAATGTCTGAGTATCACGTTCCCGTACTCCTGAACCCCAGCGTCGACGCCCTGGTGCTGAACCCGGACGGCTGCTACGCCGACGCCACCTTCGGGGGCGGCGGACACAGCCGCGAAATCCTCTCCCGTCTTTCCCCGAAAGGCCGCCTGATGGCGTTCGACCGCGACGCTGACGCCCTCGCACAGGCCCCGGAGGATTCCCGGCTCATTCTTATACACAACAATTTCCGTTTCATACATAACTACACCCTCCTCCATACGGAGGCGGGTCTGGACGGGATTCTCGCCGACCTGGGCGTGAGTTCCCACCAGTTCGACACGGCGGACAGGGGTTTCTCCTTCCGCTTCGACGCTCCGCTCGATATGCGGATGAACGTGCAGGGCGGTAAGACCGCGGCCGACATAGTCAATTCTTATACGCAAGAAGAATTGGAAAACATTTTCCGGCTCTACGGCGAGCTCGACAACGCCCGCCGGGTGGCACAGCTTGTTGTGACCGCCCGCACCGCTGCGCCGATCCTCACCACGGACGACCTCGACCGTGCCATCGCGGCGGCCCTGCCTTCATTCGCTCAACATAAGTACCTCGCCAAGGTCTACCAGGCCCTGCGCATCGAGGTCAACTCGGAGATGCGCGCGCTGGAGAAATTCCTCTCCGGCGCAGCCGTATCCCTCAAGTCCGGCGGCCGCCTGGCCGTCATCACCTACCATTCCCTCGAGGACCGGATGGTCAAGAACTTCATCCGCTGCGGCAATGTCCGCGGTATCGAGGAGAAAGACGCCTACGGCCGCCTCTGCGCCCCGCTGAACGCCGTGAACCGCAAGCCCATCCTCCCGGACGAGGCCGAAATCGCTGTCAACACCCGCGCCCGCAGCGCCAAACTCAGAATCGCCGAGAAGATATGAAGACCTGGAAATTAGCGGATATCGGCGTGTTCTTCAAGAACAGCTTCGTGGCCATTCTCAAGGGTGAGTTCCTGCTCCGCCTCAACATCGGGCGCTACTTCATCCACATCGCCTACACCTTCCTGCTCTTCGGACTCATCATCTGGATGAGCCTGATGATCGAGACCACGATGAGCAAGGTTGAAAAAAACAAGGCGGTGCTGAAGGAACTCGAGATCGTCCATTCCCAGAAGGTCTTCGAGGTGGTGGGACTGAGCCGCCGCTCCAGCGTGGAGCAGATGCTCGGCGAGATGGGATCGAAAGTCAAAGAGGCCGAAAAGCCTGCAACCGTAGTAAAGAGATGAGCGAAACGGCAACTGCACCCAAACCCAGGAAGCGGGACAGGATCGGTCTGATCCTGTATCTGATGTACGTGGCGCTGCTGATCGCATCGCTGCTGCTCATCCTGCGTCTGGTGGGCATCCAGCTCTTCTTCCGGCCGGACCCCAAGATCGAGTCGGCCCTCACCCCGTCCAACACGGTCACAGTCATCGAACCTGCCCGCGGCAACATCCTCGACGCCGAGGGGCGCCTGCTCGCCATCTCCTGCCCCACCTACCAGTTCTATATGGACTGCACCGTGCTCAAGGACACCAACACCCCCGAGCAGGAACAGGCCTGGCTGGGCAAGGCCCGCGAACTTTCCGAGGGGCTTGCGAAGGAATTCCCGGAAAGGAACGCCGAGCAGTACTACAAACTCATCCGGGACAGCCGCGCGGCCGGCAAGAAATACGTCCGCATCGGCCGCCCGGTGGACCGCAACGCCTACAACCGCATCATCGAACTGCCGCTCTTCCGCGAAGGCCGTTACCGCAGCGGGATGGTCGTGGAACAGGAGAACATCCGCCAGTATCCCTACGGCAAGCTGGCCCGCCGCACCATCGGCTTCGTGCGCGGCAACAAGTCGCCCGTGACCAACACCCACATCGGCCTGGAAGGCAAGTTCGACTACGTGCTGCACGGCCAGGAAGGCCGCGAATGGATGCGCGTGACCGACTACGGCCGCGTGCGCAACACCGACAGCACCTTCGTCAAGGCCGAGGACGGCAAGGACCTGCGCATCACCCTGAACATCGACTACCAGGACATCGCCGACAAGGCGCTCCGCGAGCAGATCGTCGAGGAGCCCGACCTGGAAGGCGCCTGCCTCGTGCTGATGGAGGTGAACACCGGCGCCATCCGCGCGATGGTGAACCTCGTGCGCGAGGACGGCAACGGCCCCTTCGAGGAGATCCAGAACCTGGCCATCGGCCGCAAGGGCGAGCCGGGCTCGGTGTTCAAGACCGTCACCCTGATGTCCGTGCTCAACGACGGATACATCCAGAGCCTCGAGGAGACGCTCCCCGCGACCAACGGCCACGTGGTGGGTACGACCATCAACGATTCCCATATCCCGGATTACGTCCGCCAGCACGGCACCAACCGTATTTCGGTGCTGGACGGCTTCAAGATCTCGTCCAACTACGTGTTCGCCACCCTCGCGGTGCAGAACTACGGCATCGACAAGAGCAAGGGCAAAGGCAAGGGACTCGAGAAGACCGAGAAGTTCCTGCAGAACATCTACAACTACAAGCTCGGCGAGGCCTTCGACTTCGACCTGGACGGCCTGCAGACGCCCACCATCCCCAGCCCCGCCACCCGCTACTGGACCGACACCGACCTCGGTTCCATCGGCTTCGGCTACAGCACCGGGGAGACGCCGCTGCACATCCTCACCTTCTACAACGCCATCGCCAACAAAGGTCGGATGATGAAGCCCTACCTGGTGGAAGACATCGAACAGTACGGCGTAGTGACCGAGCGGCGCGGACCGGCCGTGCTCAATGCGGCCGTCTGCTCGAAGGCGGTCGCCGATACCATCACCCGCGCGCTCAAGGCCGTGACCGAAGAAGGCACCGCCAAGCGGCTCAAGGGCGCCAAGTGCGACGTGGCCGGCAAGACCGGCACTTCCTTCGGCACCTACGAGAACGGACAGTATTCCGATGCGATGGGACGGCGCAAGTACCAGGGCACCTTCGTGGGCTTCTTCCCGGCCGACGCCCCGCGCTACAGCGTCATCTGCACGGTGTACTCCAAGCCTACCGGAAGGAGTTTCCAGGGTGGCGGCATCCCCGCGAAGGCCATCCGCACCCTGGTGGACCAACTGTATAACATAGACCCCGCCTTCCGGCCGGAACTGGCAAAACCACAACCTGAAAAACAACAGCTTGCCGAGAAATGAAACTGAGTGAAATCATACGGGACTGCGACGTCGTTTCCATCCTGGGGAATCCGGATCCGGAGATCGGCGGACTCACCAACGACTCCCGCCGCGTGAAGCCGGGCGACCTGTTCGTGGCCGTGAACGGCTGCGGCAACGACGGCCGCGCGTACATCGATAAAGCGATAGAGAACGGTGCCGCCGCCGTCGTTTATGAGGCATTCGAAGACGCCCCGGCGACGGAAGGCGGAGCGGAAATTGGTTTTTCGAGCTACTGCACGAAAAATAATTTCCGGCCGCCCGTCTGGAAGACTCCGTCGGCCGGGGCCGGGCAGTCCGTCACCATAGTAATCGTCAAGGACAGCCGGAAGGCGGTGGCGATGGCCGCCGACGCCTGGTACGGCCACCCGAGCGGCAAGCTGCAGCTCGTAGGCATCACCGGCACGAACGGCAAGACCACCACCGTGACCCTGCTGTACAATATGTTCCGCAGCCTGGGCTACGAATGCGGCCTGCTGTCCACCATCGCCAATTTCGTGGGCGACCGCCGCAGCGAGACGGCCAACACCACCTCCGATCCCGTGACCCTCAACGCGCTGCTCGCCGAGATGGTGGAAGCCGGCTGCGAGTACTGCTTTATGGAGGTCAGCTCCATCGGCGTGGAGCAGCAGCGGATCGCCGGCCTGGAGTTCCGGGCGGCCATCTTCTCGAACCTCACCCACGACCACCTCGACTACCACGGCACTTTCGCCGAATACCTCCGCTGCAAGAAACTCTTCTTCGACCGCCTTCCCGCCAGCGCCGTCGCCATCATCAACCTGGACGACCGGCACGGCGAGGTGATGGTCCAGAACACCCGCGCCCGCGTGGTGGGCTACGCCTGCCGCGGCGCCGCGGACCACACCGCCCGCATCCTCGAGCAGAGCCCGGAAGGGATGCTCCTGAAAATCGACGGCCGAGAAGTGTGGACGCGCCTCATCGGCGCGCACAACGCCTACAATCTGCTGGCCGTGTACGTGACCGCCCTGGTGCTGGGCACCCCGGCCGACGAGGCGCTGCTGGCCCTGTCCCGCCTGGAGTCCACGAAAGGCCGCCTGGAGACGCTCCGCGGTCCGAAGGACCTCTGCGTGGTCATCGACTACGCCCACACGCCCGATGCATTGGAGAACGTGCTGAAGACCCTGCGCGAGGTCGCTCCCGACCGGCAGCTGATCTGCCTTTTCGGCTGCGGAGGCGACCGCGACAAGACCAAGCGCCCGGAGATGGGCGCCGTGGCCGGCCGCCTGGCCGACCGCATCTTCATCACCTCCGACAACAGCCGCAGCGAGCGCACGGAAGACATCATCGAAGACATCAAGGGCGGCCTGGACGCCGCCGCACTGGCCCGGACCGTCTGCATCGCCGACCGCCGGGAGGCCATCCGCACCGCCATCCTGCTGGCCCCGAAGGGCGCCACCATCCTGCTGGCGGGCAAGGGCCACGAAACCTACCAGATCCTCGGAAGCGTCAAGGCGCATTTCGACGAACGTGAAATCGTACTGGAAACCTTCAATAACCTGGAACAATGCTGAACCACCTCGTAGACTGGCTCACAGGCGCGGGCCTGGACTTTCCCGGCGCAGGCCTCTTCAACTACCTCTCCTTCCGCGCGATGCTCGCGGCCGTCATCAGTATGCTCATCGCCTTCTTCGCCGGGAAGCGCATCATCCGCGTGCTGCAGCGCCACCAGATCGGCGAGGAGATCCGCGACCTCGGCCTCGAAGGGCAGATGCAGAAGAAGGGCACGCCCACGATGGGCGGCTTGATCATCATCGCCGCCGTGCTGGGTTCCGCCCTGCTGGTGTGCCGCCTGGACAGCATCTACACGCTCCTGCTCATCATCACCACCGTATGGTGCGGGGCCATCGGCTTCACCGACGATTATATCAAGGTGTTCAAGCACAAGAAGGAAGGGATGAGCGAACGCGGCAAGCTGGTGCTCCAGTTCGGCCTGGGCCTGGTCATCGCCCTCACCGTATGCATCAGCCCTTCCATCCCCACAGACAGGCTCGTGACCACCATCCCCTTCGTGAAGGCCCACGAGTTCGACTATTCCTGGCTGTCCCCGTTCCGCGGGCAGCTGGGCGTCTACTGCTCCTGGGGCATCTATATGATAATGATCATCCTCGTGATCCTGGCCTGCTCCAACGGCACCAACCTCACCGACGGTATGGATGGTCTCGCGGCGGGCACCTCAGCTATCGTGGGCGTGGCCCTGGGCGTGATCGCCTGGCTGAGCGGCGACGTCCTGGACGCGAAGTACCTCAACATAATGTATATCCCGGGCGCGGGCGAAGTGGCCATCTATATGGCCGCCTTCGCGGGGGCGCTGCTGGGCTTCCTGTGGTACAACTGCTTCCCCGCCCAGGTGTTTATGGGCGATACGGGCAGCCTGACCATCGGCGGGGTCATCGGCGTGAGCGCCGTGCTCATCCGCAAGGAACTGCTGCTGCCCATCCTGTGCGGCATCTTCCTGATGGAGAGCCTGTCGGTGATCATCCAGCGCAGGTACTTCAAGTACACGCGCATCAAATACGGCGAGGGCCGGCGCGTGTTCCTGATGGCGCCGCTCCACCACCACTACCAGAAGAAAGGCATTCCGGAGCCGCGCATCGTCACGCGCTTCTGGATCGTAGGCATCATCCTGGCGGTCAGCACTTTGGCATTACTCAAGATCAGATAAGGAAAAGAAAGAATGGCAAGAATCGTAGTATTGGGAGGAGCGGAGAGCGGCGTGGGAGCCGCCGTGCTCGCGAAGGTCAAAGGCTTCGAGGTCTTCCTGTCCGACAACGGACGGATCAAGGAAGAGTACCTCGACACCCTGCGCAAGTGGGACATCCCCTTCGAGCAGGGCGGGCACACCCCGGAACTCGTGCTGAACGCCGACGAGGTGGTGAAGAGCCCGGGCATCCCCGACACCGCCCCGATGGTGAAGGCCCTGCGCGGCCAGGGCACGCACATCGTCTCCGAAATCGAATTCGCGGCGCGTTACGACAGCGCCAAAAAGATATGCATCACCGGATCCAACGGCAAGACCACGACCACCTCGCTGATCCACTACCTGCTGTGCGAGGCCGGGCTGGACGCCGGCCTGGGCGGCAACATCGGCAAGAGCTACGCCTTGCAGGTGGCAACCGAGAAGCACGACTATTACGTATTGGAAATCAGCAGCTTCCAGCTGGACGACGCCTACGACTTCCGGCCGGACATCGCCATCATCACCAACATCACCCCGGACCATCTGGACCGCTACGACCACAAGCTCGAGAACTACGCCCGGGCGAAGTTCCGCATCGCCAGGAACCTGCGGCCCGAGGACTGCTTCATCTTCGACTCCGACGACGCCATCACCATCGAGCAACTGGGCCAGATCGTCGTCAAGGCCAAGATGCTGCCCTTCACGCAGGAGAAGGAAGTGGCCCAGGGCGCCTTCCTGCGCGACGACCGCATCATCGTCCGCTACGAGGATGACGAAACTGAAATCTACCTGAAGGAACTCGCCCTGGGCGGGAAACACAATATCTACAACTCGATGGCCGCCGCGCTGGCCGCCAAGGCCACGGGCATCAGCGACGAAGTCATCCGCAAGAGCCTCAGGACCTTCTCCCCCATCGAGCACCGGCTCGAGCCCGTGCTGAGCATCGGCGACGTACTGTACATCAACGACTCCAAGGCCACCAACATCGACTCCGCCTGGTATGCCCTCGAATGCCAGACCCGGCCCGTGGTATGGATCGTGGGCGGCACCGACAAGGGCAACGACTACGGGGTTCTGGAGGAACTCGTCCGCAAGAAGGTCAAGGCCATCGTCTGCCTGGGCGTGGACAATGCCAAGATACACGCCGCCTTCGAGGACATCGTGGGCAGCGCCAACATCACGGACACCCGCTCCGCGGAGGAGGCCGTCCGGGCTTCCGCCCGTTTCGCCAGCCCCGGCGACGTGGTGCTGCTGAGCCCCTGCTGCGCGAGTTTCGACCTGTTCAAGAATTATGAAGACCGCGGCCGCCAGTTCAAGGAGGCGGTCCGGCATCTGTAGAAGCATATGGCGACGAAGGAGAAAAAAAGGACGTTCTGGAACTTCGCGGACAGTTTCGAAGGAGACAAGGTGGTGTGGATCATCGTCCTCCTGCTGATCCTGTTCTCGATCGTCTGTATGTTCTCCTCCTCGTCCCGCCTGCTGCGGGACGGGATGACCCGCCTGGACCTGATGAAGAGCCAGCTCATCGTGGTGCTGGCCGGCCTGGGCGTCATCATCGTCCTGTACAACATCAAGAACATCGGCTTCTTCCGCTGGTGCAGCAAGTGGGGATTCCTGCTGTCGCTGACCCTGCTGGCCCTGCTGGACGCACACGTCCAGCTGCCCTTCGTCAAGGCCCTCAACATCAACAACGCCTGGCGCATCCTCTCCTTCGCGGGCTTCCAGGTGCACGTGTTCGAGGTGGTGAAGGTGGCGATGGTGCTCTACCTCGCCTGGGCGATGGACGCCCTGAAGCGGGGCAAGCTGAAGGGCCCCGAAAAGCTGATCTGGAAGAAGATCATCTACCTGTACGCCCCGTTCCTGATTATCTTCGTGATGATCATCCCGGGTTCCAACTCCAGCGCGCTCATCATCGGACTGCTGATGTACGTGATGATCCTGCTGGGCGGCGGCAACTTCAAGGATATGCTCATCCTCGGCGCCGCCGGCGTCGCCGCCATCGCCATCATCTTCGGCCTGTACAGCGCCACGAAGAACACCGGCCACCCCTGGTTCGATCGCATCGGCACCGGCATCTCCCGCATCTTCGAGGACGAGGACTGGGAGAAGAAGGCCGTGGAGGCGCCCCGCGGGACGCTGGCCTGGCAGGAGGCCATCGACGCCATCCGCCAGCCCTACAGCGCCAAGATCGCCGTCAAGCAGGGCGGCCTGCTGGGCAAGGGTCCCGGCCAGAGCACCCAGCGCTACGTGGTCCCCGACATTTCCGAGGACTATATGTACAGCTTCATCATCGAAGAATACGGCCTGGTGGGCGGCATCTTCGTGATCTTCCTCTATGTATCCCTGCTCGCGCGCGGATCCATCATCGCGCGCAACTGCGGCAATGACCACTATGCCAAGCTGACGGTGGCGGGCCTGTGCCTGCTCATCACCGGGCAGGCCTTCCTGCATATGTTCGTCAACGCCGACATCGGCCCGATGACCGGCCAGACCCTCCCGCTCATCAGCCACGGCACCAGCGCCTTCCTGTGCTTCAGCGTCGCCTTCGGCATCATCCTGTCGTTCAGCCGCATCGCCACGCGGCGGATCGAGCGCGAGACGCGCGCCGCGGCGCCGCTCGTGGAGATGCACGAAACGGCCACGGTGGAGGACCGCCTGGGCGACCTGGACGCCTTCGAATCCGGACAGATTGAAAAAGACCTTAGCGACGAAAGCTATGACCTATAAGAAATTACGCGTTATCATCAGCGGCGGCGGCACGGGAGGGCACATCTTCCCGGCCATCTCGATCGCGAACAAGCTCAAGGAAGTCAACCCCGAGACCGAAATCCTCTTCGTGGGCGCCGAAGGCAAGATGGAGATGGAGAAGGTCCGCGCGGCGGGCTACAGGATCATCGGCCTGCCGATGGTGGGCCTGCAGCGCCAGTTCAGCCGCGAGAACGTGAAGAACAACCTTAAGGTACCCGCCAAGGCGGCCGCCAGCCTGCGCAAGGCGGGACGCGTGATCGACGAGTTCAAGCCCGACATCGCCATCGGCGTGGGCGGCTACGCCAGCGCTCCCCTGCTCTGGCAGGCCTCCCGCAAGAAGATTCCCTGCCTGATCCAGGAGCAGAACGGCTTCGCCGGGATGACCAACAAGATACTCGGCCGGCGGGTGGACAGCATCTGCGTCGCCTACGAGGGAATGGAACGCTTCTTCCCCGCCGACAAGATTACCTTCAGCGGCAACCCCATCCGCTCGATCATCCACCCCTACACCGAGGAAGACCGCGCGGAAGGACTTGCCTATTATGGACTTACTGAAGGGAAACGCCACCTCTTCATCCTGGGCGGCAGCCTGGGCGCCGGAACGCTCAACCGCGCGATGCGCCGCTGGATCGAGGAAGGCTGTCCCGGCGGAGAGGACGTGGAAGTGCTGTGGCAGTGCGGCCGCTACTACAAGAAAGACATCGACGCCTTTATGGAGGGGCGCGACCTGCCGCACATCCATTACAGCGACTTCATCGACCGGATGGACCTCGCCTACGCCGTGGCGGACGTGGTCGTGAGCCGCGCCGGCGCATCCTCCGTGTCGGAAATCTGCGCGGCGCAGAAGGCCGCCATCTTCGTCCCCTCGCCCAACGTGGCGGAGGACCACCAGACGCACAACGCGATGGCGCTCGTCCGCAAGGACGCCGCCCTGATCGTGCGCGACGCCGAGGCGGCGGAGAAACTGCTGCCCACCGCCCTGCAGCTCCTGCGTGACCCGGAGCGCATCCGCAAGATCGCCGCAAACACGGCGCCGCTCGCCCGGCTGGACGCCGCACAGACCATCATTGACGAAGTATACAAACTGGTATGAGATACAGCAACTACTATTTCATCGGCATAGGCGGCATCGGGATGAGCGCCATCGCCCGTTACTGCAAGTTCAAGGGAGCATCCGTCTCGGGTTACGACCGCACGCCCTCGGACCTCACGCACGCGCTGGAAGCGGAAGGCATCTCCGTCCATTACGAGGATGACCCGTCCTGCATTCCCGGCAAACCCGCCGACACGCTCGTGATCTATACGCCCGCCGTGCCCGATGACTTCGGAGAACTCCGCCAGGCCCGCGAGCGGGGATTCCGCGTGATCAAACGCTCGCAGATGCTGGGCGAACTGACCGCCGGCCAGACCTGCCTCGCCGTCGCCGGCACGCACGGCAAGACCACCACCTCCACGCTGGTCGCCCACATCCTTACCGAAAGCGGCGTCGGCTGCTCGGCCTTCCTGGGGGGCATCTCCAAGAACTACGGCACCAATATGCTGATGAGCCGCACCCCCGTGGTGGTCGCCGAGGCCGACGAGTTCGACCGCTCCTTCCACCAGCTGCATCCCGCCATCGCCGCCATCACGGCGATGGACGCCGACCACCTCGACATTTACGGCGACCTCGCCCACGTGCAGGAAGCCTTCCGCATCTTCGCCTCGCAGGTGAGCGAGACCCTCATCCTCAAATACGGCCTGCCCGTCACCAGCGAGGACACCCCGGCCAAGATCTACACCTACCACTTCGACGCGCCCCGCGCCGACTTCCACGGCAGCAACCTGCGGCTGGACGCCACCGGACACTACACCTACGACCTCGTGTATCCGGGCGGTGTGCTCACCGACATCCGTGTGGGCGCACTGGGCTGGGTGAACGTGGAGAACAGCATCGCTGCGGCCGCCATCTGCCTCTGCTACGGGCTGGACGCCCAGAAGGTCCGCCACGCCATCGGCACCTTCGAGGGAGCACAGCGCCGCCTGGACGTGCACCTGAACACCCCGGGACTGACGTACATCGACGACTACGCCCATCACCCGGCCGAGCTGCAGAGCGCCATCTCCTCCATCCGCCAGGTATTCCCGGGCCGCCGCATCACCGGCATCTTCCAGCCGCACCTGTACACCCGCACACGGGATTTCGCCCCCGAATTCGCCCGCGCCCTGAGCGGTCTGGACAAACTCGTCCTGCTGGACATCTACCCCGCCCGCGAAGAGCCCATCCCGGGCGTGACCTCGGAAATCATCTTCCGGGACGTCACCGCCCCGGAGAAGGTCCTGTTCACGCGCGACGAACTGATGCCCTGGCTGGAGAACGAGCCCGTCGACGTGCTCGTAACCCTGGGCGCCGGCAACATCGACCGTTTCATCGAACCCATCGCCGAACTCCTGAAAAAACGCCTGTAGATGAAGAAAGCCGTCGGATATTCCCTTGCCGGACTGCTCCTGGTGCTGTTCTGCGTCGGGATGGCCCTCCTGTACCACAACGTGCGGCAGGAGCAGGCCCTCACCACGTGCAACCAGCTGGAGGTCAGCTTCGCCGACACCCTGCAGTTCGTCAGCGAGCAGGACATCCGGGAATATCTCGACTCCCGCTACGGCATCTACATCGGCCAGCGGCTGGACAGCGTGCAGCTCGCCCGCATCGAGGACATCCTCGCCGAGCGCAGCGCCGTGAAGAGCGGCGAGGCGTGGACCACCTCCGACGGCACCCTGCACGTGCTCATTACCCAGCGCGCTCCCGTACTGCGTTTCCAGGACGGCCAGCGCAGTTTCTACGTGGACGAGCAGGGAAACATCTTCCCGCCGCACAAGACCTTCATCGCCTCCGTTCCCACGGTCGAGGGCAGGATTCCCTTCACCGTGCCGGAAGGCTTCCGGGGAGAAGCCCCCACCGAAGAGGCGCACAAGTGGATTACCGGAATGATCGCGATGTACCGCTACATCTCCGGCTCACGCAGCTGGCAGCATCATATCAATACCGTGCGCATACGCGAGGACGGCGACCTCGTCCTCACCCTGGACGGGCACACGGAACAGTTCATCATCGGACAGCCGGACAACATCAAGGACAAGTTCCTCCGCATCGACCGCTACCTCGGCACCATCGCCCCCTCCGTGGAGGAAGGGCACTACAGGACAGTGAACGTAAAATATAATCATCAAATCATATGCAGGCAGAAAGATACATAGCAGCCGCCGACCTCGGCTCCGCCAAGATCGCCCTGAGCGTCGCCAAGATCGTCGGAGATGACATTCAGGTCATCTACTACAAGGAGACCCCGTCCGACGGGATCCGCTATAGCTGCGTCCTCAACCCGAAGCGCGCGGCCGCCCCGCTCCGCCAGGCCATCCAGGAAGCGGAGGAAGAACTGAACATCAAGATCTTGCAGGTGGTCGTCGGACTGCCGCGCTACGACGTCCGGCAGGAGATCGCCAGCGCCCGGATGGAGCGCAGCGACCCCGACACCTGCATCACCCGGGAAGAGGTGAACACGCTCAAGAGCATCGCCATCGACTCCTACCCCATCGCCGACGAGACCAAAGAGGAGATCTACGGGGCCGTGGCGCAGTCGTTCTCGGCCGACGAGGAACTCGTCTGCGCGAGCGAGCACGACGTCGTGGGCGTGACCGCGGATGCGCTGGAGGGCAATTTCAAGGTGTTCGTGGGCGCCCACAAGCCGGTGAGCAACATCGACATTATGCTCAACGAAACGGGCGTCGCCCCGGCCCACAAGCTCTTCCTGCCCAACGCCGTGGCCCGCGCCGTCCTCACCGACGGCGAGAAGGAGAACGGCGTGGCGCTCGTGGAGATCGGCGCCGGCGTGACCTCCCTGACCATCTACCGGGGCAAGATCCTTCGCCACTACTCCGCCATCCCCTTCGGCGGCCGCGTCGTCACCACCGACATCAAGTACGAGTGCGGCTTCAACGAGCAGCTCGCCGAGAACATCAAGCTCGCCTTCGGCGCCTGCCTGCCCGACAAGCTGCAGTCGCTCAGCGAGAAGGTCATCCAGATCAACGACGACGAAAACGGCTCCTACGAGCAGCTTCCGGTCAAGTACCTGTCCGAGATCATCACCTGCCGCCTCCGCGAAATCGTCGAGGCCGTGCTCTTCCAGATCCAGGACAGCGGCTACGCCGACAAGCTCCGCAACGGCATCGTGCTCACCGGCGGCGGCGCCAATATGGTGAACCTCGCCACGATGATCAAGGAGATGTCCGGCTACACGGTGCGCCTGGGCTACCCGCGCAGCCAGAATTTCAGCGCCGCGGGATGCGCAGGCGTGGGCGAGACCAGCGCCGCGGCCACCATCGGTATGATCCTCGAGGCCAAGAAGGACTTCCGCCTGAACTGCATCGAAGACGTTGTTTCCGAAAACGGGGACGCAACGGTCCCCGCGCCCGTCACCGACCAGTCCTCCCAGGAAGTTGCCGCTCCGGCCGACAACCCGGGCGGGCAGGAGGAGGTCCAGCAGACGCTCTTCGGTCCCGCCTATGAGCCCGAGATCCTCGTTCCCAGCAAGAAAAAGAAGAAGGAGAAGACCCCGGAGAAGGGCAAGGCTCCCGGCAAGTTCGTCACCTGGATCCGGCAGCAGACCTCCAAGGTGGGCGAAGCCGTGGAAGGAGCCTTCGACAGCACCGTGGGCGGACTTTTCGATGAAATGAAATAAAAAACAAAGCGATATGATAGACGATACTATGATCGATGCGATCACCCCGATGGACTGGGCGACCTCCGACGACATCATCAAGGTCATCGGCGTGGGCGGAGGCGGCTGCAACGCCGTCAACTATATGTTCCAGAAAGGCATCAAGGGCTGCAGCTTCGTGGTGTGCAACACCGACTCGCAGGCCCTCAAGGGCAGTCCCGTTCCCGTGAAGATCCAGATGGGCCGGGGCCTGGGCGCCGGCACCAACCCCATCAACGGGCGCAACGCCGCGCTGGAAAGCCAGGACCAGATCGAGAAGATCGTGATGGACACCCACACCAAGATGCTCTTCATCACCGCCGGAATGGGCGGCGGCACCGGTACGGGCGCCGCTCCGGTCATCGCCAAGATGGCGAAGGACCGCGGCATCCTCACCGTGGCCGTGGTCACCCTCCCCTTCCTCAACGAAGGCAACGAGGCCCTCTCGCGCGCCATCGACGGCATCCACGAGCTCGAGAAGAACGTGGACAGCCTGCTGATGATCAACAACGAGAAACTCCACGAGTTCTACGGCAACCAGCTCATCCAGGACGCCTTCCCGCAGGCCGACGAGGTGCTCGCCACCGCCGTGCGCGGCATCGTGGAGATCATCAAGAAGCCCGGCTACATCAACGTGGACTTCAAGGACGTGGAGACGATGATGAAGAACAGCGGAATGGCCCTGATGGGCTGCGGCATCGGAACCGGCAAGAACCGTATCGAAGACGCCGTCAAGGCCGCCTTCGAGTCACCGCTGCTCAACGACTTCGACCTCAAGACCGCCAAGAAGGTGCTCGTGAACATCACCTGCGGCCACAACGAGAAGGGCCTGACGATGGACGACCTGAGCGAGATCAACAAGAAGATCGACGAGTACACCGGCCGCGCCAACAACTTCAAGCGGGGCCTGATCTGGGACGACGACCCCGAGATCGGCGACACCGTGCGCATCACCTCCATCGTCACCGGACTCCGCTTTTCCGACATCATCGGCCCCGCCAAGGATATGGGGAACTACATTATGATCGGCCGCGACTTCGTCTTCGACAAGAACGCGATGGCCCGCGGCGAGGGCATCTCCCTGTACGAGGAAGGCGGGAACCAGCAGATCGGATTCAACAACAAGAGCAACGTGCGCACCTTCAACTTCGACCTCGACCGCAAGCCGGCCCTCATCGTGGCCAAGAACGAGTCGCGCGCCGAACTGGAGAACATCCCCGCCATCCGGAGGACCCAGGTATGAGCCGCACCCGCGTAAGATTCGCCCCGTCCCCCACCGGCCCGCTGCATATGGGCGGCGTGCGTACGGCACTGTATAACTACCTGTACGCCAAGCAGAACGGAGGCGACTTCATCCTCAGGATCGAGGACACCGACTCCAACCGTTTCGTGCCCGGGGCCGAGCAGTACATCATCGAGTCGCTCCGCTGGTGCGGCATCTATCCCGACGAGGGCGTGGACGCCGCAGGCAACGTGGTGGAGGTTGCTTCCGCGGAGCATCCGCACGCCCCCTACCGCCAGAGCCAGCGCCGCGGCATCTACCGGCAGTACGCCGAGCAGCTGGTCGCCGCCGGAGCCGCCTATTACGCCTTCGACACCGCCGAGGAACTTGAAAAGGCCCGTGCGGAAGCCGAGGGCCGCGGCGAGACCTTCATCTACAACCACCTCACCCGCGGGGCGCTGCGCAACTCGCTGACCCTGCCGGAAGACGAGGTGAAGCGCCTGCTGGCGGAGCGCACGGACTGGACCGTCCGCTTCCGGATGCCCGAGGGGCGCATCGTGGAAATGGACGACCTCATCCGCGGCCACATCTCCGTGGACACGTCCACCCTGGACGACAAGGTCCTCTGGAAACGCGCCGACGAACTGCCCACCTACCACCTCGCCAATATCGTGGACGACCACCTGATGGAGATCACCGAAGTCATCCGCGGCGAAGAGTGGCTCCCTTCCCTCCCGCTGCATTACCTTCTGTACGAGGCGTTCGGGTGGCAGGACAGCCAGCCCCGCTTCGCGCATCTTCCATTGCTGCTGAAGCCCGTCGGGAACGGCAAGCTGAGCAAGCGCGACGGCGACAAGATGGGCTTCCCGGTGTTCCCGCTGCGCTGGACTTCCCCCAGCGGCGAGACTTCCCGCGGCTACCGCGAGGACGGCTATTTCCCCGACGCCTTCGTGAACCTGCTGGCGATGCTGGGGTGGAACCCCGGCACCGAGCAGGAAATCTTCTCGCTGGAAGAACTCGTACAGGCCTTCAGCCTGGACAAGGTGGGCAAGAGCGGCGCGAAGTTCAACCCCGACAAGGCCAAGTGGTACAACCGCGAGTATCTCCGGATGCGTTCCGACGCCGAACTGGCCGCGCTGTGGATGCCGATGCTGGAGGAAAAGGGGCTGCAACCCGACCTTTCATTCCTGGAGCGCGTGGTGGCGCTGATCAAGGAGCGCGCCACCTTCGTGCAGGACTTCTGGACCATTGCGTCCTACCTGTTCATCGCCCCGTCCCGGTTCGCGGAGTTCGGCGTGAAGGCCGGCGCGGCCTCCGAAAAGCCCGCCGACGCAAACCGCCCCGTGGATCCGCGCGTCAAGGTCTGGGACGACGCCGCAACGGCGCCCTTCCTCGCCAAGGACGTGGACAAGTTCTACAAGCCCGAGATTTATGCCTCCGCGCTGGAAGCGATGGAAAATGCCGGTCCGGATACGCTGGAAGACTACATCCGTTCGCACGAGATGCCCGTCGGCAAGGTGATGAACTGCATCCGCCTGGCCCTGTCCGGTGCATCCAGCGGCCTGGGAATCAGCGACATCCTCGGTTTCATCGGGATGGACGAGGGCCTGCGCCGCCTGCAGTATATGCAGCGGCGGTTAGGATAACATTTCAAGTACATCTTCGAGAGAGACGGCGTCTTCGATACCGAAGCCGCCGTTTTTCGTGCGGCGCAGGGAACTGAGGAAGGCGCCGCTGCCCAGGGCTTCGCCCAGGTCGCGCGCCAGGGCGCGGATGTAGGTACCCTTGCTGCAGGCGACGCGGATCATCGCGGTGGGCAGCCCCGAGCCGTCCACCGAGGCGACGCGGATGCGCCCCTGTCCGTCGTCTTCGAAATCCTGCACCAGCGAATCGCTCCAGGACAGGAGTTCCAGGTCATAGATATGGATCCGGTTGGACTGCAGGACGTCGCCCGGGTCGAAGGCGCGCCCTTCGCGCCGTGCCTCCTTCAGCAAGCGCCGGGCCGTCTCGTAGGCGCGCACGCCGTCCACCGACTTGGCGCTGAACAGCGGAGCCACCTGCTCCTGTTCACCCAGGAAACCCGGCAGGGCGGCCAGCAGCGCCTCTTCGCTCACGCCCTCCAAGGGGCAGAAGCGGTCGATATCCTTCTCCAGGTCATACGAAGGGGTGGTGGCCCCGAAGGTCACCCCCGCCACGTATTCCTTCGGCGAACGCTGCAGCTCCTCGGCGCGGCGCGTGGCCGCCCCGATGCACACCAGCAGGATGCCGGTCGCGAGGGGGTCGAGGGTCCCCGCGTGGCCGACCTTCAGGTTCTTCTTCCCGAAATGGCGGATGGCCGCGAACTTGACCTTGCGGATCACGTCGGCGGAAGTCCACCGGTAGGGTTTGTCCACCGGCAGCACGATCCCCTCGGGATAGTCTTCTATGTTATGGCTGAACGATCTTGTCAATGCGGCGCTGGTGTCTTCCGCCTGCGAACTCGGTGAGCAGCCAGGTGCGCACCATCATCACCGCCATCCGGTAGGAGACGAAACGCGCCGGCATCACGAGGACGTTGGCGTTGTTGTGTTCCTTCACGAGCCCGGCCACGGCCAGGTTCCAGGCGAGTCCGGCGCGGATGCCCTTGTGGTGATTGAGCGCGAGGGCCATTCCGTTGCCTGTGCCGCAGAGCGCGATGCCCGCGTCCACCTCGCCCGCCTCGATGGCGTTGGCCATCGGGTGCGCGAAGTCCGCGTAGTCGCAGCTCTCGGGGCTGTCCGTACCGAAATTCACCACTTCGTAGCCCTTGCCGAGCAGATAGCCGATCAGCCGGGTCTTGTACTCCAGACCGGCGTGGTCGCTGCAGATTCCGATTTTCTTCATAATGCAAATATACCTCAATTATTGCAAAAGTATTCCTATCTTTGATAAATCATTGAAACCTGAGCGATATGCCTTTCATCCACGACGACTTTATGCTTTCCAACGCCACGGCGAAGGAACTTTTCCACGCCCACGCGGAAAAACAGCCCATCATCGACTACCACTGCCACCTCTCCCCGAAGGAAATCGCGGAGAACATACAATTCAGCGACATCACCGAACTCTGGCTGGGCGGCGACCACTACAAGTGGCGCGCGATGCGGGCGAACGGCGTGCCCGAAGAATACGTCACAGGCCGCACCCACACGGCCTGGGAAGTTTTCGAAAAATGGGCGGAAACCGTGCCCTACACGATGCGCAACCCCCTCTACCACTGGACGCACCTGGAACTCAAGCGGGTGTTCGGCATAGACGCCATCCTCTCCCCCAGGACGGCCCGGGACATCTTCGAGGAATGCAACGCCAAACTCGCCACGCCGGAGTTCCGCGGCCAGGCGCTTATCCGCAAGTTCGACGTGGAGGTGGTGTGCACCACCGACGACCCGGCCGACGACCTGCGCTGGCACCAAGAGATAGCAAAGCATCCTTTCGGGACCAAGGTCCTGCCTACCTGGCGGCCCGACAAGGCGATGGCCATCGCGGATCCCAAGGCCTACAAGGCTTACCTGAAACGGCTCGGCGAGGCCGCCGGAAAGGATATCGACTCCTACGCCGACCTGCGCGAGGCCCTGCAGAAGCGCCACGACTTCTTCGCCGCGATGGGCTGCCGGCTCTCCGACCACGGACTGGAAACCTTCCACGCGGCCGACTATACGGAACTGGAAATCGAAATCATCTTCAAGAAGGTCCTGCTGGGCAAGAAGCCCAATGCCGCCGAGTGCGACAAGTTCTGCAGCGCCCTGCTTCACGACCTGGCCGTGATGGACGCGGAAACGGACTGGACGCAGCAGTTCCACGTCGGAGCCATCCGCAACAACAACGCCCGGATGTTCGGCCTCATCGGGCCCGACACGGGCTACGACGCCATCCACGACCTGCCGCTCGCCGCTGCGGGCAACCGTTTCTTCAATCGGCTCGACAGCGCCGGCAAACTCGCCAAGACCATCCTTTACTGCCTCAATCCCAAGGACTTCGAAGTCCTGGCCACGATGGCCGGCAACTTCAACGACGGCTCCGTTCCGGGAAAGATGCAGCTGGGTTCCGGCTGGTGGTTCCTCGACCAGGAAAACGGAATGCGCCGCCAGATGAACGCCCTGTCCAACCTCGGGCTCATCAGCCGTTTCGTGGGAATGCTCACAGACTCCCGCAGCTTCATCAGCTACCCGCGCCACGAGTACTTCCGCAGGATCCTGTGCGACCTGGTGGGCGCGGACGTGGAGAGCGGCCGGCTGCCCGCCTCCGAGATGGAGCGCATCGGCGCGATGATCGAAGACATCTCCTACCGCAACGCGCGGTCGTTCTTCAACTTCTAGCAGAGCTGTGAACAAGTTCGAGATTATCCGTCCCGAGAGCTGCGCTTCGTTCGCCGACGCGCTGTCCTCCCTCTTCGCCCGGATGGGCGAGTATTTCAGTGCCGAGGTCGCAGAAGGCCGGAAACCTGTATTCATCCGTTTCTTCCTGAGCGACGCGCAGAATCAGGCGGCAGCCCTGCAGGCGACGCTGGGCCAGCTACCCGGCCACCCGGCCATCTCCCTCGTGGAGCAGCCACCGCTCGACGGAAGCCGCATCGCAGCGCTGGTTCAGACCTCCCCGGATGAACCGGAATGCCTTTTCCACAGCCTGCGCCTGACGGAAGAAGAGGCTGCCGGGCGGGACCCCTACGCCCAGTCGCGCCTGCTATTCAGCAAATACCTGGACATCATCCGCCCCCTCGGCCTGGAACTCAAGACCCATTGCGTGCGCACCTGGATCTTCGTACGCGACATCGATTCCAACTATGCCGGGCTGGTGAAGGCCCGCAACGACGTCTTCGACGAGGAAGGGCTCACCCACGACACACACTACATCGCCTCCACCGGCATCGGCGGCGCCACGGAGGGCCGTTCCGCCGTCGTCGCCATCGATTTCCTGACCCGTCCCGACATACGCGAAGAAGACAAGACCTACCTGAAGGCCCTCTCGCACCTCAGTCCCACGCACGATTACGGCGTTGCCTTCGAACGGGGCGTCAGGCTGTCCGACGGACGGATCTTCATCAGCGGCACGGCCAGCATCGACCGCCACGGCCACGTCCTGCACGAAGGCGACGTGCTCGCCCAGGCCGACCGCCTGCTGGAGAACATTGCCGAGCTGCTCCACGAAGGCGGCTCCTCCCTCGACAGGGTGCCGTACTTCATCATCTACCTGCGGGACATCTCGGACTACGCCATCGTGGACGCCTATATGCAGGAACGTTTCCCCGCCATCCCCCGCATCCTGCTGGAGGCCCGCGTCTGCCGTCCCGCCTGGCTCATCGAAATGGAATGTGAGATATGATCCTGAATCTGCTGCTGACGATCCTGCTGGCCGCGGGGCCGGTGCAGCAGGGGCCCTGGGTTTACGGCGCCCGGGAGAACTCCCTGAACATCCTGTGGATCAGCGAGAAACCCGGAATGGCCTTTATCGAACTGGAAGACGGCACCGTCCATTTCGAGACCTATGCCGGCCGGCGCATCTTCAAGCGCCTGCACCGGGTCCGGCTGGAAGGCCTCGCGCCCGGGACCGTTCTCCGCTACCGCGTCTGCGGCGTGGACCTGAAGGACGACTCCAACCCCAAGGATCCGGTCTTTGAAGGGACTTACGAGGACACGTGGCACAGCGTTCGCACTTTCGACCGCAAGGCGGAAGAGTGCCGTTTCTCCGTATTCAACGACATCCATCTCCGCAGCCGCGACTATGCCGCCCTGGCCGCCCAGGTCGATTCGGCCGGCACGGACTTCCTGTTCCTGAACGGCGACATCGTCTCGGCCGGGAACTACGGGCTGGACACGCTCGTGCACTATGCCATCGAGCCGCTGGGCAGCCTCCCCGCCGGGGTTCCCGTCCTCTTCGCCCGGGGCAATCACGAAGGCCGGGGCAACAACCCGGAAATCGTCTCGGAAGTGTACCCCAACGACGAACCGGCGCCCTACTACTACACTTTCCGGCACGGTCCGGTGGCATTTATCGTGTTCGACGCCGGGGAGACCGGACGCGACCGTTCCATCCTCTACAGCGGTTCGGACGTCTATGAGGATTACCTCGCCGAGCAGCTGGAATGGGCCGCCAGGGCCGTCAGGGAGCCCCTTTTCCGGAAAGCTCCGCTGAAGATATGCCTGCTGCACGTCCCGATGATCGACCACGAGGACAAGACGGATTACCTGCTCCAGCGCTGGCTCAACGTGCATTTCGTGCCCCTGCTGAACAAGGCGGGCGTCGACCTGATGATCGGCGCCGACCTGCACGAGCAGATGTACTGCGCTCCCGGCACGATGGGCAACAGGTTCCCCATCGTCGTCAATGACGACGCCCGCCGCCTCGACGTCCGCTGCACCCGGAAAGGCTACTCCCTGAAGATGTACAACGCCGCCGGAGTGCTGGAATTCGAGCGGTAACCAAAGATTGCTTTTCAGATTATCTATGAAGAAGTTTGCCTCTTTCTCCATATTGGGATTATGTCTTTTCGTCCTGGTCTTTTCTTGTGAGCATCCCCGTCAGATTAACCATTTCGCGGGATTTCAGGATCGTGCGCAAGATACCGTCTTCTTTGATTTGGCCGATAGTCTATATCCTGCCTCCTCGTTGAGTTTGGACGAAATGGTGAAATGTGACGGGTACTACTTTTTGTTTTTTCGGGAGGAATTTCTCTTACAATTCAGCAAAAGCCGGCAGTTTATCCTCGCACTCTCTGTGAAGAATCAGTCTCTGCGGTCCGTTCCCGTTCCCCCGGCAGGATACTTGACGGCCAGGGAGGGACGTCTAGTTGCAGAATATGACGGCAAGGTTCTGTTTGTTTTTAATACGAAATCCTGGTCTTGGGAAGACGGCTCGGCAGAAAATGAAACCCATAATGTGCTCTATGAAGATGATGACTGGCTGATACGGTATTCCGATCACGGGGAATTCGGGTATATGTCGTGGTTCATTGACAAACACGGTTCTTCAGAATATGCATTTGGGTCACTCTATGGTCAGGTCCATCGGATTGACAGTACTTATTATGAAGTAAGCAAGACGCGCATCTATAGAATCTCCAATCCCAGAATCGGGTTCCCCTGTGATTCTGCTACGCGATATGAAGCTGCGAAGGATGTTACCTTGATTGGCGATCTATTCTTTCGCAACGGCTATTATACACGCCATAAACCCATCCTACCGTTGATTGAGTTTGATCATGCGTTTACCACAGGAGAATCAAGGGCGCTCACTCCGCTCTATGAACTCTCGCCGTTATATGATATAGATTATTTTTCCAAACCGGATACGGTTATTCTCGGTTCATTCAAGTGTGCGGACACGCTTTATTGTCTGCTGAATACCCCGAGGAATACGGTCCTGACCAAATTGGATGAAGATCATCTGTCGACTGTCCACGAGTTCTCCAAACGGTATGACGTCCAAGACCGTCAGATTTGGAGGAATCCGGGGAAGCCTGATGAGGAAGTCCTCGTCATCCTGGCTTCGGACGGGGCTGGATCTTCTTCCTTGGTTGAGATAGGGAAAGACGGGAATACGAACACTTCTTTACAATATCCGCACGGACTGGTCCCTCAAGAAAGCGATGGATTAGAGCCCTTGCTGGAATGGCTCCTTTCGCACTGGGGTTCTTTTACATTTGAGGATGCAACACTGAAAGAAGAAACGCTTGGAGGGAAAATCAGCTATTTGAACTTGGACCTGGATGATTTTCCGCGCACTGAAGAATTGCGTTCCCCGGAGGCCAAGCATACGGATGTGATTGCCAAACAAATAGCGGATTCGCTGCTTGCCTATTCAGAGTACCGGGTACGTGAACGGGACAACATCGTTACCGCTGTCTGTCTTATATGGCAGAACAAGTATTATAATCCGACCTTTTACCACACGCTTTTTAACGATCTTTCAGAATCATTCTCCAAACGGCTCGGACCGGCGGATGCCTTATATCACTCCTACCGTTCTGAGTATAGAGTTTGGAAAGCCGACCCGTTCTCGATCAGACTTGAGTACTCCGGACATGATGTGACAGCAGTTTTCTATTGATTTATCGAAAACAACTGCATCCGTTTGCACATCGTCCCATATGCTGGACCCTTGTGTGCGTTTGGGACCGTTTTTGGACATATCGTCCCATTCTTTGGACCCTTGTGCACGCGGATTGATGCAGATTGCGCAATAAGAATACGAGGCCTGGAGGGCCGAGGCGCCGTCAGGCGCGTGCCGGAAGGGAGAAGCGATGCGACGACCGGGAGGCACCCGGGTTCTGACGCAGCGAAGCGGAGGCAGGTTCCGGCATGCCCCCTGGAAGGGGGCTCCGGCGAAGCCGGTGGGGGTTAGAGTGTTGGACTACGAATCTAGCCAGGCAATTGCCTGGCTAGATTCGTAGTCCCTGCAGGAATCGAACCTGCATTTAAGGTTTAGGAAACCTTCGTTCTATCCGTTGAACTAAGGGACCAAAAAAGCCGCGCGGGGCGGCCTTCTCACAGATTACTCGGCGTTCTTGACGACGATCTGACGGCCTCTGTAGTAACCGCACTCGGGGCAGACGCGGTGATAGATCACGGTCGCACCGCAGTTCGGGCAGGTGGCGAGGGTCGGGACCGGCGCAAAGTCGTGCGTGCGGCGCTTGTCCCGGCGCTGCTTGGAAAGTTTGTGTTTCGGATGTGCCATTGCTTTATCTTTTTAAATATTATTTGCTCAAATACTTTGTAGT
>JAFYZZ010000008.1 GCA_017548445.1 Bacteroidales bacterium | reverse complement strand
GGGCCGGGCCGAGCGGGCCGCGAACGTGGCGGGCGCCTTCGAACCTGCGCGCCGTCTGTTCCTCAAAGCGGACCGGCGCCTTTTCTCCGTCCGGCATATCCTGCTTCTTGATGACGTCTTCACCACCGGCGCCACCCTGGCGGCCTGCCACGACGCCTTGCGGCGCGTCTGCGGGCCGCAGGTGCGCATCTCCGTTGCCACGCTGGGCGTCGTAGGAGAATAAGGGTTACTGCACCCTCAACCGGTCGCCGAGGCGGATGACGGACTTGGCCGTGAGGCCGTTCATCTCCCGGAGCGCCTCCAGCGAAACCCCGAATTTCCGGGCGATCTTGGGCAGCGTGTCGCCCGCCTTGACCGTATAGAATTCGGCCGAAGAGGCCTCTTCGAAGCGCCAGGTGCCGTCGGCGTTGAGGACGAAATCCTTGTCGCCCGGCGGCGCGGAATACTTGCCGTCTTCACCCACGAAGGCCCAGCTGCCGTCCGGGAACAGCACCAGCGAACGCTCCTGCACGGCGTTGAGCACGGAGTCCCGGGCCGCGCCGGTGCGGTCGCCGATCAGTTCCTTCAGGTTGAAATGCGCCTTGCGCGCCTTCTCCTCCGGCGGGAAGTCCGGAAGGATCCTCCGCACCCCGATGAAGCGCTGGGCGTAGTAAGGTTCGTCGATATGCGATATGGTCACGCCCGAGTTGCAGGCGTGGATGAAGGTGAAACTCTGCGCGAGGCTGTCCGCCGCGATGAAGATGCCCACGTGCCCGGGGGTCTTCTTGTTGTTGCGGCCGCCGAAGATGATGATATCCCCTTTCTGAAGCTTGTCGTAGCCCCCCTTGACCTCCCTGCCGTCGTGTGCCTGGTCGGCCGACGTCCTGGACAGCTTGTAGCCGAACTTGTTGAACACGTAGCAGGTAAATCCCGTGCAGTCGAAACTCTGCGGGCCATTGCCGCCGTACAGGTAAGGCTTGCCCAGGTGCCGTCCCGCCTCCTTGATGATGGCATCGGCCACCTTGCGCGGGTTCTCCTGCGTCGAATCAGGCTCCTGCGCCGCCAGGGGGATTCCCGCACAAAGCCACGCACAAAGCAAAAAGAGGATACCGTGTTTCACAACTGTCTAATAATAAGTGACATCCAAAGCCTCGGGTATGGGAAAATAGCGCCCGAGATTTTGCAACAAACTAATACTCAACAATTTATATACCACGCTACAATGTGCGGTTCGCCATCCGGTAGATGGCCACCACGTCGTCGTAGCCCAGTTTCTTCAGGTTGCCCAGGGTGATCGTCTTTCCGTGCGTGGCCTTGAAAGCCATCTCGGCGATCTCCTCCTCCGTGGCCGGACGGCCGATGAGCTCGGGCAGGTTGGCCGGCATCCCGATGCGATGGTAGAAATCCACCATCGCGGCGATGCCCGCGCGCGCCGTGCGCTCCGGAGACTTGAAGTCATTGGCCACCCCCAGGACGTTCACCGCGAACCGGGCGAAACGCGTCGGGTTCTCCGAGAGGACATATTCCGCCCAATGGGGCCAGATGGCCGCCAGGCCCGCCCCGTGCGTGGCTCCGTAGGTAGCGCTGAGTTCGTGTTCGATGCAGTGCGTGGCGAAATCGCTGACAGTGCCGCAGCCCGTCAGGTCGTTGTGCGCCAGGCTGCCCGCCCACATAATCTGGGCGCGGAGCTGATAGTTCTGCGGATCGGAGAGCACCTGCTCGCCACATTCCTTGACCGTGCGCATCAGTGCCTCCGCCATCGCGTCGGTGAGCAGCATATCGTCCTCGTGCGAGAAATACCGCTCCATCGTGTGCATCATCATATCGGTCACGCCCGCCGAAGTCTGGTACGGCGGCAGGGTGAAGGTGCGCTCGGGATTCATAATGGCGAACTTGGGCCGGCAGAGGTCATTGCTGTACCCGCGCTTGACCATACCGTCGTCCTTGGTGATCACGGCGGAATCGCTCATCTCGCTGCCAGCGGCTGGGATGGTGAGCACGACGCCCACCGGCGTGCAGGCCTTCGGGACGTATTTCCCGTCGTAGATGTCCCACACATCACCGTCGTAGTTCAGGCCGTAGCCGATAACCTTGGACGAATCGATGACGGAACCGCCGCCGACCGCCAGCAGGAAGTCCACCCCTTCCGCGCGGCACAGGGAAATGCCTTCGTGGACCAGCGACAGGCGCGGATTGGGGACGACGCCGCCCAGTTCCACCCAGGCGATGCCCGCGGCGTCGAGTTGCGACTTCACGGCGTCCAGCAGGCCGGAGCGGACGACGCTGCCGCCGCCGTAATGGATGAGGACCTTGGTGCCGCCGTACTTGCGGACCATCTCTGCCAGGCGATTTTCGGAATCCTTGCCGAAAACTACCTCCGTAGGAGCGAAATACTTGAAATCTACCATAATACTATCGGTTTTATAATTGTTGATATCATTCGGGCAGGGCTGCTATGACGCGGCGCAGGTCGGCCGCAAGTGAAGTGTTGTAGCCGTTGGAGACAAACAGAATGCGTCCCGTGCTACCGCACAGGACGATCAGCGGCAGGCTGTAACCCTCCGACAGCAGCATTTCACACCAACTGTCATCAGCCGGGTAAAACCGGGCGTCCGGGAGCGCTTCCCGCAAGGCAGCCAGGTCTTCCGGTTCGCCGCCAGATACCGTTACCGGCCGGCCCCAGGCGCGCAAATCCGGCGCCACAGCCGTCAACTCACGCAGCGCGTGGGAATCCGGTTCGGCACCCCCTCCCAACTCCACCATCAAGACATATCCGCGTGCCGAGGCTTCCAGCGTGACGGGAAGGATGCCGAGCGGAACCCGTTTTTCCTCCTTATCGCGCAGCACCAGCGGCACCGATGCGGTCTCCCCCTCTCCGAGCGGGAAGAACTCCAGGTGCACCAGCGCGCTGCCGTCCGTAAGCCGGTTGCCCGCAGTCAGCAGATAATATCCTTCGTCCAAAGTATAGCTGTCCCGCGCCGGGCCGTCCTCTTCGTATTCCATCAGGCGGGTACCCTCCGCGTCCAACCGGGAAAGCGTATAATGGCGGTAGTACTCCGGCACGCGGACCGGGCCGCCCGGAGCGTATTGAAGCCGGATTGTTCCCTGCGGAGAGACCTGCTCCTGCGTCTTTCCGTCCAGGTCCACGTCCACCCAGGACCCGTCTTCCGAACGGTACTGCGTCTTGCCCGTCACGGCGTCCAGGCGGGCTGGAAAGCCCAACGCGCGGCAGAGGGCCACGTAAAAGATATCGCGCCCCAGCGCATCGGCCTTGCGGGCCTGCCAGACGGCGGCCGGAGCCGTACGGAGCTGTTGCGGATTGCGGCCTTCCTCCAGACGGATGCTGTCACGGACCCAGCGCGCCACGGCGCCGGGACCCTCCAGGCGCAATCCGGAAGAGCGCACTTCCGCCCGGAACGGACGGAGCGGCTCCAGTTCCACCCGTGGAGACAGCACCTCCGGATCGTTACTGCCGGAATCACAGGCCAGCACGTCGTCCAGGACGTCCCGCGAGACATCGCCCCGATCCTTGTCGGTCAACAGGTACGCAAGCAAACGGCCGCGGGGGCCGGATATGCTCAGGAATGCGTCCAAATCGGGGTTCCCGTGCGGATGTGCCGCGCGGACGGCGTCTTCTTCCTCCAGGCGACGTTCGTTTTCCGCCGCCTGTTCCGCCGTCGCCGTGACGGGAATCGGATTTTCCGGCGGGGGCACGATGTCCAGGTCCGCGGAGAACCGCTCCCCGATCCGGTGGTCCAGGCCGACCGTCACCTCCTCGCCGGAAGCCACGGCAAAGCCGAAACGCTCGCCTTTTCGAGCCCACACCAGCATATCGCCGAGGCCCGTGTCCAAAGCGGCCCGCCCGTCGGCACCCGTCTCGTACGACGCCACCGGGTAGAACTCAGCGTAATTGTAGATGTGGAAGGAAACCGTGGCGCCTTCCACCGGCTCCCCGCCGTCCAGCACCGTCACGACGGTGCGCCGGGCGGGGACATAGCCGCGGATGACGTTGATCTCGGTATAGCAAGGCGTTCGCCGGATCACATCCTCGTCGCAGTGATAGTCACCGAAAACCTTGGTATGCAGCAGCAGGGCCCGCGACACGGGACCGTTGAACCAGGCATTATCCAAGGTGGGGGCGGGCTCGCAGGCGCCCATAAAATGCCATTCTCCGTCCACCCAGACCTCCACCCAGGCGTGGTTGTCGTCGGTATGGGCCCAGCGCGGGGTATAGACCTGCCGGGCGGGGATTCCCGCCGCGCGCAGGGCGGCCACGGTCAGCACGGATTCCTCGCCGCACCGGCCCGTACCCCGCCGCACCGTAGCCATCGGCGCGCTCGTGCGGCCGTCGGACGGGCGGTAGGTCGCCTGTTCGTGGCACCAGTGGTTGATTTCCAGCGCCGCATCCGCCAGGGAAAGACCCTTCACCCGCCGGCAGAGCGTATCGGCATACACAGTCCGGAAGTCGTCCAGGGTCTCGTTGTTCACGCGCAGGGGCAGCACGAAATGCCGAAACTCCCGCTCCGGGATGTTCCAGTCCATTTCTTTCCGTACTTGCAGGGTTTTGGCCACGTTGGCCTCCCAAAAACTGCGGGGATACTGCAGGCTGTCCGGCAGCGGCATCGACGCGTACAGCCAGTCCACATAGCTTTCCTGCCTGCTTCCGCAAGCGGCGGCAAGCAGCACCAGCAACAGCAGAGCGGCCCTTTTCATAGCGCTAATATATTAAAAATCCGGGGAATTGAGTATATTTGTCCATAACAAAAACGCTCCGTATGAACCACAAGATCTTCGCCCGTCTGGCTGCGGCGCTCACCGGCGCCGGGCTGCTCTGCTCCGGCCTTTCCGCCGGTGCCGCCAACCCGTATCTTCCCCTCTGGGAATACATCCCCGACGGCGAACCCTATATCTTCGAAGACCCCGACAATCCGGGACAATACCGCGTGTACATCTACGGATCCCACGACATCGAGATCTCGGCCTACTGCGGCCGCGACCAGGTGGTCTGGTCCGCTTCCGTGGACGACCTGCGGCACTGGCGCTACGGCGGGGTGATTTTCGAATCCCGGCTGGACGCCAAGGGCAACCCCCTCAACCCCGACGGCAAGGGCGATATCCTGTACGCCCCCGACGTGGTGGAGAAAATCGGGCCCGACGGCAAGAAGACCTATTACCTGTATCCCAACACCCAGGCGGCCGGACGCAACTCGATGATCGCCCGCTCCGACCGGCCGGACGGCCCCTTCACCGTATGCAACTGGGACCCGAAGGATCCCACCCGCACCGTGGGCGTGCTGGGCTTCGACCCGGGCGTCTTCATCGACGACGACGGCCGCGTGTACGGCTACTGGGGCTTCCAGCAGTCCTGGGGCGCCGAACTGGATCCCGAGACGATGTGCACGGTCAAGAAAGGCACGCAGCCCGTCAAGGATATGGTCTCCAACCTGAACCAGGACGGCGTTTTCCGCTTCTTCGAAGCCTCGTCGCTCCGCAAGGTGAAGGACAAATACATCTTCGTATACAGCCGCTGGACGGCCGACGGCGACTTCGGCCTGCCCGAGGCGAACAACACCCTGGCCTGGGCCTGGAGCAACTCGCCGCTGGGCCCCTGGACTTACGGCGGCACGGTCATCGACGCCCGCGGGCGCGACGTGGACGAGGAGGGCAATCCCATCTGCACGGCCGCGCCGGGCGGCAACACCCACGGCAGCCTCTGCGAGATAGGCGGGCAGTGGTACATCTTCTACCACCGCCAGGCGGGCCTGGGCGGCTTCGACCGGCAGGCGATGGTGGCTCCGGTGGAGGTGAAGGTCACGGAAGGGCCGGACGGCAAGGTGGAAATCACGGAAGGGGAATATACCTCCGAAGGCTTCGAACTGGGCGGCCTGGACCCGCTGGAGCGGCATTCCGCCGGCATCGCCTGCTGGTTCACCGGACCGCGTCCCGCTGAGAAGGACAATCTGGGCAACAAGTATTCCGGCTCCTACATCGAGCCCTACCGCCCGGGCTGGAGCGTCAAGACCGACCCTTACGACCTGAGCATCAACCACAACCCGGTGGTGAACAACACCGCGGGTTCCATCGTGGGTTACAAATACTTCAACTTCGACGGATTGAAAGCCGCCCGGGCGAAGAAACTGCTCGTGAACCTCATCCCGCAGGGGGTCAGGGGGCGCATCGTGGTGATGGCGGACCATCCCCGTCACGGCACGCGCCTCGGCGTCATCAAACTCAAAGGCAACGCCTCCGACACGGCGGTACAATATTGTGCCCGTGTGCCGAAGGCGGCGAAACTGCAGGGCAAGCACGCCCTTTTCTTCGTATTCAAATCCGACACGCCGGACGCCTCGCTCTGCGAACTGGAAGATTTTGTCTTCGCCCGCAGACGGTAGCCCTTTCCTGCCGGGTCAGTCCTTGACCGCGACGATCATCGTACCCGACTTGCCCAGGGCCGTCTCAAGACCCAGGATACGGCGGTCGGCGCCCGTGGAGCGCCAGATGACTATCTCGTCGCCGCTGCCGTTCTCCATCAGGCCCCGCCCGTTCATTTTCAGCAGGAAACGCTCGGCCGGCATATCCGGAAACCGCTCCGTGTCCGTCCCCTGCAGCGTGAGGGTAGCCGGGCAGCTCTCCCCGGTCATCAGCAGATGCAGCGACACGCTCTTCCCTACGCTGAACTCCTGAAAGCGCACGTACTGCAGCAGAACAAGCAGGTCGAAGGTGCGGCCGTCCAGAGGGAAGGTCACGCTCTCAGGCTCCGAGGGCGGCCGGACGGCCTCGGAACGGATGAGACGGGAGGCGCGGTCATACACATATTCGATCTTGCATTCCTTGCCGTTCTTCTTGAAAGGATTGCTGAAGAACAGCGGCTCAACCCCGGACGTGGAGATGTATGCGTCGGCGAGGTATTCCGCATTCATAAACAGGCGGAATACGGAAGAGGCCCGGATGACCGCACGGGTGTGGTAGGCGGGATTCTCTTCCCACTTTGCGCTCTCCAGGGAGACCGTGGCCGTGGCCACCTTGGTGGTGACGCCGCCCAGCTTGTAACGGACTTCATATTGGACGGTGCCGACAGCCCCTGCCGGCACCTTTCCCGCCAGGGAGAAAGCCGACACGGACAGAAGGATCGGAATAAGCAACAGGAGTTTCTTCATACTCATTGCACCTCTTCGGCCATTTGGGCGAGCCAGATGCGCAAATCGTTCATCCAGGCGTCGCGGTAGACGAAATCCGTATGGTCGGCCCAGCCGTGCCCGCCAACCGGATAGATGTGCAGGGCGGCGGGAACGCCGTTGGCCCGAAGCGCCTCGTAATACCGGATGCTGTTCTCGCAAGGGACCAGCCCGTCATCGGAGTTGGCCATAATAAATGCGGGCGGCGTATCGGGCGTCACCTTCTTCTCGTTGCTGTACTCGTCCAGGAGTTCCTGCGAAGGGTTCTGCCCAAGCAGATAATAAGCCGAACCTCCGTGCGTGAAGGACGGGTCCATCGTGATGACCGGATAGAAAAGTATCTGGAAATCAGGACGTTCCTCAGGCTTGGCGAAGTGGGTGGAAGCCGTGGCGGCGAGGTGGCCGCCGGCCGAGCAGCCCGCGATGCCCAACTTCCGGAAACCGAATCTTTCCGCATACTGCCTGAGGATGTGCATCGCCTCGTGCACGTCGTCCAGCGGCACCTCGCAGTGTCCGTTCGGGAGCCGGTATTTCAACACCGCGTATACGATGCCCTGGTCCGTGAACCATTTGGAGTTGGCGTATCCCTCCGTCTTGTCCCACACGTCCACGTATCCGCCGCCGGGGCAGACGAGGATGGCCAGCCCGCTGGGTATTTCCGGCAGGAAGATGGCGAGAGTCGGCTTGGTGACATTGGAAACGTGGTTGCCATAGTCTATCTCATCGCCGGTAAGGCCGTTGTCCGTCGGGGCCCCGTCGGGCCAGAGGTCGAGCAGCAGGTCCGGCTGCGGGAATCGGTAGACCGGGCGTATGAGTACGCCTGCGCCCTCTGGCTGGGCCGTTGCCAGAACGCCGCACTGCAGCGCTGCCGCCAGCAGCAAGATCGTCTTTTTCATATCTTAAATCTCCCGGAAGATAATCCAGTCCGGGGCATGATAAGTAAGCACGCCCGTCAGGATGATGCAGCAGACCGCCAGCGCCAGCCACAGCGGCCAGTATTTCCGCACGGATTCACATTTGCGCCAGCGTCTGGCCAGCAATACCGCACCGACGACGGCGGCGACGTAGATGACGATATCGAGCGCCATCAGCTCGTGCCTCACGAAAACCCAGTAGGCGAAGAAACACGCGATGACCGCCGGCATCACGGCCAGCCCGGCCAGGATCGGCGCGCCGAACTCGCGTATGTCGCGCCGGGTGACGGCCAGGTAGATGGCCAGGAGCAGCATCGGAAAGAAAATCATCTTCATATGCGCCATCACGCTCTCCGTGACGGGGAAGATGTACCCCCAGAAATGGTTGAATCCCGGCAGATGGTGCACGAAATGCATACTCGTGCCCAGCAGCACGAGGATGATGGTGACCCAGATCGTTTCTTTACGTGACATTATCCATTCGTTCTTAATTCAATCAAACCCGACCGCTTCGGTATACTTGTCCTGGAAATACATCAGCCCCACCCGGACCGTCTCGTTCGGCCCCTGGCTTCCGTCCAGGGTGCTGCCGCTGCTGAAGAGGATGTACATCTGGTCATACTCGAGCATTTTCTCCACGATGTCAGAGCCGGCGGACGCATACATCGGGTAACCGGCGTCCAACTCCCCTTTTCCATACCAGTCTTCCAGGGGGACGAGCACCTGGTTGTCCCCATCTTCCTCCATCGTTTCGTAGTCCTTGTACTTGCGGAAGAGCAGGCCGGGGTTGGCCCGGGCCGACTCGGGGAAGAAGATGTGCAGTTCCGGTTCGGCTTCGTCGTCGTCAGGCAGCACGACCATAATATGGAAAAAGCTTTCCACCTGGTCCGAAGCATAATACATATCGCGCCAGACGCTGGTGAGCCCGTCTTCCGTGGTGAAGAGCCATTGGTTCGCGGCCTCCAGGAGCGGGTTCATCAAGGCGTTGAAGTCTTCGTAGGGAATGCTCTCCCCGGCGTTCCCCAGCCGGCTGACCTGCGAGGCCAGCAGGTCCATCGTGATATACGCGAACTGCTGGGCTGTAAGGCGTTTCTGCAGGCTGGCGGTGTCCGCCGTCGCCCGCCGGAGGCTGTCCGCCCAGGGGATGACCGCCGCCTGGACCTGCGGGAAAGTGGCAGTGGTGTCCAGAAGCACTTCGAAACAGGAACTCCCCGCCCCCGCAGCGGGCGCCGCATTGCGGGCGGGCTGCCGGCAGGACAACGGAAGGAGCAGGAAAGCTGCCAGAACGGCGATTAGCGGATAATGTCTCATCGTGGTTACGCTGACTCTTAATGCAAATATAGAAAAAAAGAGACACCTGCGTTCCTCCTTGCTTTAATTCCCGAAAAATCGTATCATTGTAAATTGAACAGTATAAAGCATCTTATGGTAAAGCACATCATTCTCTGGACCCTGGATCCAGCATTATCCGAAGAAGAAAAGAAAACCGTCAAGGCGGGAATCAAAGCCGGCCTGGAAGGTCTGGTGGGCCAGGTTCCGGGGCTTGTCGAGGTCAAGGTGCACATCGACGGGCGGCTGCCCTCATCCAACGCCGACGTGATGCTGGACAGCACGCTGGAAAGCGAAGAGGCCCTGAAGGGCTATGCCACGCATCCGGCACACGTAGCCGTGGCCAATGAGAAGGTGCGGCCCTTTACGGTGCAGCGTTCCTGCCTCGATTTCAAAATCACTCCTTAGCCCATCGCTATTCGGTTTGTTTTGCTTAATTACTCAAAAAATCGTATCATCGCATTTGCTAAAACATAAGCAATCTGTTATGGATATTAAAGAGCTGTACACCCCGCCCAGGTGTGAGGAACTGGAAATGGACCTCGAGGGCGTAATTGCCTTGAGCGGCCCGGATGATATCACTAAAAAAGACTGGTAATCAAAGGAGGACATATAATTGAAAACAAGATTCCCTTTGCTAGCATTGGCATTCGCCGCAGCCTTTACGTCCTGCACTAAAGAGAACGCCCCCGCCGAAGCGCCTGCAATGCGTGAGGTGACCCTGAGCGTGGAAGTGGCCGAGCCTGCCGGCACGCGTGTGGGTTATACGGCAAACGAAGATACATACAAGTTTGCCTGGACATCAACCGACAAACTCCTGGTGTTTTATTATGATGAATCCGCAGATGGACTAACCGGTCAAGCCGTATTCACAATTGATCAACTCAATGGAAAACAAGCCACATTCTCTGGTTCCCTCCCAGCAACTGTGGAAGATGTGCTCATTGTTTATTCTAGTAAGGACATAGATGATCCCGGCTTTGGGCTTGGGTATTTTGATGTTTCTTTCTATGGTACAACTGTTACAGATGATGATTCTGTGACCAATGCCCTTACAGAGAATACCTTCCTCTATGCTTTTGCTGCAATAGAAAACGGTGGAGCGTTGCCTAATGTGAAGTTACAGCACGGTTTAGCCTATCTTTTGCTGGAAAAAGGTTTAAAAATGCTGAATAACGAAACTGATTATTCTATTTCAGCTCTAAATCTCACCACTTATAATAGTTGTATATTCTTTGATTCAAATACAATATGGTCCGATTCCCTTGAAGATGGTGGTTTTGCGATGAAGTTTAATGATAATGGCTGTTTGACGAGTGATTATCTGATACCTTTTCACCCAGAATCAACTGCTTTTAGATTGTGTTTTAGCTTTGAAGAGGATGACGTATATGGAGTGGTTTTTCAGCAATCTTACACCTATAAGCCAGGTGTGATATATAAGGTAGCTGCCGATAATGAAAAATGGGTTCCTATTGAAGTAGAGGAATGGGGGGAGGAGGAATGGGATGACGATGATGATTGATCTCAAAGTTGCAACTCAACCCCTCTGCAGCGCTCTGGTGGGGCCCCTACTCTCCATCAATCCCCTCAGTCATCGTCCTCTTCTTTTTTGGGTTTCTGCCGACCATAACGGTTAATTCTGCAAGGTGCATTCAATGCCGCCGGGCCTATTGCATCTTTCTACCAGAATATGTCGTAGAGGACTCTTCAGAAGTAGAATGACAAGTCAAAGAGACAGCGGTCAGTTCATCTACAATCCAGGAGAAATTTCCCCGTCCCGACAAGGTACTAAACACAATGGCATTTCTCTCGTTGTCATAGACATATGTAAAATACAACTCATCAACATCTAAAAGTTCAAAGGAAGCGGTGTAGATAAACTTAGCATCCCCGTTTTTCTCAAAAACACAATAAAAAACGGAGTTATCTACCGTTGTCGCGGCATTTCCGGTTGTGTATGTTGATTTAGACGATATCTCCCACGTCCCGACCAACAAATCCTGTGGGGCTTTTTGGCAGGAAGCGAAGCAAAGGAATGTTATGACAATACAGAACAGCCGTTTCATTTAATGATAATTGTTATGCAAATATACACATACGAATGAACTTACAGCAGCCGGTTCCACCCCTCCAGAATCACAGGGTGGCCGTCCACGTATTTGTTTCGGAAGACTTCGGCTGCATCACGGTCTGCAATGATTTCATCCGGATACTCCCGGCTGATTTCGTCAAACTCGACTTCGCTGATCTCGCTGGTGGTGAAAAAGTCGTCGTTCCGGTTAGGATAACCGTGCCAGGCATAGTACTGACGTCTACCGTCAAGCGTTCTGTAACCATACCCAAACCGGACCTGATTTGAGATAACGCGGAAGAAATGGTCTTCCTTTATGTCTGCGGCTCTTTTCATAACACGAAGATAGTGTTTATTTTGTCATCACCGCATACTGCTCCACCACTTTCCCATCCATATAGATGGCCCAACCTTTCTTGCCACTACGCAAGGTTATACCACCATACCAGCAGCCAGGTTTTGTCAAACTATGTCAGTCAAGCGCCACCGTGGTGGTTTGCCGGTCGATGTAATGGAATGCGTCGTCAAGGACGCCGGTTCCGGCGGCTTTCTCATCCAAACAGAGGTACTCGACAAGCTCGATGACCTCACCGACCTTATATCCGCAGTTGCGGAGCAGGGAAGGTGAAAGGTAGAGTGTCTTGCCCCACATCGAACGATAGTTCTCTTCCGTGACGGGAGTGCCTTCTGCATCCACGACGCCGGGGCCCACGATGATGCTCCCCTTGAAAACGCTCGTAGTGAGGGGTATCAGCTTCTCCGAGGACAAGGTGGCCCTTTCCGGAAGTTGCGAGAAGAACTGGGGTACCAGGCCGCCGGGATTGATCCGCTTCCCGATCATATACACTTCGTCGCCTTGATAGACGGTTTGGTCGAGACAGGTATTGCGAATCAATTTGCGGTTCTCCTGCTGTGAGATGTCGGGACGGTAGCATTGGTTCAATAAGGAAGCCAGGAAGTATTTTGCGGTAGCAACAGGCGTTGAATAGGATGTAGGTTCAGGAGAACCGGGGTCACCCAAAACATGGGAAGTATCACACCAAATTCTATCATCATCACGGCGCGATGCCACCGGCATATAAGAGATCCCGTTGGGGCGGCCTTCACCATTCCAACAATGAGAAATGCCGTTATTGTCTCCTCCCATCACACCATCTGCACCAAAACTCCATACATTATAATACTTCACGTTTGTCCAAATATCATCCCACTGAGCTGCATCTTCAATCTTCTGCTTGAATCGATAATCTGGAAGGTTATTGGAGACATTCATAAAACAATTCATAAAACACGCTGTATTGGGTAGCGCCAAAATCAACCGAAGAGCAGAATAGGAATCGCTATAATTAACATTACCATTATCATTGGAACACAAACCTGCCCTTGAAGATGAGTAATACAAGATTAATCCTTTGTTCTTCTCAAAATACTTATATAATTGATAAAAATTTCCATCTTCTGTCTCGTCAAAAACATCTCTGTCCTTAAGTTTAAAATCCCCGGAGAAACCTATTTTTAGATTCAAAACATCCAGGACCGGGTACAAGACTGCGAGCATATTTGCAGCACAGCTCTGGCCGTGGCTGTATCCTTCATTCGGATCTTCCCACTCATATATGCATCCGGGAGGCGGAGGGACAGGAAACTCACACCACTCGAGATCCTTATAATTGGACATAGGTTGCTCATTCCCAATGATTGGGCGGTTCCTTCTCAGAAGTGTTTTAATGGCATTGGCATCCTTCGTACGCGTTCCATTGGCGACCATTTCGCGAATCATTGCCCAAGCCTTATATACACCTGTCTCCCGGAGATTGTCCCGGCCGGTTTGCTCATTTACAATTCTTACCTCAGTTGACACCCGATCATCATTCACTTCCAGATTGGCTTCCGGTATCGAGAATATACCCGCCTTGGCATACTGACGGATTTTAACCGTTGATTCCAACTGGTTGCAGCGGACAATGACAGTCCCCTCCCGAATCGCATCCGGTCCGTTGGCATCGACGTTGAGGGTAATCGTTCCCGGGACGAGTCCCTTCGTGTCAGAATATCCTCCATAATGGATCCAGTCAACCTGAGGAACGACTTCCAGCGCCACGTTGCTTTCCAAGTTAATGGATAATGGACCTCCGTCCCCTTTTATTTCGAAAGAAGTGTCTTTAACTACAAGTCCATCCTTCTGGGCCTGCGTCACTCGGATGTTCTGTATGAGACTTTCCGCGCTGATGGTTACCGTACCGCTGCGGGAATCGTAAGTCGTGTTGGCATCGCAGCGGATGGAAACGGAAATCTGCCCGTCGGAGGCAGAGCCTGACGAAGGGCTGACGTGAATCCAGCTGTCGGAACAAGTCGCCGTCCAATCGCGGTTGGTTGTGAAGGTTATGGTTTTGCTCTTCCCGTCAACACTCAGTTCGATGGAAGACGGACCGGTAAGGGTCAATTCCGGTTCCTTCCGGCACGAAGGGAGAAATGCGAAAAGGATCAACAAATACAGGATTCTGGTCTGAAAACGTTTCATACGTGTTATTTGGGGTTCATTTCTTTTTGGCCCAGGTGTTGGCAAGAATAACCACAACGATACACAAAACGAGGGTGACCGCAATGAAAGACCAAGTCGATGTCATTGATTCTTCCCTGAGCATCAGCAACATCATCGGGGCCAATACGATCAGGAAGCCGCCAATCAAGCCACGAAGGCGCTTGATATTGTAATGAGATTTCTCTTCTTCGGAGGCGGTATTGTAACCGGCAATCAGATTATCTCCCTTGCCGATAAGAACGATTATGCCCATAACGAGCAGGAGGGCGGCAACAAGAATCAGAACTATCATATAAATATCGTTTTTCCGGACTAAAGATACACAATAAAAATAAAAAATCAGGCACCTTTTGAGTGTCTGATTTTCTGTGGTGAGGCTTAGCAGATTTGAACTGCTGACCTCTTGCCTGTCAAGCAAGCGCTCTGAACCAGCTGAGCTAAAGCCTCGATTGGGACTGCAAAGATACAACAAATTTCGAATATACAAAAAGAATTAACGCCCGCCGACCTCCGGGCGGAAGAACAGGTCGCGACGGGGGTTGATGACGACCTCGCGGTAGCCCAGCGTGGAGAGGAGGCGTTCCAATGAGGCCACGCCGGAGGCCTCGGCCTGGTCCAGGATACCGGCCTGGATGGCGTCGGCGCGCAGCCGCTGCTTGGCCTGCAGGATGATTCCCACCGTCTCTTCGTGCGTCCTGTGACCGGAGAAATGCTCATAATCCGCCGGATTGATGATGACATCCAGCACCGAAACGGGCGGCAGCGACACGTACAGGGTATCCCCGGACACGGAGAAATCCTCCGGCTGCATCTTCGTCAGGTCGAACCCCGCCCGGACGCGGCCCTTGCAGATGATGACAAAATCGCCGGACCCGGCGATGCGGCGGATACCCTCTTCCTGCCGGAGGAAAGCCAGCGGGGAATCGTCCCGGTCGGTGATTACCAGCTCCTCGTAGAACCCCGCGCTGGACAGCTCGCCGATGCGGCGGACTTCTTCGACGACGGTGGGCGTGGGCTCGACCTGCACGCCGTGATTCCGGCGCTTGGGATTGCGCAGCCACAGGCCCAGCAGCAGCCCCAGCAGGACCAGCAGCAGCGCACAAAGCAGCAGGGTGCGGAGACGATAGATGTCGGGGCGGCTCATTCGAAGGTGATCTGGATGTTTTCAAAGCCCATCTGGGCCAGCATCGAGCGGAAGAACTCCTCGGCGTTCGTCTCCGCCTCGGCAAAGATACCCAGCTTCGGCAAGTCGCGCACGATCTCGCGCTCGCCCTGTTTCAGCAGTGCCTGGCGTTCCCGGTCGTCGAACTTCGAGCGGAAACCCGTCACGTCTTCGTATTCCAGGCGGATCTGCTCCGGCGGAATGTTGATGGACAGCACCGTGGCGTGCGGCAGCACCATCGACACGGAACGTTCCGCCTCGTTCACCACAATCCTGTCCAGCGGGATGCGGTCCAGGCGGATGCCGGCCTTCAAGTGCGCCGAGCAGGAAAAGAGGATGCGGCGGTTGCCGATCTTGAACCAGTCGCCCTCGTCACGCGCCTTCACGGCCTTGCGCACGGTATACTCCACCGTGCCGAGTTCGGCCGTCCGGCTGAGCATCGTGATGCTCTCGAGCAGCTGGTCCTGCAGCGAAGGCTTGCGGGAGCAGGCGGGCAGCAGGAGCAGCCCCAGAAGCAGGACGGGACGAAGCAGGCGCATCATTGGGCGGTATCGGCGGGAAGCGCCACGGGAGCGGGCTGCGGCTCCGGCGTGTCGCCGTTCATCCACGCGGAAATCTTGTCGCCCATCGCGGACAGCCCGGCAATGGTGGTATCCTTCGACAGGACGAGGAAGGACTTCACGGCGTCGATCATCGCCTGCCGGCGCACCTTGGCCCCGGCCTTGCCGGACAGGGCGGCGGCGCCGTCGCGAAGGCACGACAGCGTGACGTGGCCGATGCGCAGCGAAAGAAGGGTGTTGAAGGTGCCGTCGGCCAGCGACTTGGTGATCGTTCCCATCAGCGGGATGTTCGACAGCGCCTTGACCTGGAGCATCTCCGGATCCACTTCGATCTTGTCCAGCGTATCGGAGAGGTAGTAGCTGAACAGGGACGTGGCCAGGATGCGCGCGTACAGCTTGCAGAGCTGCCCCCAGGAGGGACGGTAGCCCGAGCAGCGGATCACGTCCGAAATCATCCGGCAGTTGATGACCAGCGAGGTCACCGCGTCCACCGTGCCTGTCTGCGAGACCGTGGTCACCAGGAAAACCGTCTTCGCCCACTGGTAGATGTGCGCCTTCGCCTTGCCGAAACGCCGGTCCAGCTCATTCCCGATGATGGAGCGCAACTCGGTGATATCGTAGTAGTTGTCCACCTCGGCAAGCAGCTCCTTCCGGCGTGCGGCCGCCTCCTCTTCGGGCAGGTCGCCGAGGTTGTCGGCAAGCGACAGGGCGAAGCTCTTCAGCTCGGCGCGCAGCTCGGGCGTATCCTCTGCGGCCGGATCCACCGACAGTTTCGGGAAGGGCTTCGCCAGGAAGATCCTGCACGTCGGGATGACGACCAGCCACACCAGCGCGCCCAGCAGCAGGCCGTAGAAGACCCAGGCCAGCACGGGCGAGGCGGAGCCGAGTTTGTCGCCGATGGTGATAATGCCCCCCGCCAGCACGATCACCAGGAAGAGCGCCAGCGCGACGACGAGGGCGATCAGGGACTTTTTCATATCAGATGATGATGTCTTTCAGTTGCTTGAGCAGCGCTTCCAGCATCTCCAGCTGCGCTTCCTCGCCGGGGGCGAGCATCGGCTCCAGGCGCACCGAGAAGCGGTTCCGGATCTGCTCGAGGTACCCCGCCTCGATGCGCTCGATCTCGGCGGTGAGCAGGCGCTTGAGGTTCTGGATGGTGCGGTTGTCGGGATCGCCGTAGAAGTAGTGTTCCATATTGGCGACGGACTCGCGCACCGCCTCGGCCTTGAGCGGCAGGATGGACGGGCGCATAAAGCGCTTCACGCGGTCTTCGGGCACGCCCCGCTCGCTCTCGGCCCGCACGACCGTGAGGGGGTCGAGCGGTGCGAGCGGCTCGCCCAGCACGGCGTTCACCTCGTCCAGGCTGTCGCGCAGCTTGTCGCTGAAC
The DNA here is from genome assembly GCA_017548445.1 of Bacteroidales bacterium. The sequence continues at coordinate 15,320 of JAFYZZ010000008.1, read as the reverse complement.
CGGCGGTGGAGCCGTCCGGTGAGTTTCTCGTCCACGTCGAAAAGGAACGAGGCGAGGATCTCCTTCAGCAGGGCGAGGCATTCGCGGCTGCCCATCGACTTGTTGACCATACTCTTGGCGAGGGTCTTGAACAGGGAGCGGTCCGCGTCTTCCGACACGTTGCCGATGATCTCGTCGTAGTCGGCCTGCGTCAGGCCCAGCTTCTGGTCCAGCTGGTCGATATGCTGCCGGAGCGCCTGGCGGTCGCGCCGCTTGGCATCCAGTTCCATCGTGCGGTTCGAGATGCGGCGGACCAGGTCATCGCGGAGCTTGTCCGTCCGCTCCAGACAGCGCTCCAGGCGCTGGCTGCCGATCTGCGTGGTGATCTTCTCGTACAGCCGGTCCTCCACGGCCTGGAACTCCTCCCAGGCCTGTTTCAGCTCGTCCTCCGTGCCCGGCCGGCCGCTGCCTTTCAGGTAGTCCGTAACCATCCCGAGGTTGATGCAGCTCACGTAGTCCGGCTCGATGTTGAAGCCCTTGCGCTTGATCTCTTCATACTCGCTGCGGCTCTGCCGCTCCACCTCGGCGCGGCGCGCCGCGTCGTCCTGCCACCAGGAGGCGTCGAAGACGTTGTGGATGAGGTACACCGGCACGGAACCGTTGTACTCGCGAAGCTTGTCGAGGTACTCGTTGGAGGTGACGTTGAAGGCGGACACCGAACTGTGCACGAACAGGATCAGGTCCACCCGGCGCGACATCGCATCGTACAGCGGGCCGGAAAGGTTGATCCGGTTGCCGTCGAAGCCGGGCATATCGGCCAGGAAGATCTTGCCGCCGTCGGTGCCCCGGAGCATCTTGCCGCCGGGCGTGGTGATGGCCGTGATGATGGAGTTATCCTGCCGGGTATAGGACGGGGCGATGTAGGTCTCGATGTTCTCGTCGCTGAGCGGATAGGACTCCCGCGTCAGGTGCTCGCGCAACTCGGCGTCGTCGTCGATGATGCCGCGCAGCTTGTCGATGATCAGGTCCAGGTCCTTCTCCTTGCGGGCCTCTTCTTTCGAGGAATAGATCTCGATGGCGGGTTCCTCCCCCGGTCCCACGCTGGAGATGATGGTCGGGCGCAGGGTGCACTCAAGCTTGTCGGTCGGGCTTACATACCTGTGTGCCAGCAAGTTGACCAGCGTGGACTTGCCGGATTTCACCGGCCCCACCACCAGCATTATGAAGGAACCGTGGCGGTATTCCTGCGAGCGCCGCCAGAGCCGCAGCAGGCCGTTGGCGATCTCCTCGTCGTCCAGCCGGGGCGCGTAGGCGTCGTACAGGTCCTTCAGCAACGCTGAAATCGTGTCAAGCTTCTTTTCGTTGATGTTCGCCATAGACCGCCAAATTAAGAAAATCGCCGGTCTTTTCCAAATTTCAGGCTCTGGAAACCACTTCGGCGAGGAGCTTGACGCCGGCTTCCATCCGGGAGGAATCCAGGAAGGAGAAGTTGAGGCGCATCGTGTTGCGGTGCGAGCCGTCGGGGTAGAAGAACGAGCCCGCCACGTAAGCGACGCCCGCCGACAGGGCACGGTCGTACAGGGCCACGGTGTCGACGCCTTCCGGCAGCGTCAGGAATAGGAATAGGCCTCCCTCGGGATGCGTCCAGGACACGCCCTGCGGCATATATTTGTCCAACAGGGAGAGCATCCGGTCGCGCTTTTCGCGATAGAGCGCGATGCTCTTCCGCAAGTTGGCGTCCAGCGCGCCGCTGCCCATAAACTCCGCGGCCATATACTGGTCGAAGACGGGCGGGCAGAGGTCCAGCGACTGCTTGCACACATAGATCCGGTCCAGCAGTTCCACGGGGCCCAGGATCCAGCCCAGGCGAAAGCCCGGGGCGAAGATCTTGGAGAAACTCCCCAGATGCAGGGTCCTTTCGGGCGCCAGGGAATAGATGGTCGGCACCGGCTCGCCGCTGTAGCGCAGCTCGCGGTACGGGCTGTCCTCGACTATCAGGAAATCCTGCTCCCGCGCCATTGCAACCAGCTTTTCGCGCTCCGCCAGGGTCATCGTCTCCCCGCTCGGATTCTGGAAATCCGGAATCACGTAGCAGAACTTGACCTTTTTAGCTGCCGCCCGGACAACTGCCCCGGCGGGGGCGCGCCGCCCACGGCAAGGGAGTGGGGGGACCACGTCAGTGGTGGGGTCAAAAGAAATCGGAGGTTTTTGCGAATCTGCAAAAAGATCCGAATCTTTTGACTCCCCGCGGGGCAGTTCGTCCGGGCGCAGGAAACTCTGGACCGTTCGAACTTCAGCGCGATAGGACTTGAAGGACTGCAGGGCGCCCAGATACGTGGGGGCGGTGGTCAGGATTACGTCGCCGGGATCCGCGAACACGCGGGTGCAGACGTCGATTCCCTGCTGCGAGGAGGTCGTGATCTGCACGTTCTCCACCGGCACGCCGCAGCGTTCCGCAATAACCTCGCGCAGTTCCGTCACCCCCTGCGTCGCCCCGTACTGGAGTGCTTTGGCGCCGTACTTTTCAAGCACCAGGGCCGACAGGCGCCGGATGTCGTCGATGGGGAACGTGGCCGCGTCGGGATAGCCGCCCGCGAAAGAATAGATGGACGCGAGGTCCACCTTCTTGAAGATCTCACGCACCGGCGAGCGCAGGAACGAGCCTACATCTTCGGAAAAGAATCTGCTATAATCCATTTAAAAAATAATCCATCCTATCCCCAAAAAACAGACGATATATTGCGTGTTTCATAAACCGCTGATTATCAACAAAAACCGAATTCTGCCGTATCCAAAATAATTACCCGTGATTTCGCATCTTACACATTATCAACACCTTTCTTATCACGCTCCTCCTTCCTCCGCCGGACCGGTCAGGTAAACGTCGGTAAAGCCGCTGCCGTCCGGCAAAGGCCGGAACTCCACCGCCAGCCGGTCAATCCGCGCCTGAATATCGTAGCTCACGCCGAAGGCGGATTCGTGCGCGGGCGTTGTGGAGCAGGGGTGGCCAAGTATTTGCCGGACACTTTTTTCGTGTCCGGCAAAACTTGGTCCCCCGGCGCGCAGGGAAGAATCCGCCGAGGTGTTATCAAGTTCGGAGGCATGCGCCTGTGAAGAAACAAGGTAGGCTGCGATGGCGGAGGCAGTAATCCCCGTTCCGCACGCGAGGGTTTCGCCCTCCACGCCCTTCTCGAAGGTCCGCACCCTCAGGGTGCCGTCGGGATCCACCGACACGAAATTGGCATTGGCGCCCACCGGCGCGAAAACCGGGTCCCAGCGCGCCTGGCGCCCTTCTTCCTCCACGTCCACCGCATCGGCGTCCGGCACGAAACGCACGAAATGACGCGTTCCTGTGTCCACGAACCAGCCGTCCAGGGCCGGGTAGAAAGTATGAACGTCGATCATCCGAAGACGCACGGTCTTCCGGGCGCCCTCACGGGCGAGAATCTCGGCCGTATGCGGCCCGTCCGCCGCCTGAAAACGGAAAACGCGGCCGTCGCGGGGCTTCAGGCCGAGCGCATCGGCAAACGCCACGATGCAGCGGCCACCGTTGCCGCACATCATCCCGCCAGAACCGTCAGGATTATAGAACTCCATCCGGAAATCATATTCCGGGTCATCGGTTAAAATCATTAACCCATCAGCACCACGACGCATACCGGCGGCGGAAGGCGGAGCGGAAATTGGTTTTTCGGCAAACCTGCCCGAAAAATAATTTCCGGCCGCCCGTCTGGAAGACTCCGCCGCCTGGGCGACGGCAGGAAGGAAACCGGATTTACGGTCGCAGAGCGCGGCTATACACTCCGGCGTCCGAAAGGCGGAAACGTCTTCCGAACGGCCGTCCAGGACCACGAAATCGTTGCCCGCGCCCGAGTATTTGTGCAGTTCCGGCATCAGCGCAGCAGGTCTTCGAGGGTGACGGACCCGGCCGTCTTCTCGTCGCGGTACTTCACGATCACCGGGCAGTACAGGGCCACGCCGCTGCCGGCGCCCGGACCACGCTTGAGCGGCTTGCTGCCGGACACGACCACGGCGCCGCGGGGCACCACCACGCGCCCGTCGGCGTTGCGCGGCACGAACTCGCCCGTGGTGGCGTCGAACAAGGCCGTGGAAGAGGTGATGATCACGCCTGAGGCGATGACGGCCCCCTCCTGCACGATCGTGCCCTCGTAGATGCCGCAGTTGCCGCCCACGAAGGCGCCGTCCTCGATGATGGTCGGCAAGGCGCCCGCAGGCTCCAGCACGCCGCCGATCTGCGTGGACGCGGAAATATGGATGTGCTTGCCCACCTGGGCGCAGGAACCGATGGTCACGTGGCTGTCCACCATCGTGCCGGTGTCCACGAACGCACCCGCATTGATGTAAGCGGGCGGCATTACGATGGCGCCGGGGGCCACGTAGGCGCCGCGGCGGATGCTCGTCCCGCCCGGGACGATGCGCACGCCGTCTTCCCGCGTGAACTTACGCACCGGGAAGGTGTCCTTGTCGAAGAAAGGGAACTGCCCCTGGGACATTTCCGTGACCACGCCGAGCTTGAAACCCGCCAGGATCACCTCCTTCACCCAGGTGTTCACCTGCCACACGCCGTCCACCTTCTCCGCCACGCGCAGACGGCCGGCCTCGAGGTCGGCCATCACGCCTTCAAACTGTTCTAACGTTACTTCCATAATTCAGCTAAAACATTCTGCATCAAAGCTTCCGTAGCTTCCGACGCCCCGGCCAGCGGCAGGCGCACCGTGGCGTTCATCTCGCCCATCTGCGCGAGCGCGGCCTTCGCCGGAATCGGGCTGGTCTCCGCGAAGCAGGCCTTGAAGAGCGGGAACAGCCGGTGGTGCAGGGCCCTCGCCGTCGCGAGGTCGTCCCGCATCAGGGCCTCCGTCATCGCGCTTACCTCCTTCGGGGCGATGTTGGACGCCACGGAGATGACGCCGTGGGCGCCCGTGGCCATAAACGCGAGGGTCATATCGTCGTCGCCGCTCAGCACGGCGAAGCCTTCCGGGGCACGGCGCAGGATCTCGCTCACCTGGTCGTACTTGCCGGACGCCTCCTTGATGCCCCGGATGTTGGGCACCTCGTTTGCGAGGCGTATCACCGTGTCGGGCAGCATATTCGCACCCGTGCGGCCCGGAACGTTGTAGATGACGACCGGCAGCGAGGTCGCCGCGGCCACCGCCTTGAAATACTCGTACTGACCCTGCTGGGTGGGCTTGTTGTAATAAGGCACCACCACCAGCAGCGCATCGGGCCCCAGGGGCTCCAGCAGGCGGATGTTCGCGAGGGTGTCCGGTATGCTGTTCACGCCCACGCCGGGCATAATGGGCCGGCCTTTCGCGTGCGCCTTCACAATCTGGAAAATGGCCACTTTCTCCTGCTGCGAGAGGGTCGGGGTTTCGCCGGTGGTGGCAAGGGGGACAAGGAAATGCACGCCCGCGGCGACCTGGCGGTCCACCATCCGGGCGTAGGCCTCGTAATCCACGGCGCCGTCCGCGGTGAACGGAGTCACCAGCGCCGTGCCGCATCCCCGTAGGACAAGATCTTTCATAACGCTACACTATTTAACTAACGGCAGTAAAGTTAGGAAACTTTTTCACACAATCAAATCCTTGAACTCGTGCACGCCGGTCAGGCCTTCGGTCATCAGCGCGGCCACGACGGCGCCTTCGGCGAAGCCCTGGCGGGAGAACGCCTCGTGCGTAAAGGTCAGCTTGTCCACGTCGGACAGGAACTCCGCGGTGTGCGTGCCGGGCACCTCCCCGATGCGCTGCGCGCCGATCTCCGGCTTCTCGCCCAGCGTTTTCTCGATGATGGCGCCCACGCTCTTGGCGGTGCCGCTGGGGGCGTCCAGTTTGTGGATATGGTGGATCTCCTCCACGTGCGGCGTATAGCCCTGGCCCTTCAGAACCTCGCAGGCCCGCTCCACCGCGGCGAAGAAGGCGTTTACGCCGATGGAAAAGTTCGACGCCCAGATCATCGGGGTGCCCGCGGCCTCGAAGGCGGCGAAGACCTCGGTGCAGATGTCGTTCCAGCCCGTTGTGCCCACCACGACCGCCTTGAAGTTGGCCGCGAGGGTCTTATAATTGGCCCGGAAGGCGTCCGGGGTGGTGAAATCGATGCAGACGCACTCCCGCGCCACTTCCTTCGGAATGACGCACACGTCCTCGGAGGCGCAGACGAGCTCGATGCCGCGCCGCTGCAATACGGCCTCGACCATATGGCCCATCTTGCCGTATCCGCTAATGACAACTTTCATAGATGCTGACGTATTGATTGATGGCTTGTTCCAGGTCCGCGAAGGACAGGTATTCGTCGTCGCGGTGGGCGACGGCGATCGAACCCGGGCCGCAGATGATCTTGCGTTCGAAGTTCGTCAGGTGCGGGGCGTCGCTGCCGAAGGCCACCGGCGCCGTGGGGAAGCCCGGCAGGGTCAGGTAACGCGCCGGGGCGTCGCCGCCGATCTCCGTCACCTGCAGGGTCACGCTGCGGCGCGCGCGCATCCAGTCCACCACCGCCTCGTCGGAGGCGAAAGTGGTGCGGAAATATAGCTTGCAGTCCAGCGAAGGGCTGAGGATGTTCTGGGGGTTGTCGCTGAGAAGCTTCCCGACGTTCCACGTGGTGGCGCCAAGGACCGCGTCATCCGGGAATTCCGCCCGGCGCAGCGCCTCCATAAAGTCGATGAACAGCTCCACCGCGCTCTGTCCGTATTCGGGATAACCGGAATGGAAGGGCCGGCCGGTGAAGTGGAGGTCGAAGCGCTTGGTGCCCTTGGACGCGCTCACCATCTTGTTTTCGGTAGGTTCTCCCACCACCAGCATAGGGGCGCGGAAGTCCGTCCTTGCAAAGGCCTTGGCTCCCCAGGAACCCGTTTCCTCCCCGCTCAGGATGAGCAGGGCGAAACCGCTCCGGCCCGCCGCGGCCAGGCGCTGGCAGGCACGGTACATCGCGTAGAACTGCCCCTTGGCGTCGCAGGTGCCGCGTCCGCACACCCGGTCCTCCAGGAAGGTGGGCGGGATGTAGGGCGGCACCGTGTCCATATGCGAGCAGAACACCACGCGGGGCTCGGCGCCCCAGCGCAGCAGCACGTTCAAGCTGCCGTCGCCGACCTCGAAAACCTCCACGGAAGGGGCTTCCAGATGGGCGGCGAGCCATTCTCCCAGCTCCCGCTCACGGCCGGAAGAGGAGTCTACGGACAGGATTTGGCGGAAGAGTTCCATACTACATCAGAATGTCTTTGATGATACCGGTGGCGGCCAGGCGGACGCCCTCGCCCGCGCCCTTGATGACGAGCGGGGCGGAATATTCGCTGCAGACCACCGTCACGTTCTCGGTGCCGCTGATCCGGAAGAACGGGCTCTCGGGCCCCACGCGCTGCATCCTGATCTCCGCCCGGTAGCCCAGGCGGGCCGACGGATCGCGGCGCAGCGACGCCACGAAGCGCTGGCGCTGTCCGGCGGCGTCCAGTTCCGCCTCGCGGGCGACGAACTGCGGTTCGTAGTCCGCCAGCTTGCGGTAGAACTCCTCCAGTGGGCAGTCGAAGAACTCGGGCGGGAGCATCGGGACGATCTCCACGTCCTCCGCCTCCAGCGGCACGCCCGCCTCTCGCGAAAGGATGAGCAGCTTGCGCAGCACGTCGCGGCCGCCGAGGTCGGTGCGGGGGTCGGACTCGGTCAGGCCCTCGTCCTGCGCCCGCCGCAGCAGGGTGGCGAAACTGTCGCGCCTGGCTCCGTCGTAACTGGTGATGATGTAATTGAGGGTGCAGGACACCACCGCCTCGATGGACTCGATGCCGTCGCTGCAGTTGGCGTCGCTGGCGATGGATTCCAATATGGGCAGGGCGTTCCCGACCGTGGTGTCGTAGCGGAAGAAGGCGCCGTTCTCCCGGGCCTCCGACTTCAAAGCAGCGTACTGTACATACGGCAGCGCCAGGCTGCGGCGGTTGGAGGTCACGATGTTGAGCCCGCCGCGGAAGAGTTCGGCGTAGCGCCCATGGAGATGATGGTCATTGGTGCAGTCCACGAACACGGCGCCGCGCGGGGCGCAGGCCAGCACGGCGTCGACGAAGGCGCCGTCCGCGGCATTCTCGCCCGCCTCCAGCCGCTTTCCGGCCTCGTCGGGCAGGATGCCCCGCAAATCCACGACATAACGCCGGCTGTTGGACACTCCGATGATGCGGATGCTGCGTCCGCGCCGGGCGGCGATGCGTTCCGCACTCAGGCCGATCAGGCGCACCAGCTCCCGGCCCACCGCTCCGTAACCCGCGATGAACACCGGGATCACGGTGACCGCGCGGGACTCGAAAAACTCGCGGTGGATGGCGCACACGGCCGCCCGCTCGATGGTCGGCCGGACGCGGATAAAGAAGGCGTCGCCCGTGCCGGTCACGCCGCCCAGCGGCTGGATGCCGGCTTCCGAAAGCGCCGCCAGGATGCGTCCCGTGGCCGATGCCCGGTTCGGGATGCTCTCACCCACCAGGCAGACCACGCTCTCGCCCCGGTCGGGATGCGTCAGGCTCGTCACGCCCATCCACTCCCCTTCTTTCACGGCCGGACGGCCGCTCACGAGGGTGCCCGGATGCCGCGGGTCGAAGGTATTGCGGATGCTGAACGCGATGCCCGCCTCCATCGCCGGCTTCACGGTGGGCGCGTAAAGCACCTTGGCGCCGTTCTCGGCTAGTGTCAGCGCGGCCTGATAGGAGATGTCGGGGATGGTCACGGCGGCGGGGACGACCTTGGGGTTGGCGGTCATCATACCCGGCACGTCGGTCCAGATTTCCAGCACGGAGGCCTTGGCGCCGGCCGCGAACAGGGCGGCGCTGTAGTCCGAGCCTCCGCGGCCGAGCGTGGTCACGCGGCCGTCGCCGTCCGAGGCGATGAAGCCCGGGGCCACGAATACGCGCACCTCCGGGGCCGCGTTCACGGCGGCGAGGATGTTCGCATAGGTCTGCTTCTCAGCGACCACGCCGCCCAGCGTGCGCACCAGTTTGCGCGAGTCCAGCCACTGTGTTGCAATGTCTTCGCAGGCGAGCTTGCGGGCCAGGATGCGCGTGGAAAACAGTTCGCCGAAGGTCACGCACTCCTCTCCGGGCGCCGCGGCCAGCTCCTCGAAGAGCCCGTCCAGCTCGGCGGCCATTTCCCGGCGTTCGGCGCCGGTGAAAAGGCGCCGGGCGATGGCGTGGTGCCGGCGGCGCAGGACCTCGATCTGCTGCGCCTTCGCGGCCGGGTCGCTCTCGCCCCCGATGGCAATCAGCGCGTCCGTGCAGCCGCTGACGGCGGAACTGACCAGGATCACCCGGTCTTTCTCCGCCGCGGCGAGCACGATGTCCAGGACCCGCGACATACGGGTCGCGTCCGCGACTGAACTGCCTCCGAACTTGAGTACCTGCATACGCGTCTAGATTCGTTCAATATGGGCGCCGAGCGCGTTCAGGCGGCCTTCGATGTCTTCGTAGCCGCGGTCGATCTGCTCGATGTTGTCGATGGTGGACGTGCCCTTGGCGGACATCGCCGCCAGCAGCATCGCGATGCCGGCACGGATGTCCGGCGAGGTCATCCGGTTCGCCCGGAGGTTGATTTTATGGTCGTGGCCGATGACCACGGCGCGGTGCGGGTCGCAGAGGATGATCTGCGCGCCCATATCGATGAGCTTGTCCACGAAGAACAGGCGGCTCTCGAACATCTTCTGGTGGATGAGCACGCTGCCCTTGCACTGCGTGGCCACCACCAGCAGCACGCTCAGCAGGTCCGGAGTGAGTCCCGGCCAGGGGGCGTCGGCGATGGTCATAATGGAGCCGTCGATGAAGGATTCGATCTCGTAACTCTGCTGCGCGGGGATGAAAATGTCGTCGCCGCGCTGCTCCAGCTTCACGCCCAGGCGGCGGAAGCACTCGGGGATGATGCCGAGGTTCTCCCACGACACGTCCTTGATGGTGAGCTCGCTCTGCGTGATGGCGGCCATCCCGATGAAGGAACCCACCTCGATCATATCCGGCAGGATCCTGTGCTCCGCCCCGTGCAGGGAATCCACGCCGTGGATGGTCAGCAGGTTGGAGCCAATGCCCTCGATCCGGGCGCCCATCGCCGTGAGGAGCCGGCAGAGTTGCTGCACATAAGGCTCGCAGGCAGCGTTGTAGATGGTGGTGGTGCCTTCGGAGAGCACGGCGGCCATAATGATGTTGGCCGTACCGGTCACGGAGGCCTCGTCCAGCAGCATATAGCAGCCCTTCATCGAACGGCCCGAAGAGAGGCTGTAGGCCCGCTTGGCGGTGTCGTAGGCGCATTTCGCGCCCAGGCGCATAAAGCCCTCGATGTGGGTGTCCACGCGGCGCCGGCCGATCTTGTCTCCGCCCGGTTTCGGGAAGTATGCGTTGCCGAAACGCGCCAGCAGCGGACCGACCACCAGCACGGAACCCCGCAGCTGGGCGCACTTCTTCACGAACTCCGCGCTGCGGATGTAGAACTCGTTCACGTGGTTCGCGGTAAAGGTGTATTCGCCCTTCGCACGGCGCTCCACGCCCACGCCCATCCCCTGCAGCAGGGCGATGAGGTTCTTTACGTCCAGGATTTCCGGAACGTTGGTGATGGTGACGGGCTCCGCCGTGAGGAGGACGGCGCTGATCACTTCCAGGGCCTCGTTCTTCGCGCCCTGGGGCAGGATCTCACCGCTTAGGCGATGTCCGCCTTCTATGACAAAACTGCTCATATGTGTTCCACTTCCGGGTGCAGGGTAACGCCGAAGCGCTCCCGCACCCCGTTGATGATTCGGTTCTCGAGCGCGAGCACCTCCGCCGGGGAGGCCTCGCCGCTTGCATTCACGATGACCAGGGGCTGCTTCTCATACACGGCGGCGCCGCCTTCCACGGCACCCTTGAAACCGCATTGGTCGATCATCCAGGCCGCCGGGACCTTGACCGTGCCGTCCGGCAGGTCGTAGTGCGGCGCGCTCCCGTCCGGGGAGATGCGCACGAACTCTTCCTGGCTCACGACCGGGTTCTTGAAGAAGCTGCCGGCGCTGCCGAGCTCATCCGGATCGGGCAGTTTCTGCCGCCTGATGCGGATGATCGCGTCACGCACCTCCTGCGGCGTGGCCGGGTCCTTCCCCTCCAGCGCATCGCGCACGCCCTTGTACTCCAGGTTCGGGCTGTGCTTGCGCGTGAGGCGGAAGAGCACGCTGGTAACCACGTAGCGGCCCCGGTTCTCCGGCTGCTTGAACAGGGAGTCGCGGTAGCCGTAACGGCATTCCTCGCGGGTGAATTTCACCTTTTTGCGCTCCTGCAGGTCGAAACAGACCACCCCGGAGATGATGTCCTTCACCTCAACGCCGTAGGCGCCGATGTTCTGTACCGCGGCGGCCCCCACCTCGCCCGGGATGAGCGAGAGGTTCTCCGCGCCCCAGAGGCCGTGACGGCAGGTCTCGGACACGAAATGGTCCCAGACCACCCCTGCGCCCACCATCACCGGCACTTCGTCCAGTCCCACGTCCACGTATTTGATGAACTCGATGTTCGAGTGCAGGACCGTGCCCGGGAAATCCTTGGTGAACAGCAGGTTGCTCCCGGCGCCGATGTGCAGCAGAGGCTTGGGGAGGCGCTCGAAATTGAGCCCCTCCAGTTCTTTCACGGTCTCGTACTCGACATAGCACGCGCAGGACACCTTCATCCGGAAAGTGTTCTGCGCGCCCAGATCGTAGTTCAACTGGATTCTCACGGCTGCGGCGGCGTGTAGGTGGAAGACAGGAACAGTTCCTCCATCTGCGCGTCGTCGATCCGGGACGGCGAGTCGATCATCACGTCGCGGCCCTGGTTGTTCTTCGGGAACGCGATGTAGTCGCGGATGGTCTCCTGCCCGCCGAACAGGGCGCAGACGCGGTCGAAGCCGAACGCCAGGCCGCCGTGGGGCGGGGCGCCGAACTTGAAGGCGTTGATGATGAAGCCGAACTTGTATTCGGCGTCCTCCTTGCTGATGCCCAGCACCTCGAACATCCGCTCCTGCATCGCAGCTTCGTGGATACGGATGGAGCCGCCGCCGAGTTCGGTGCCGTTCAGCACGAAGTCATAGGCGTTGGCGCACACGCGCTCCAAGTCCTCTTTCCTGTCGGAGTAGAACCACTGCTCGTGCTCCGGCTTGGGGGCCGTGAACGGGTGGTGCATCGCGTAGAAGCGCTGGTCCTCGTCGCTCCACTCCAGGAGCGGGAAGTCCACGATCCACAGCGGGGCGAAGACTTTCGGGTCGCGCAGGCCCAGGCGGTTCCCCATCTCGATGCGGAGCACGCCCAGCTGCGTCTGCGTCTTGCGCTTGGGGCCGCAGAGGACGAGCACCAGGTCGCCGGGCTTGGCGCCGCAGGTCTCCGCGACGGCCTTCAGCTGTTCCGGCGTGTAGAATTTGTCCACGCTGGACTTCACGCTGCCGTCCGCGTTGAGCCGGATGTACACCAGGCCCTTAGCGCCCACCTGCGGGCGCTTCACCCATTCGGTCAGTTCGTCCAGCTGCTTGCGGGTGTACTCGGCGCAGCCCGGGACGGCGATGCCGCCGACGTACTGCGCCCCGTCGAACACGGAGAAGCCGCAGCCCTGCACGAGTTCCGTAATCTCGTGGATTTTCATCCCGAAACGGATATCCGGCTTGTCGGAGCCGTAGTCGTCCATCGCGTCGTACCAGCTCATCCGCGGCAGCGGATCGGGAATCTCCACGCCCAGGGCGTTCCTGAACATCTGCCGCATCATCCCTTCGAAGGTGTTCAGCACATCTTCCTGCTCCACGAAGGACATCTCGCAGTCGATCTGCGTGAACTCCGGCTGGCGGTCGGCGCGCAGGTCTTCGTCGCGGAAGCAGCGCACGATCTGGAAGTAGCGGTCATAGCCCGCGACCATCAGCAGCTGCTTGAAGGTCTGGGGGCTCTGCGGCAGGGCGTAGAACGTGCCCGGGTTCATCCGGGACGGCACCACGAAGTCGCGGGCGCCTTCCGGGGTGGACTTGATCAGGTACGGGGTCTCGATCTCCATGAAGCCCTGGCCGTCGAGGTAGGAGCGGATCTCCTGCGCCAGGCGGTGACGCAGCGCGAGGGCGCGCTGGAGGGGCGGACGGCGCAGGTCGAGATAGCGGTACTTGGCCCGCAGGTCTTCGCCGCCGTCGCTCTGCTCTTCGATGGTGAAGGGCGGGGTGACGGATTTATTCAGGACACGGATGGCGGAGAGCTTGATCTCGATCTCTCCGGTGGGCATCTTGGGATTCTTGCTCTGACGCTCGAGCACCTCACCCGTGGCCTGGATGACGAATTCACGGCCCAGGCCGGAGGCGGTCTCGACGAGCTCCGGGGCGGCTTCGCCTTCGACGACGAGCTGCGTGACGCCGTAGCGGTCGCGCAGGTCGATGAAGGTCATGCCTCCCAGTTTGCGGGATTTCTGCACCCATCCCGCGAGGGTTACGATCTTGCCTTGGTCGGCGAGGCGGAGCTCGCCGCAAGTGTGGGTTCTATACATATTTTGAGGACTTTTTGTTCCAATCTACAAATGTACAAAAAATCCCCGCTAATCCTACACTTCCCCCGCGTCAGTTCGGGAGCTTGTGCGAGCGCATCGAGATGTAACCGCTCCCGTCCACAAGGTCTTTGGCCCGCGGCGTGGACAGCCAGTCGTAGATCTGGCGGGCGTAGGAATCCGCCGGCGCGTCCTTGCGGATGGCGGCGTAGATGTTCGAGACGTAGGGATAGGCGTCGTGCTTGCGGCCCGCCGCGCCGTTGAGGATCGTGGCGGCGTTGGGATAGACGCCGTCCACGGCCAGGACCTTGACCCGACGGAGGTCGCCGACCATCCGTTCGCAGTAGTAGTAAGGCGTGTAGCCGATCCCCCAGGTGTCCTGCTCGATCGAGATGTAGGGAGACAGCATCGCACTGCCGATCATTTCGGGCCAGTCGACCATCGGCGTCCCCTGCATCACCATCGTCTCCATTTTCTCCTGGCTGCCGGAATCCGCGTTCCGCATATAGGGATGGATCCCGTGTGCCGCCCCGCCGACTTCTCGCCAGCTGGAGATGCGACCTGCATAGATGTCGCGGATCTCCTCCTGTGAGAGACTCTTGACGCGGTTGCCCGGATTGGCGATGAAGACCAGGGCGTCCCAGGCCAGCGGCTTGGTCTCGATCTCCACGCCCTTCTCCTGCGCCTCCTTCAGCTCGTTGCGCGACAGGTCGCGCGAATCGATGACGAGGTCCGTGACGCCGTCCATCAGGTTGACGTAGGCCTCGTGCGACCCGCTATACGCGCGCAGGTCATACACGCGGTTGACGAACCGGGTGTACTCCTCCGTGTTGGGAACGAGATGTCCGGGAACGTCGAAGTAGAGATGGTAGGTCGAACCGGCGATGTAGTCGGATCCCCAGTAGCTCTTGATGCCGAGCAGGTCGAACATAACCATATCCCGCAAGGGGGACGTGCTCGTGGAGCAGTCGATGTAGGGGAAATTGTCCGGCGTCAGACCGTCGATGGTGAAATCGGCGACGGCATAGGGATCGTTGTACTCGAAAGTGTTGTCACCCTTGCTGCAAGCGGTCGCAGCAAGGGTAATCAACAGGGCAAAAAGGGTGAAGCTTCTCATTTTCAGATGCTTACAATTCAAATCGAACGCCCGCCTGCAAGGTGAAGCTCAGCGGGTTCTCCGTGCGATAGGTGACCAGCTCCGTCTTCGTGAAGTAGTACGACAGCGACGGCTGGAAATAGAGGGCCGTCTGCCGGCCGATCCGGTACTGGACGCCGGCGAAAGCCTCGCCGGACAGCTGCACGCCCGGCTCCCGGGCCTCGAGGACGCCGAGGACGGCATAGACGCATTTCTCCACCTTGCCGCCCAGGCCGGCATAGACGTCGAAGCCCTTGGCGGACAGGAGGCGGACATCCGCGCGGAGCGGGATGCCGATGAAGTGCAACCGCTGGTCCAGACGCTCGTCGCCGGACCACTCGCTGGAGTGCAGATAGGTGTATTCCAGGCCGGATTCCACGCCGATCCGCGGCGTCAGGTCCAGCCGGACGGAAAGGCCCAGGGAGAGCGGAAGGTCGTGCTGGAAACGGGAACGCTCCAGGGCGTTCGTCCCATCCACCACGAACGGGTAGGAGGAACCCAGCCAATGACCGTGGGAATCTCCCGCGAGATTGTCGCAATAATACCCGTTAGCCTTGACGAAATCGAGCATCCGGGGATCCAGGCCGTTCATCAGGATCAGGTACGAAGTCTGGGGCACGCTGCCCATCGTGACATCGCTGCTGCGGCCGGCGGTGCCGGCACCGCCGCGGACGCCGACGGAGAGGCGCGGCCGGTGGTGCCGCGTCTCCGGTTCGTCGAAGGCGAACGGGTCGGCGG
>JAFYZZ010000100.1 GCA_017548445.1 Bacteroidales bacterium | reverse complement strand
GTCCGCGGCATCAAGAACGACAACGACTGGCTCACCCGCCAGGACATTTGCCTGTGCATGGGCATTGAAAGGCCCATGAAGAGGCCCTCGATATCCTGAACAAGGGCGTCGAGTCGCTCGGCTTCATCCTGGCCGACGAGAAGGCGCTCTCCGAGGCGCAGATGGAAGCCCTGCTGAAGGGCATCGCCATTCCGGCCGTGGAGATCAACTTCCGCAAGTGCTGCCCCAAGCACAGTGCCGAGACGCTGAAGAACTTCCTGGCCGTGGTGAAGAAGCAGGGCCTGAAACCCGAAGAGGTCCGCGCCTCGTTCGACTTCAGCCCGCTGCACCGCCTCACCGTCAAGGGCAACTTCTGCGAGGAGAAGTCCTACGGCTACCTGGCGGACGCCGTGAAGGCCGTGGCCGACTTCCCGAAGATCAAGGTGATCAATGTCCAGGCCTACGACTTCAACAATGCCGGCAGCAACCTCGTGCAGGAACTCGCCTTCGGCGTAGCCATCGGCAACGAGTACATCGCCAAGCTTACCGAGCTTGGCTTTGACGCCAAGGATGTGGCAAAACGCATCAAGTTCACCTTCGGCATCAGCTCCAACTACTTCATGGAAATCGCCAAGTTCCGCGCCGCCCGCGTGGTCTGGGCCAACATCGTGAAAGCCTGGGGTGTCGATTGCGACTGCGCCTGCAAGATGCACGTCCACGCTGTCACCAGCCGCTGGAACCAGACGGTCTACGACGCCTACGTCAACATGCTCCGCGACACGACCGAGACCATGAGCGCCGCGATTGCCGGCGTCGACTCCATAGAGGTCGTCCCGTTCGACGACGCCTTCCGCGCCCCGGGCGAATTCTCCAACCGCATCGCCCGTAACGTCCAGTCGGTCCTCAAGGAGGAATCGCACTTCAACAAGATCATCGACCCTGCCGCCGGTTCCTATTATATCGAGGAACTCACCCAGTCGATCATCGACGCCTCCTGGAAGCTCTTCAAAACCGTGGAGGAGAAGGGCGGATACACCGAGGCGTTCAAGGCCGGTTTCGTGCAGGAACAGGTGAAAGCCGTATCCGACAAGAAAGACAAACTCCTGGCCCAGCGCCGCGAGACGCTGCTGGGCACCAACCAGTTCCCGAACTTCCTCGAGAAGGCCGGCGACGAGATCACCAAGGAGATCGTGACCCGCGACTGCGGCTGCTGCGAAGAGAAAGCCTGCGGCTGCGAAGAAAAGATGGCCGAACCGCTCCGCGCCTACCGCGGCGCCCAGCCGTTCGAAGCCATGCGCCTGGCCACCGACCGCGGCGAGCGCCAGCCGATGGCCTTCATGCTGACCTTCGGCAACCTGGCCATGTGCCGCGCCCGCGCCCAGTTCTCCAGCAACTTCTTCGCCGTGGCCGGCATCAAGGTGGTGGACAACAACCGCTTCTCGACCATCGAAGAAGGCGTTGAAGCCGCGCTCAAAGCGAAAGCCGACATCGTCGTGGCCTGCTCGGCCGACGACGAGTACCTCGAAAACGTTCCCAAGATCGCCCAGCTCATCGGCGACAAGGCCATCGTGGTGGTGGCCGGCGACCCCGAGTGCCGCCCGCAGCTCGAAGAGCAGGGAATCAATCACTACATCCACGTCAAGTGCAATGTGCTGGATACCCTCAAGGAATACCAGAAAGCCCTGGGCGTCAAGGAACTTTAATCAGGAGGACAGACAATGAGACCGAAATTCAACGATATCGACTATACGAAAGGCGCCGCGCCCAAGTGCGAATGCGCCTGCAAGCAGGAAGAGCTCTGGCACACGCCTGAAAAGATCGACGTGAAACCGCTCTACACGGCCGCCGACCTCGAAGGGATGGAACACCTGAACTACGCCGCCGGCGTGGCCCCGTTCCTCCGCGGACCGTACTCCACGATGTACGTCAACAAGCCCTGGACCATCCGCCAGTATGCCGGCTTCTCCACAGCTGAAGAATCCAACGCGTTCTACCGCCGCAACCTGGCCGCCGGCCAGAAAGGCCTCTCCGTGGCCTTCGACCTGGCCACGCACCGCGGCTACGACGCCGACCACCCGCGCGTGGTAGGTGACGTCGGCAAAGCGGGTGTGTCGATCTGCTCCGTCGAGGACATGAAGGTCCTCTTCGACCAGATTCCGCTCGGCAAGATGTCCGTCTCCATGACGATGAACGGCGCCGTCCTCCCGATCATGGCCTTCTACATCGTGGCCGGCCTGGAGCAAGGCGTCAAGCTCGAAGAGATGGCCGGTACCATCCAGAACGACATCCTCAAGGAGTTCATGGTGCGTAACACCTACATCTACCCGCCGGAGTTCTCGATGCGCATCATCGGCGACATCTTCGCCTTTACCTCGCAGTACATGCCCAAGTTCAACTCGATCTCGATCTCCGGCTACCACATGCAGGAAGCCGGCGCGACCAACGACATCGAGATGGCCTACACCCTGGCCGACGGCCTCGAGTACATCCGCACCGGCATCAAGGCCGGCATCGACGTGGATGCCTTCGCCCCGCGCCTGTCGTTCTTCTGGGCCATCGGCATGAACCACTTCATGGAGATCGCCAAGATGCGCGCCGCCCGTATGCTGTGGGCCAAGATCGTGGGCCAGTTCAACCCGAAGAATCCGAAGAGCCAGTCGCTCCGTACGCACTGCCAGACCTCCGGCTGGTCGCTTACCGAGCAGGACCCGTTCAACAACGTGGCCCGTACCTGCATCGAGGCCATGGGCGCCGCCCTCGGCCACACGCAGAGCCTCCATACCAACGCGCTCGACGAAGCCATCGCCCTGCCGACCGACTTCTCCGCCCGTATCGCCCGTAACACACAGATCTACATCCAGGAAGAGACGCAGGTCTGCCGCTCCATCGACCCGTGGGCCGGTTCCTACTATGTGGAGAGCCTGACCAACGAGCTCGCGCACAAGGCCTGGGAGCACATTCAGGAAGTCGAGAGCCTCGGCGGCATGGCCAAGGCCATCGAGACCGGCGTGCCGAAGCTCCGCATCGAAGAAGCCGCGGCCCGCAAACAGGCTCGCATCGACTCCGGCCTGGAGAAGATCATCGGCATCAACGAATACCGCCTGGCCCACGAGGATCCCATCGAGATCCTCGACGTGGACAACACCAAGGTGCGTGAATCGCAGATCGCCCGCCTGAAAGACCTCCGCGCCCACCGCGACGAGGCCAAGGTCCAGGCCTGCCTGAACGCGATCACCCATGCCGTCGAGACCAAGACGGGCAACCTGCTCGCCCTGGCTATCGAGGCCGCGAAGGTCCGCGCCACCCTGGGCGAGATCTCCGATGCCTGCGAAAAGATTGTTGGACGTTATAAAGCTGTGATCCGTATGAACACCGGTGTTTATTCCTCGGAAGTCAAGAACGACAGTGAGTTCGAACTGGCCAAAAAGATGGTTGCCGAATTCGCGAAGAAGGAAGGCCGCCAGCCTCGTATCATGGTGGCGAAACTCGGCCAGGACGGTCACGACCGCGGCGCCAAGGTGGTTGCCACCGGTTATGCCGACTGCGGCTTTGACGTGGACATGGGCCCGCTCTTCCAGACTCCGGAAGAGGCCGCACGCCAGGCCGTCGAGAACGACGTCCACGTGGTGGGCGTCTCCTCGCTGGCCGCCGGCCACAAGACCCTCGTTCCGCAGATCATCGCGGAGCTCAAGAAACTTGGCCGTGAGGACATCCTCGTGGTCGTCGGCGGTGTGATTCCGGCCCAGGACTACGACGAACTCTACCGCGACGGCGCCGTGGCCATCTTCGGCCCCGGTACCCGCATCTCCAATGCCGTGATCAAGATGATCGAGCTGTTGAACCAGAAATTCGAAGACTGATTCTTCATATTTCACAAAAAAAGGCGCTTCCCGCTTGTGGGAGCGCTTTTTTTTTGTATCTTTGTTATCTATATTGTCCGTATTGACTTTGGACGTAATTAAAACTATTTTAAAACCAATAACTATTTTTTTAATCTAAAATTTCATTTATGAGGAAACTTAGAACTTTGTTCACCTGCCTCTTGGCCTTTTTAGCACTGGGGACCGCCCTGGCGCAGAACATTACGGTCAAAGGTGTGGTGACCGACGCCGCTACCGGCGAATCCGTTCCTTTCGCCTCCATCCAGGTGAAAGGCACGATGACCGGCACCGCGACGGACGGCGATGGCAACTACACCATCGACGTGCCTCGCAATGCAACGCTGATTTTCAGTTCGATCGGTTACATCAACCAGGAAGTGGCCGTTGAGGGCCGCCAGGTCATCAACATCCTCCTGGCCCCCGACACGGAGAACCTGGAAGAAGCCGTGATCACAATCGCCTACGGTGCCGCGAAGAAATCTTCCCTGACGGGTGCTATCTCGAACGTCTCTTCTGAGAAACTGGAAGCCCGTCCGACCTCTGCCGTCACCACCGCCCTAGAAGGTACGGTAACCGGTGTCCAGGTGAACAGCACCTACGGCGCCCCGGGTTCCGACCCTTCCATCATGATCCGTGGTAATGGTACCATCAATGGTTCCACCAGCCCGCTGTACGTGATCGACGGTGTTCCTTTCGGCGGTAACATCTCCGACTTGAACCCGGCCGATATCGAGAGCCTGACCGTCCTGAAGGACGCCGCATCTTCCGCCCTGTACGGTAACCGTGCCGCCAACGGTGTTATCCTGATCACCACCAAGAAAGGCAAATCGGGCCGCGTTTCCGTGACCGCCAATGTCACGCAGGGTGTGTACCAGCGCGGTATGAAGGAATACGATTATGCGACGGCCGACGAGTTCATGGAGGTCGCCTACCGCGAGCTCTACAACCGTACGCTGTACCCGACCCTCGACATGTCGTTCGCCGACATCGTGGCTACGGCCCAGGACGCCACCAAGCGCGCCGCCGCCGCAGAGTACGCTTCCAAGAACCTGATCGCCGACAAACTCTATCTGAACATTTACAACGTGGCCGACAATGCCCTCTTCGATGCCGACGGACACCTCGTGTCGAACGCTTCGATCAAGAGTGGTTATCTCGACGACCTCAACTGGTTCGACCAGACCATCACGAATGGTTATCGTGCCGAGTACAACGTGAGTGCCAGCGCCGCCTCCGACAAGAGCGACTATTACTTCTCCGTGGGTTACCTCGATGAGAACGGCTATCTCCGCAACTCCACCTTCGACCGTTTCTCCGGCCGTGCTTCCGTCAACGTGAAGCCGACGAGCTACCTGAAAGTCGGTCTGAACGTGAACGCCACGCACCAGACCTTCAACAACATGGACGCTGGTTCCAACGCCTATGTAAACCCGTTCATGTACTGCCGTAACATCGCGCCGATCTATCCGGTCCACGTCCACGACATCAACACCGGCGCCTACCTCCTCGACGACTCGGGCAACAAGCAGTATGACGGCGGTTCCTACATCGATCCCGTGACCGGCCAGGTGGTCGTCACCCGTAACCAGTACGCCGACCGCCACGTCATCTGGGAGAACGAGCTCAACCAGGACGTGTCCACGCGTAATACGATGAACGCCATCACGTATGCCGAGTTCTACTTCCTGAAAGACTTCACCTTCACGGTGACCGGCAACATGAACCTCCGCAGCAGCGTCAACCAGAGCTACGACAGCGCAGTCATCGGTGACGGTAAAGGCAACGGCGGTCGCGGCAGCCGCAACGAGTACCAGTACAAGACCTGGTCGTTCCAGCAGCAGCTGCGCTGGAGCCACCAGTTCGACCAGCACTTCGTGAACGTGCTCCTTGGCCACGAGAACTACTCCAATACCTACGACTACCTCTACGGCTACAAGACCGCCGAGGTGTTCCCGAACATCAACAACCTCCGCAACTTCACGGAAATCACGAGCCTCTACAACTACGGCAACTACTATCGCACCGAGTCCTACCTGAGCCGTGTGCGTTACAGCTACGCCGACAAGTACAACGTGGAAGCTTCCTTCCGCCGCGACGGTTCCTCCCGCTTCCACAAGGACGCCCGCTGGGGTAACTTCTGGAGCGTCGGTGCCAACTGGCTGATCTCCCGCGAGGACTTCATGCAGAACATCGGCTGGATCAACACCCTCAAGCTCCGCGCCGACTTCGGTGAAGTAGGTAACGACGCCGGTTCCGGCTACTACGGCTACCAGGCCCTCTA
The DNA here is from genome assembly GCA_017548445.1 of Bacteroidales bacterium. The sequence continues at coordinate 2,791 of JAFYZZ010000100.1, read as the reverse complement.
CACCTCCGGCCAGAACGCCAACAAGGGTGCCTACTGGCTGAGCCAGCTCGCCAACAACGACCTGATGTGGGAGACCGCCCAGAGCTGGGGCGTCGGTATCGAGTCCCGCATGTTCAACCGCTGGAACTTCAATATCGAATATTTCGACAAGCGCAACAAGGACCTGCTCTTCAGCGTGATCCTCCCGATCTCCGCCGGTCCGACCGCCACGGGCAGCACCAACCCGACCATCACCCAGAACATCGGTACGATGTCCAACCGCGGCGTTGAAATCGAAACCGACTTCGACGTGGTCCGTACCCGCGATCTCCGCTTCAACATCTTCGCCAACGCCACGTTCCTCAAGAACCGCATCGTGAAACTCCCTGAGCAGAACCGCGAAGAAGGTATCCTCTCCGGTACGAAGAAATTCGTCGAGGGCGGTGACCGTTATGCCTACTACCTCTATCATTGGGAAGGTGTCGACCAGATGACCGGTCGTTCCCTCTACACCTTCGATGATGAGAACTACTACATCACCGACGACAACGGCAACATCCTCTTCGGTACCGCCTCCACGGATGACAAGCCGACGACCGAAATGGCCGCCAACGACTACATCATCATCGGTGGCAAGCCGTACGTCTATAACCCCGGTTCCTATGGCAAGCGCGACTGGTGCGGCACGGCCACTCCGACCGTCTACGGCAGCTTCGGCTTCAACCTCGGCTGGAAGGGTCTGTCCTTCAACACCATCTTCACCTATTCGCTCGGCGCCAAGGCTTACGACAGCATTTACGGCGGCCTCATGAGTGTCGGCGCGACGCCTGCGAGCATGCACCACGACATCTGGGCCAACAACTGGCAGGGCATCCCGGCCGGCATGACCGAGAACTCGTCCGACCGTATCAGCAAGACCATCAATCCGCAGATCAACAACACGTTCAGCTCCTACAACAACGCAGGCTCCGACCGCTGGCTGATCTCCGGCAACTACCTCGTGCTGAAGAACGTCAATCTCTCGTACTCGCTGCCCAAGCGTTGGGTCAACCGGCTTGAGATGGAAGGCATCACCTTCAACGTGGCTTGCGAAAATGCCCTCACCTTCACGCACCGTCAGGGTATGAACCCGCAGCAGAGCTTCGGCGGTACGGTCGACAGCAACACCTTTACTACCCCGCGCGTCTTCACCGCCGGCCTCACCTTCAAATTCTAATTTTAAGACGAAACAGATATGAAAAAGATATTCAAAGTCTCTCTTCTCCTGTTTGCGCTTGTCACGCTGAGCGTCAGCTGCGCCGAAGATTATATGGAAACGGCGCCTGAGAGTTCCACTTCTCCTGCGACCATCTTCTCGACGACCGAGAACGCCGTGCTGGCGGTCAACGGTATCTGCAAGATGATGACGACCCAGTATTGGAGCGTCCAGGGCCTCAACGGCGAAGGCTCCATGAAGACCTGGTGGGGCAACTTCGGCAACGACCTGCAGCGCTGCAACCATACCGGCTGGGCCACTGTGTGGAACCACCAGTACAACGACAACGCAAGTTCCCGCTATGCTACCTATCCGTGGTACTACTACTACAAGATGATCGGCAACGCCAACCAGATCATCGAGAACATCGACAACGCCGAAGGTCCGGACAGCGAAAAACAGTTCATCAAGGCCCAGGCCCTGACGTTCCGTGCTCACGCCTTCACGATGCTGGCCTGGAACTACATCTACCGTTGGCAGGATACCAATAACGGTACCACCCCGGGCGTCGTGCTCCGTACCGACACTTCGATCGGTGACATGCCGCTTTCCACGGCTGCTGAGACCTACGCCCAGATTTACGCCGACCTTGACGAAGCCATCAGCCTCTACAAGCAGTCCGGCCTGAGCCGTGGCACCGAATTTTGGAAACCCGACATCGACGTGGCCTATGCTGTCTACACCCGCGCCGCCCTCACCCGCGAGGACTGGGCTACCGCGGCGCAGATGGCTCCGCTCGCTCGCCAGGGTCACCCGCTCATGAGCCAGGATTCCTACATGAACGGCGGTTTCTCGAACGAAGACAAAGAGTGGATATGGGGAGTATTCGAGAATGAACAGCAGACTATTTACTACTATTCCTTCTTCGCTTATCAGGGTTCGAACGCTTCTTCTTCGATGCAGCGCCAGTATCCGCTCGCCATCAGCAAGGAACTCTACGACCAGATTCCGGAGACCGACGTGCGCCGCAAGTTGTGGCTCGGTCCGACGGAAGCTGAGTGGAAAGAGTGCAATGCGGCCGGCCGCAGCACGAAGACCCTCTATACCCGTGCGTTCCAGGAGTATGGTAACAAACTCTACGGCACCAGCCTCGTATACGCCTACATGCAGTTCAAGTTCCAGGCGACCTTCATGCCGGGCGGCGGTTCGTTCAACATCTATCGTTCCGCCGAGATGATTCTCTCCGAGGCTGAGGCTCTCTGCCACATGGGTGGCCAGGACGCCAAGGTTCAGAGCCTGCTGAACGAGCTCAACAAGAACCTCGACCCTGCCTACAACTGCACCAAGACGGGCGCCGACCTGCTGAAGGAAGTCAAACTGTATCGCCGTATCGACCTCTGGGGCGAAGGCTTCGACTACTATGACTACAAGCGTTGGAACGAACCCATCGTCCGTAAGTCCATCGCCCAGGGCGGTAGCTTCCACACCTCGTTTGCCATCACCATCAACCCGACCGACGGCAACAAGTGGACCTACGTCATCCCGCAGAACGAGAAGGACTACAATCACGCGCTGTAATCTGACAGCAGTCATTAAAAGAAAAGGGCGACCCCGACG
>JAFYZZ010000099.1 GCA_017548445.1 Bacteroidales bacterium | reverse complement strand
TTCACCAGATGCTTCACGAAGGAATTCAACGCCACGCCCTCCGAGCTGCAAAGAATAGGCAAGGACGCGTGATTGTTTCCCCTAAAACAACTATCTTTGCAGGACTATGAAACATCTGTACCTTTATTTCCCGCTCCTGTTCACGCTATGCGCCGCAGGAACGGTCTCCGCCCAGATGCTTCCCGATTCCACCGTCCAGGTGGTCGCCTACTGGGATGTCGGAGACAAAATGGACTATACCTACATTGAGAGAAAATATGAAATGGATGCCGAAGGCAATGAGACCCAGGTTTCTTCGTCTTCCGAGACCTTCCATTTCGAGGTGGTGGCGGCGACCGACAACACCTACACCCTGGAAATCCGCTGCGATGACCTCTTCGACACGGACCTGCTTTTCAAACTGACACCGGAAGAGCGGGCCAGGCTGAAAAACGAGGTCCCCTACCGCATCAAAACCACCGACCTGGGCACCTACCTGGCATTGGAGAATCTGGATGAGATCACAGCGGAGGTCCGGGACGGTCTTCCCGTCATCGCCCGGGCTGCGTGGAGGAACCTCGAACCCGAACAAAGAGAAAGCATCAGCGAGAAACAGTTGGAATCCTATCTTATGACGACGCTCGCTTCGCCGGAAGCCCTTTCCAGGCTGTGCACCGAGGAGGTGAGCCCCCTGTTCTTCTACCACGGCGCCCGGCTGGACACGACGAAGACCTATGTTTTCAGCCAACCTTATCAGAACATCATCGGCAACGGCAGCACCACCCTGGAATCCTCTTTCCGGGTGGATCCGGAACTGACCGACGACTACTCCGTCGTGATCCGGAAGACCACCCGGGGCGACGAAGAACTGGTGCCGCTTGTGCGGGACTATCTTTTCGAACTTGTCAGGAATGCGGCCCCGGATGCCGTGCCGGATTACGATGCTTTCATAAAAGAACTTGAGGAAGATCTCCGCGAGAATCCCATCACCGCTTCATTCGAGGAATTCATTACCGAAGAAATCCATCTGGATAGCGGCTGGCCCATCCAATGGCTCTTCGACCGCTATGTAGAATTCTCCCAGGGGGATGACTACCAAGGCGTCCACGTCCTCAGGGAAATCCGCCTCGAAGAATAACCCGGCGGACAGGTTTTATTTCTTCTTTTTGGCGGCGCGGGCGGCTTTCTTTTCCGCCTTTCGTGCCTCGGCGGCCAGCTTTTCAGCCTCCACGACCTGCTTGGTCCGGAACATAATCACGCCGTTCTGCCCCTGCACGCCGTAAATGGACGCCGTGCCGTCCTTGAGAACCTCTACGGAATAGATATCCTCCGGACGGAGATACGTGACGTTGTCCGTGATGATGCCGTCCACCACGAACAGAGGTTGCGTATGGGTGGAATTGGTCGAGATGCCGCGGATGAGGATCTGGGGCATCTCTCCGGCGTTGCTCGGGCTCACCTGGACGCCCGGCTCGCCGCGAAGCAGGTCGAACACGGTGTTATACTGTGTCTTTTCGTTCTCCGGCCGGACTTTCTCCTGGGCTCCCACGGCGCCGCAGAGCAGCATCAGCGCGGCGGTCAAAAGCAGTGTCTTCTTCATAACGGTCACAAAGATAGGTTTTTTTCTTATATTTACATTTCGTTAATCCGTCAAAACGTTTGCCTTATGAAACGGCTTTCTGTCCTCCTTCCGGTAATTCTCGCCTGCAGCCTGCAACTGGGCGCGCAACCCAAACCCAACTACGACCTCGCCTCGCAGTTCTCCGCCAAGCGCATCAACCAGATGGTTTTCTCTACAAGTCTCACACCAAACTGGTTCCGCGACTCGGACAAGTTCTGGTACGAGTGGAAGACCCCGCAGGGCACGGAGTACTGGATCGTGGACCCCGAAGCGGGCCGCAAGACCCCGGCTTTCGATATGGAGAAGCTGGCGATGCAGGTCACGCAGATCACCCGCGACCCCTTCGACGCGCAGCACCTGCCCATCGAGAACCTCAAACTCAAGGACGACAAGTACCTGCGCTTCGACATCAAGGGCACGCAGGACGTCCCCGACACCCTGGCGCAGAAGCGCGCCGAGCGCGAGAAGAAAGACGGCGACAAGGCCCCCAAGGGCCCCCAGCCGCCCAAGATGACCAAGAAGGTGTGGCATTTCCAGTATGAGCTCGCCACAGGAAAACTCGAGGAATACAAGCCCGAGAAACGCGAATACCCCGCCTGGGCGAGCGTCTCTCCGGACGGGCAGACGGGCGTGTACGTCAAGAACTCCAACCTCTTCTGGATGGATAAGGAGAATATGGCGAAGGCCACCGAGGACGAGAAGGACTCCACCCTCGTGGAGCACCGCCTCACTTCCGACGGAGTCCGCCAGTTCGGCTTCGGCGTGGACAATTACTCCGGCGACACGGAGACCGACACCACCCGCCGCACGATGGCGCGCGGGGTCGTGTGGTCGCCGGACAGCCGGCATTTCGCGGCCGTCAAGACGGATATGCGGAAGATCAAGGACCTCTGGGTGATCAACGCCCTCAGCCAGCCGCGCCCCACTCTGGAAACCTATAAGTACCAGATGCCGGGCGAGCCCGGTCCCACCGAGGAACTCTATGTTTTCTCGATGCCCGACGGCGGCAGCAAACGCTACCGGGTGAACGCCTTCAAGGACCAGACCTTCGACGTGTCCACGCGCCCGCGCAAGTTCCGCGAGACCTATGACAAATACCGCTCGCGCGTGTGGCTGGGCGACGACGACGGCTTCTGGCTGGTCCGCGGCTCCCGCGACCTGCACCGGATGGACGTGTGCCGCGTGGACCTCGACTCCGACTCCACCCGCACCGTCGTCTCCGAACGGATGAACACCTACATCGAGGACCGCCAGATCCACCTGGTGGGCGGCGGAAAGCAGTTCGTGTGGTGGTCGGAGCGCAACGGCTGGGCCAACCTCTACCTGTACAACGCCGACGGCACCCTTGTGCGCAACCTCACCGAAGGCGCCTTCCACGTCGAGGATATCATCTCCGTCAACGAGAAGGAGGGCTACGTGCTCTTCTCGGCCTGCGGCGTGAACAAGGACGAGAACCCCTACCAGATGCACACGTACCGCGTTCCTTTGGCGGGCGGTGCCTTCAGGCAGCTGGATATGGACGATATGAACGTCGACGCCACGGCCAGCGACGACGGCAAATGGATGGTGGGCAACTGCTCCCGCGTGGACTACGCCCCGGAAGCCTGGCTGCTCGGCCGCGACGGCAAGCGCACCCTGCTGGAGAAGGCGGACCTGAGCCTGCTGTTCGCGGCGGGCTACAAGATGCCCGAGCGCTTCAAGGTCAAGGCGGCCGACGGCGTCACGGACCTGTACGGAGCGATGTACAAACCCTTCGACTTCGACTCCACGAAGGTCTATCCCATCATCGACTACGTCTATCCGGGCCCACAGGTGGAGGCCAACAACATCGCCTGGTCCAAGGGGATGGTGCGCACCGACCGCCTGGCCCAGGTGGGCTTCATCGTAATCACGGTGGGCAACCGCGGCGGCCACCCGAACCGGTCCAAATGGTATCACAACTATGGCTACGGGAATCTCCGCGACTACGGCCTGGAAGACCAGAAATACGCCATCCAGCAGCTTGCAGGGCGGTATTCCTTCATCGACATCGACCGGGTGGGCATCCACGGGCACTCCGGCGGCGGCTTTATGTCCACGGCGGCCATCCTCAAGTATCCCGACTTCTTCAAGGCGGCCGTGTCCTGCGCGGGCAACCACGACAACAGCATCTACAACCGCTGGTGGAGCGAAACGCACCACGGCGTGACCGAGAAGGTGGAGCAGAGCGACACCACCTTCGTCTATCACATCGAGACGAACCCGCAACTGGCGGCTAATCTCAAGGGCCACCTGATGCTGGTGCACGGCGACATCGACAACAACGTCAATCCCGCCAACACCATCCGCGTGGTGAACGCGCTCATCCGCGCCAACAAGCGCTTCGACCTGCTGATCCTGCCCGGCCAGCGCCACGGCTTCGGCGATATGAACGAGTACTTCTTCTGGCGCCTCGCGGACTACTTCTCCGAATGGCTGCTGGGCAGCAGCGAACGCGCCGAAGTGGACGTCCGGGAACTCAACAACGACTGACGCGCCTCTAGTTGAAATAGCGGAACAGGGCCGAAAGGTCCATCAGGCCGTCGAAGAAGTGCCCGAGCACGACGACAGCGGCCTTGAGGGCAAGGTATACCAGGATCAGGTTTTCGGGATCGTTGATCCGCAGCAGGACGTCTTCCTTGCTCATCTGGCGGAAGAGCGACGCCCGCCGGTCAGTATGGTACAGGCACACCAGGTAGACGCCCAGCCAACCCAGGATCAGCAACGCTCCGCAGACGATGAAATCCACCCGCCGGCCCAGCAGCCCCGCGGCCAGCACCACGCCGATGACCAGCAGCGGAATCAGGAAGAAAGATTTGCGCTTGCGCAGCAGCCGCAGCACGTAATAGGCGGACATCAGCAGGGCGAATTCCCCCACGTAGCCCGCCAGGCCGCCGAGCACCTCGCTGGACTGGAAGGTCGAGGCCCACAGGAAGAAATACGTCAGCAGGGCATACAGGCCGGCCAGGACCACCAGCGCGGCCACCAGCACGACCCGGGTAAGCCCCGGGAGTTTGCCGTATTCGATGCCGGAGGCGTCCACGGCCGGGCTCTCGATGGCGGCCGTCAGCCTTTTCAGCGCCTCGTCCGGGCCCAGTTCCACCCAGTCGATGTACTGGACGGAAGACAGGTAGAAGTCCACGGTCTCGTCATAATCCGAATGGTCCAGGCGCACCGGGATGATGCGTTTGCCGCACTTGATGGCGGTGCTGATCTCCCGCAGCGTCCACTCCGAAGCGTTGGCCGCGGCCGAGGACAGGAAGACGAAGACGTCGCAGGCCCTGATACTGTCCGCGATGCGCTTGGCGAAGGTCTCACCGCCGGAAAGGCCCTCACGGTCAATCCAATAGCTGATGCCTGCGGTTTCCAGGGCAGCCAGGACGCGGTCCACGGGATTCCCGGGAACCGGCGTCCCGTCGGGGGCGAACCAGTCCTGTTTGGAATAACTGACAAATACCTGTGCCATAGTCTTTACAAAGGTAAACAACTTTGGGCGAAAGTCCTATTTTTCTTCTTTTGTGTAAAATTTACGCAAATTATTTGGAAGTATGGTTAATTTGTCTTTATTTTGCGTAAAAATTACACAATTAAGATATGGCAAAGCTTTCTTCCGACAACCTGATCTGGAAAATCCTTCTGATGGCAGCCATCACCCTGCTGCTGCTCATTCCGCTCGGGATGATCAAGTCCCTGATCCGCGAACGGCAGTCCAATGCCGACGTCGCCCGCACCGAAGTGGCCGGCAGCTGGGCCTGGCCGCAGACATTGTCCGGCCCGCAACTCCGCTTTTACCGGGAGCGCACCGAACAGGAAAAGAAAGAAAAGAACGACGATTCCCTCGTGTCGATGACGATCTATCCCGAACGGCTTTTCTACGACGTGGACGCCGCGACGCAGGACCTGCACCGCGCCATCTACGAAGTGAAAGTCTACACCGCCGACATCGTCGCACGCGGGGAATTCCTGCTGCCGGACAAGTGCCGGGATTACCCGGTAAAAACGGAGATAATCCTGGAACTGAGCGACCTGCGCGGCATCGAAGGGTCCGTCAGCCTGTCCATCGGCGGGCGCGAATACTCCGTCACGGACGGCGGGAACCACGCCATCTCCAAACAAATCGAACTGGATCCGGCCCTCTTCGGCTCCGCCGCGCCCGTTCCTTTTGAATTCCGCTTCCGCACCCGCGGTTCGGAAGCGCTATATTTCCAGCCGTTCGGGCAAGTCACCGAAGTGACGTTTCACACCGACTGCAACGCCCCCTCTTTCGAAGGAGATTTCCTGCCCTCGGAACGGGAGATCGGCGAAGAAGGTTCTTCCGCCCGCTGGGTGGTGTCCGCCATCAACCGCGGAGCCCCTCAGGAAACGACATTCGGCGTCAAGCTGCTGCAAGGCGTGTCGCAGTACCAGCAGACCACGCGGACGGCAAAATACGGCATCCTGATCATCCTGCTCGTGTTCGTGGCCGGACTCGCGGTGGAGCTCGTGGGCAAGAAGAGTATCCACATCATCCAATACGTGGTCATCGGCCTATCGCTGGTTCTGTTCTATGCCCTGCTGCTTTCCTTCTCCGAACTGATGGCCTTCTGGCTGGCCTGGCTGCTCGCCGCCGGAATGACCACCGCCGCCCTCACGGGCTACTTCCGCGGCATCCTCAAGGACCGGACGGCCTGGCTGCTCGGCGCCCTGGTGGCGCTCGCCTACGTGGTCTGCTATATCTTGCTGCAGATGGAAACCTACGCCCTCGTGGCCGGCACCCTGGTGCTCTTCGTCATCCTGGTGGGCATTATGTACTTCACCCGGGACCTCCGCCCCGGCACACCCGCCGATCATCCTACTATCGGCTAAACCGTCGCTGATTTTCAATCCCTTACAAAATGACTCCGGGTTATTGTTCCCGGAGTCATTTTGTAATATACTGATTATCAATTTGGCGGACTAAAGGTTTTTCTTGGTATATTTGCAACCGTTATGTTAGGAACTATCGTCAACACCGGGTGTATTATCGTCGGCTCCATCGTGGGGAGCCTCCTCAAAAAAGGTCTTGGAGAGAAGTATCAGAACGTCCTGTTCAACGCGATGGGACTCGCCTCGCTGGCGCTCGGCGCCAACACGTTCGTGCAGAATATGCCAAAGAGCGAGTTCCCCGTGCTGTTCATCATCGCCATCGCCCTGGGCGGCATTGTCGGCACGGCGCTCGACCTGGACGGCCGCACCAAGCGCCTGATAGCCAGGCGGGGCGGCGAGGGGCTCGCGAACGGGCTCATCACCGCCTGCCTGCTGTTCTGCGTGGGCACTTTCAGCATCGTCGGGCCCATCCTCAGCGCGACCACCGGAGATAACACCTTCCTCTACACCAACGCCACCCTGGACCTGGTGACCTCGATGGTCTTCGCGACAACCTACGGCATCGGCATCATCTTCGCCGCACCGGTCCTCTTTTGCTGGCAGGGGATGTTCTACCTGGCCGGCAAATTCGCGGCCAATTCCCCGATCCTGCAGGGCACGATGGTCAATGAAATGGCCATCGTGGGGGGCCTGCTCATCATTTCCTCCGGTCTGTCGCTGCTGAAACTCAAGGACTGCAAAACCCTCAATTACATCCCCGCCCTGCTCGTCCCGGTGCTCTGGTTTCTGGTCAAAGCCCTCTTCTGATCAGTTAAGCTATTCCACCAGTTCAGTCGCAAAGTAATTTCCTTTTCTCGCGTAGGGGATGCCCTCCTTCATCCACACGGGTTCCGGAGCGCCCTGGAGGTAGTGGTCGAAGAACTGCTGAAGGCGGATCGAGAGGTCCTTGCAGTTGCGCCGCTCCACGAGGTTGTGCGCTTCGTCGTTGTACTCCAGCAGCCAGGCGGGCTTGCCCAGGCGGCGCAGGCTCATAAAGAACTCGATGCCCTGGTACCACGGCACGGCGCCGTCGGCGTCGTTGTGCATAATCAGCACCGGCGTGGTGACGTTGGGTGCGTGGAAGACCGGGGAATTCTCGATGTAGAGGTCCAGGCCGCCGTCTTCCCAGAGCGTCTTGCCTACGCGGCTCTGTCCGTGCTCGTACTGTCCGATGCGGCTGTTGCCGGACTCCCAGCGGATACCGCCGTAAGCGCTGGTCATATTGCCCACGGGAGCACCGGCGCCCGCCGCGGCAAACATATCGGTACGCGTGACCAGGTAGGCCGTCTGGTAGCCGCCCCAGCTCTGGCCCTGGATGGCCATCCTCGACTTGTCGATGAACGGGAACTGGCGGCACATCGCCTCCGCGCCCGCGCAGATACAGTTGTAGGCGCTCTCGCCCGGGTGGCCGTCCTTGTACACGATGTCCGGGATGAACACCACGTAGCCGCGGCTCACATAGAAGGAGATGTTCACCGTGGAACGGCTCGGGGCGGGGGCGCGGTAGCTGTAGAGCGACTCGGAGTACTTTTCGTAGAAGTAGATCATCATCGGGTACTTCCCGTTCCTGTCCAGGCCGTCCGGCGTAAAGAGCAGGCCGTCCAGCGGCGTGCCGTCGTAGGCGTTCCAGTGCACCAGCTGCGCATCGCCCCAGCGGTAGTCCGCCTGCTGGGGGTTGATGGATGTGAGCTTCGTCTCCGACAGGAAGTTGTCGCGCGTGACATACAGGTCGTTCGGATGCCGGAAATCGCCCTTCAGGAAAGCGATCACGTCGGCATCCGCGGCCTTCGTCACGGACGAGAAGCCCTTCTCCGCCAGGAATCCCTGCGGCTCGCCGCCGCGGGCGACGTCCACGCGGGCGTATCCGTTGCGCTTGTCCACCTCGTTGAAGGAAGTCAGCCACACCTGGCCCTTGACGGGCAGCGTCTGCACATCTTGGAACAGATAAGGATTGCGCTGGGTATCCAAGCGCACCACACTGTAAGTCACGCGGTTGCGCCTTCCCGCCCCACGCGTCAGGCACTCGGCCTTCCTGCCGTCCGGCTGGAACTTCCACACGTCATAGCGGTCGCGCAGGAGCAGGAACTCGTCCGTCCCGGCCCAGTCGGGCATCCCGATGGGCGTATAGCCTTCGAGCGGATGGTCGTCCAGCTCGTCCCAGAAGTTCACGCCCGTGGCTCCGGTCAGGTTCACCTCCGCCCCGGTGGCCAGGTTCAGGCTGTACCAGTTGCCGTCCTCCGGGTTGAACCAGGCGAGATACTTCCCGTAAGGAGAGGGTTGCATATAGCCTTTCGCCCCTTCCCGCAGCAGGCGGCGGCTGCCGTCGGAAAGATTCACCAGGGAGATGTCCGCACGGCTGTCGGACGCCCACATATTGTCCACCACGTAGCGGTCCGTGTCGGTGGAGAGGGCATATGCAGCCTCGCCGCCGTCGAAGAAGGTGATGCGGTCGGAGGGGTTCGCGGACAACACCACCGGCACGCCGGGACGGTCCAGGCCCACCAGCGCCCGCAAGCTGCGGGTGCGGCCGCGGGCCACCTTGTCCATCGGCGGAACGGTATGGGCGTCCCACACCCAGATGTCAAGCTTCGCCGCCTCGAAATCATAGACGGTCGTATCCTTGGGCGGGTAGTACTCCTGCAGGTCGAACACCACGCGGGAAGAACGGTTGGTGAATCTCGGACGGCTGTTCGCCGACACCACCCAGCCTGCGGGCAGGCCGTCGCAATCCGCGGCGAGCAGTTCGCACGTCACCCATTCCGCCGTCGTCGGGCGGCGCTTGTCCACGTGCAAGAAGCTCTGGTAGATGGCGTGGCGCGGCGTGCCGTCAGTCTTTTCCTCTTCGTCGGTGACGGTGAATACCAGCTGGTCGCCGCCGTCGTTGAACGAAAGGTTCGCATAGGCCTTCCGGCCGCTGGACAGCGTATCGATGCTGCCCTTCGGGAAATCATAGAGGATCACCGCGTCGCGGGACAGCGAATCCTTCTCCTCCTTGGCCGTGACTACGGCCAGGCGAGTGCCGGACTTGGAGGCCTCGAACGCGGACACGTTCTTCAGCGTATCCGTGGTGCCGGCGGCCGGGTCGATCACCAGCAGATTCTTGCTCTTGCGGCCCTTCACCTCCTGCGCGGCGAACAGGTACGGCGCGGCGTCGTAGCCCAGGGCCGTCTGGCCGGCTGCGCCTACCGTCTTCCAGCCCAGCGTGCGCAGGTCGATGCGCGCGAGGCTGTCCTTGGGCTGCTCGTCGGGTTTCTTCTTGTCTATCTTGGCCTGGCGGGTGTCGGCGAACGGCGCCTTCACCGTAAAGAGACCCACGGACGCATCCTGCGCCCATTTCAGGCCGGTGCCGCGCGGCACGGACAGTTCCGCTCCGGTCGACAGGTTCTTCAGGTACAGGGTTCCGTCGCCCTCCTGGGGCTTGATCTCGTAGCTGAGCAGTCGCCCGTCGGGGGACAGCTGGACGGCGCTGACGCTCTGCCAGCCGTCGTAAACATCGTGGTCAAGGGGTTTTTTCTGGGCTCCGAGCGGAGCGGAACACAACACGAGGAAAAACAGGACGAAGACTATTCTGTTCATAACGATCTATTGTTTCAGACTGCAAGATACAAAAAAAAAGCAGACCTAGCGGTCTGCCATTTCTACGTATTCCTTTTCGTCGGTGACGCATCGGTAGGCGGGACGGATGATGCGGCGGCCTTCGAAATTGAGTTCCTCGTTGCGGTGCGCGCACCAGCCAACGATACGGCCCATCGCGAAAAGCGGCGTATAGATCTCGCGCGGAATGCCGATCAGGTCGTACACGAAACCGGAATAGAAGTCCACGTTGGCGCAGAGCGTCTTGCCGTGCCCCTTGTCGGCGTAGACCGCCTCGATGGCCAGGCGCTCGATCCGCTCCATAAACTCGAATTCACCCAGGCGGCCCTTTTCGATGGCCAGCTCACGCGCCATCTCCTTGAGAAGGACCGTACGCGGGTCGGACTTGGTGTACACCGCGTGGCCGATGCCGTACAGGAGCCCGCTCTTGTCGAAGACCTCGCGGTGCAGGATACGGCGCAGCCAGTCGGAAATCTCCCGCTCGTCCGTCCAGTCGGCGATGTTCTTCTTGAGGAAGTCGATCATATCGCAGACCTTGAGGTTCGCGCCGCCGTGCTTGGGGCCCTTCAGCGACCCGATGCCCGCGGCGATGGACGAGAAGGTGTCCGTTCCAGAGGAAGAGGTCACGCGGACCGTGAAGGTAGAGTTGTTACCGCCGCCGTGCTCGGAATGCAGGATCAGCAGCAGGTCGAGCGTACGGGCGTCCAGGTTCGTGAAATCGGAGCCCTTGAGCATATAGAGGAAATTCTCCGCCAGCGACAGGCCCGGCTGGGCGTCGCGGATGTGCAGCGAACGGCCGTGATGGTGATGCCGGTACATATTGTACGCATAGGCGATCGTCGTCGGGAACTTCGAAATCAGTTCGATGCTCTGGCGCATCAGGTTGTCGCGCGAGACGTCGTCGGGATTCTCGTCGAAGGTGTAGAACTCCAGCACGCTGCGCGCCAGGATGTTCATAATGTCGTCCCCTTCCAGCTCGATGATATGCAGGATCGTCTTCTGCTCCAGCGGCATATTATGGATGATCAGGTCCTTGAAGGCCTGGAGTTCCTCCGCGTCCGGCAGGCGGCCGGAAAGCAGCAGGAAGCAGATTTCCTCATAGCCGAAACGCTTTTCGGCCATAATGGCGTGCACCAGGTCCTTGACCTCGTAGCCCCGGAAATACAGCTCGCCGTCGATGGGAACGAGGGTGCCGTCGGCCTCGCGTTCGTAACCCACCACGTTGCCGATGTTGGTCAGGCCCACGAGCACGCCGGTGCCGTCTTCGTTGCGCAGGCCGCGCTTGACGTCCAGTTTCTTGAAGAGCGCCGCATCCATCCGGGTGCTGCTTTTCATCTCATCTGAAAGCTTGTAGATGAGATATTCCTGTTTATGCTTCGTGGTCATTGTTTCGAAAGGGTATTTAGTGCGGAACCCGCGCGGAACCAGGCGATCTGCTGGGGTGTATAGCTGTGTTTTGCCTTGATGCGGTCTTCCGAGCCGTTGGGATGGTGCAGCACCACCTCCACCGGTTTCCCGGGGGCGATGCCCGCGCAGAGGATGTCTATCCTGTCCTCCGCGCGCACCTTGTTATAATCGGAGGGGTTGGCGAAAGTCAGGGCCAGGACGCCCTGTTTCTTGAGGTTGGTTTCGTGGATGCGGGCGAAACTTTTCGCCAGCACGGCGCGGACACCCAGGAAACGCGGCTCCATCGCCGCGTGCTCGCGGCTCGAACCCTCGCCATAGTTGTCCTCGGCCACCACGATGCTGCCGGGACCTGCGGCGCGCAGGACCCTCGCCCGCGGCGCCACGGGACCGGACTGGCCGGTAAAGGCGTCCACGGCGCCCATCAGCAGGTTTTCGGAGATGTTCTCCAGGTGACCGCGGTACTTCAGCCAGGGGCCGGCCATCGAAATGTGGTCCGTGGTGCACTTGCCCTTGACCTTGATCAGCAGCGGCAGGCCCGCCAGGTCGCGGCCGTCCCACGGCGCGAAAGGCCGCAGGCGCTGCAGGCGCTTGCTGCCGGGCCGGATGACC
>JAFYZZ010000098.1 GCA_017548445.1 Bacteroidales bacterium | reverse complement strand
GATGCAGGGCGGCCGTTCGCCGCTGGCCGTGATCCGGCATCTGCCGATGGTGCTGCGCACCGCCGCGCTCTGCCTGATCGTGGTGGCCCTGGCACGCCCCCGTTCCTCCACGGAAGTGGAGAAGGTGGACTCCGAGGGCATCGACATCGTGCTGGCGATGGACGTCTCCACGAGTATGCTCGCGCGCGACTTCACGCCGGACCGCCTCAGCGCGGCCAAGGACATCGCCATCGAATTCATCGCCCAGCGACCTTCCGACCGCATGGGCATCGTGGTCTTCGCGGGCGAGAGCTACACGCAGTGCCCGCTCACGACCGACCGCGCCACCCTGATCAACCTGATGAAGGAGGTGCAGACCGACCTGATCGAAGACGGCACCGCCATCGGCAACGGACTCGCCACGGCGGTGGCCAGGATGATGGATTCCGACGCGCCGAGCCGCGTGGTGATCCTGCTCACCGACGGCGTGAACAACACCGGCGAGGTGGCCCCGCAGATGGCAGCCGAGATTGCCAAGACCTACGGGGTGCGCGTGTACACCATCGGCGTGGGCGCCAATGGAACGGCCCCCTATCCGGTGATGACGCCCTGGGGGGTGGAGATGCAGAAGGTCCAGGTGGAGATCGACGAGGAACTGCTGCAGGATATCGCCCGGACGACGGGCGGACGCTATTTCCGCGCGACGGACAACACCAAGCTCGCGGAAATCTATTCGGAAATCAACAAGATGGAGAAGGCCCGCACGACCGTGGACAGCTTCCCCGTCTATAAGGAACTGTTCGGGCGCTACGGCGTGGCCGCGCTGGTGTGCCTGCTGCTCGAACTGCTTGTGGTACTTTTGCTGAGGAGGATGCCGTAGTATGCTGATGTTCGCCCGTGCCCATTTCCTATGGCTGCTGCTGCTCGTGCCGCTGATCCTGGTCGGCTATGCGCTGCTGCGCCGCGCCCGCCGCGCCCGGCTGCGCCGCTTCGGCGACGAGGCGCTCGTGCGCGAACTGATGCCGTCCTGGTCGGCCTCGAAGGGCTGGTGGCGCACCGTGCTGTTCTGCCTGGGCTTCGCCTGCTTCTCGATCGGCCTGGCGCGCCCGCTGCTGGGCGCGAAGCTGGTGGAGCGCGAAACCAAGGGCGCCGAGATAATGATCTGCCTGGACGTCTCCAACTCGATGCTGGCGCAGGATTATTCGCCGGACCGCCTCTCGCGGGCGAAACTGGCCATCTCCCGCATCGTGGACAAGCTGCAGGGCGACCGCATCGGCCTGATCATCTTCGCCGGCAGTTCCTTCGTCCAGCTCCCGATCACCACGGACTACGTGTCCGCCAAGATGTTCCTGAATTCCATCGATCCCCAGTCGGTGCCCGTCCAGGGCACGGCCATCGGCGACGCCATCTTCACGGCGGCCAAGAGCTTCAGCGTCCAGAGCGAGAAGAGCCGCGCCATCATCGTGATCACCGACGGCGAGAACCACGAGGACGACGCCGTGGACGCCGCCCGGCAGGTGGCGGAAACGGGCATCCGCGTATACACGATCGGTGTGGGCTCCGTGCAGGGCCAGCCGATTCCCAAGGACGGCGACCTGCTCAAGGACAAGGACGGAAACATCGTGGTGACCCGTCTGGACGAGGACACGCTCAAGAAAATCGCCTCCGTGGGCAATGGTGCTTACGTCCGTGCAGGCAACGAGGAGTTCGGGCTGAACCCCATCCTGGACGAGATCCGCAAGCTCGAGGACGAGCGCTTCAATTCGCTGGTCTTCGAGGAGTATGACGAGCAGTATATGTATTTCTTCGCCGCGGCGCTGGTCTTCTTCGTACTGGAGGCTCTCCTCGGCGAAAGGAGGGCGAAAAGGAGATTGTTCGAATGAAAAGATATCTGTTTATCCTGCTGATGCTTTGCAGTCTGCCTGCGTTCGCGCAGGCCGACAGGCACGACGTGCGCGCAGGCAACCGCAAGTTCCGCGACGGGCGTTTCAAGGAAGCCGAGATCGACTACCGCAAGGGGGCGCTCAAGGATTCCACGTCTTTGCACGCGCAGTACGACCTGGCTTCCTCGCTGTATCGCCAGGAGGACTGGGAAGGTGCGGAAAAGGCGCTCGCGAGCGTGAAGGAGCAGGCGGGCCTGCCGGCGCAGTACCATTACAACGCCGGCGACGTGGCCCTGCAGAAGAAGGATTACAAGGCGGCGGTGGACGCATTCCGGCAGGCGCTGTTGCTGGATCCCGGCGACCTCGACGCCAAGGAGAACTACATCTACGCCAAGAAGATGCTGGAGAACCAGCAGAACGACGGCGGGGGCGGCGATGACCAGCAGGACCAGAACCAGGATCAGCAGAATCAGGATCAGAATCAAGACCAGAACCAGGACCAGCAGGATCAGGATCAGAACCGGCAGGACCAGAACGACGACCAGGATCAACAGCAGGACCAGGATCAGCAGAACCAGGACCAGCAGCCGCAGATTTCGCCCCAGCAGGCCCAGCAGATGCTGCGCGCCATCCAGGCCAAGGAAAAGGAAACCCAGGACAAGGTGAACAAGGAGAAGGCAGCCCTGCTGAAATCCCGTCAGAAAGAAAAGAATTGGTGATGAGAAGACTAACGGCATACCTCGCGGCGCTGCTTTGCACGCTATCCGCTTTCGCCCAGACCTCCATCAAGGTCCAGGCGCCCAACCTCGTGGGCCTGAACGAGCAGTTCAACGTTACCTTCATCATCAGCGGGGAACACGCCCCGAGTGACTTCAAGTGGGAACCCGGTTCCGACTTCCAGCTGGTCTGGGGTCCGCAGAAAGGCACTTCCACCTCCGTCAACATCATCAACGGCAAGACCACCCGCACCTCGCAGGTCACCTATACCTACGTCCTCCTGCCCAAGAACACGGGACGCTTCCAGCTCGCCGCCGCCGAAGCGACGGTCCGGGGTGAGCGCCTGACTTCTTCCCGTCCCACCGTGGAAGTGGTCAGCGACGGTGCCGCGGCCCAGGGACAGCAGGGCCAGGGAAGCCAGGGCGGCGCCTCGCAGGGCTCCCAAAGCAGCGCCCAGAGCGGCACGGTATCCGCCGACGATATGTTCCTGCGCCTTTCCTTCAGCAAGCGCAGCGTGATGGTGGGAGAGACCATATCGGCCACGCTCAAGCTCTACCAGCGGGTGAACATCGCCGGGTTCGAGGACGCCAGGTTCCCGACCTTCAACGGCTTCTGGAGCCAGGAAGTGCAGGCGCCCACCAACATCGAGTTCCACCGCGAGAACGTGGGCGACAAGATTTACAACGCCGCCGTGCTCCGCAGCTGGAACCTCGTCCCGCAGAAGGCGGGCGACATCACCGTGGACGGGGCGGAACTGGTGTGCCTGGTGAACGTCCGCGCCCCGCGCCGTTCCACCGGCAGCATCTTCGACGACTTCTTCCAGGACGACTACCAGACCATCCGCAAGCGGGTGAGCACCTCGCCCGTGACGATTCACGTGAGCGCGCTGCCCGCCGGAGCGCCGGATTCGTTCGGCGGAGGCGTGGGCTCTTTCAAGATGAGCGCCGCCCTCACGCGCGATTCGCTGCTGACGCACGACGCCGCCTCGCTGAAGATCACGGTCACCGGCACCGGCAACGTGTCGCTGCTGGAGGCGCCCAAGGTCTCTTTCCCGCCGGATTTCGAGGTGTATGACACCAAGACTTCCGACGTGGCCGGCGGCAAGGTGTTCGAGTATCCCTTCATCCCGCGCAGCCACGGCGATTTTACGCTCGGTCCCGTGGAATACAGCTATTTCGACATCAACTCCCGCAAGTACGTGACGCTGCAGAGCCAGCCGCTTGAGGTGCGTGTGGGCAAGGGGGCCGACACCGGGGGTTCCGGAGCCGGGCAGGTGGTCACGGGCGTGAACCGCAAGGACGTGCGGGACGTGGGCAGCGACATCCGCTACATCTCGGCGAAGCCGGGAACACTCGCTTCCGTCGGGCATTTCTTCGCAGGTTCGCCCGCTTTCTGGATCGTGACCCTTATGCTGCTGGTGCTCGCCCTCAACGCCTGGTTCATCCTGCGCGGCCTGGCCGCCCGCCGGGCCGACGTGGTGGGCAGCAAGAACCGCGCGGCCACCAAGATGGCCCGCAAGCGGCTTGCGCAGGCCGGAACCTTCCTCAACGGGAACCTCTACACGGCTTTCTATGAGGAACTGCACCGGGCCCTGCTGGGCTTCGTTTCCGACAAACTCAACCTCGACGCGGCCGACCTCAGCAAGGAGAATATTTCCGCCCGCCTGGCCGAAAACGGTGTTTCCGAGGGCCTCGCGGCCGATTTCACCGGGCTGCTGGACGCCTGTGAATACGCACGTTACGCCCCGGACGCCGGTCACGAGGCGATGAACACCCATTACGAGAAGGCGGTCTCGGTGATTTCCGCCATCGACGAAAGTATGAGAAGGAATCCCCGCAAGGGCGCCGGAGCGGCCGCCGGCCTGCTCACGCTGCTCCTGCTGCTGCCCGCGCACGCCGCGTCGGCCCAGCAGGCGGCTTATCCCGATTCGCTCTGGACCGCCGGCGTTAGCGCTTACACCGACGGCGACTGGGCCGGAGCCGCCCGGGCCTGGTCGGACCTGCGCGCCCTGGGCGTGGAGTCGCCGCAACTGTATTACAATCTGGGGAACGCCTGCTTCAAGCAGGACGACCTTGCTCACGCCATCCTCAATTACGAGCGTGCGCTGAAACTGGATCCTTCCTATTCCGACGCCCGCTTCAATCTCGAGTTCGCCCAGGGTTTCGTCCAGGACAAGATCGAGGCGGTGCCTACATTCTTCCTGGAGGCCTGGGGCCGTAAGCTCTGCTGGCTGCTTTCCTCGGACGCCTGGGCCGTCTTCTTCCTGGTGCTGCTGGCGGCCGCGCTGGGCTGCGTGCTGCTGTTCCTGCTGGGCAGGAGCGTGGCAGCGCGCCGGAGCGGTTTCATCGCCGGCATCGTGGCGCTGGTCCTGTCGCTGCTGTGCCTGTATTTCGCTTTCTGGCAGCGAAACGACTACCGCAAGGCCGACGGCGCCATCATCACGCGCGCCGTGACCACGGTGCAGAGCTCGCCGGGCAGCGATTCCGCCAAGGACCTGTTCGTCCTCCACGAGGGCACGAAGGTCAAGGTGCTCGATACCGTCGGCACCTGGCACAACATCGAGCTGGCCGACGGCCGCCAGGGCTGGATTTCCGAATCCGACCTGGAAGTGATTTAATACCCCTGCGATCGGAAGGCGGAGCGGAAATTGGTTTTTCGGCAAACCTGTCCGAAAAATAATTTCCGGCCGCCCGTCTGGAAGACTCCGATCGCAGCATTTTTTTCCTTGAAAACAGGCGGAAAATCACAAATAATCAGTATCTTTGTGTGATTATGCCTTATTGGGCAGTTTTTTAGCACAAATCGAGTTAAAACCGTTCAGAATATGTTGTTCACACTCCTCCAGACCGATATCGCCCAGGCTGTCCCCGTGCAGCAGGAGATGTCCTATTCGCTCATCGAAATGGCCGCCAAGGGCGGTCCGCTGATGTGGGTCCTGCTCGCCCTGTCCCTCGTCGCCATCTACATCTTCGGCAAGAAGTGGTGGATCATCCGCCAGGCCGGCAAGATCGACAAGGATTTCCTCAACGACATCCGCGACTACATCCACGACGGCAAGATCAAGTCCGCCCGCACGCTCTGCTCCAAGTACGACGCCCCCGTGGCCCGGATGGTCGAGGCCGGCATCGCCCGCATCGGCAAGCCCGCCACGGACGTGCAGGCCGCCATCGAGAACGTGGGCAACGTGGAGGTGGGCCGGCTGGAGAAGGGGCTTCCCTACCTCGCCACCATCGCCGGCGGCGCGCCGATGATCGGCTTCCTCGGCACGGTCATCGGTATGGTGCAGGCGTTCTTCAATATGTCCAACGCCGGCAACAACATCGACATCACGCTGCTCTCCAGCGGCATCTACACGGCGATGATCACCACGGTCGGCGGTCTGATCGTGGGTATCCTCGCCTACTTCGGATACAACTTCCTCACGGCGCGCATCTCCTCGCTGGTGTACAGCATGGAGAACGCCACGATCAAGTTTATGGATATGCTCAGCGAGCCCGCCGCAGCGGTTAAAGACGAATAGCGATGGCCCTCAAGCGTATCACCAAGGCGGATCCGAACATCTCGATGTCCTCGATGACGGACATCGTGTTCCTCCTGCTCATCTTCTTCCTGGTGACCTCCACCCTGGTCAACCCCAACGCCCTGAAACTCCTGCTCCCGAAGAGCACGGGCCAGGTGGGCGCCAAGGCCACGGTGAGCGTCTCCATCAAGGACTGGGGCGAGGACCGCTACACCTATCACATCAACGGCGCACAGGATCCCGTGGCCTTCTCCGAGGTGGAGGACGAACTGGTGGGCCTGCTGCAGTCCGAGGAGGATCCCACCTTCTCGATCTTCTCCGACGAGAGCGTGCCCATCGGCGAGATCGTCCAGGTGATGAACATTGCCAAACGGAATCATTACAAAGTCATCCTGGCCACGCAGCCAGAGTAGTTTTTTATGCAGAACGGCCAGATAATCAGGCAGAAACGTGAGCGCAACGCCCGGATCACCGGCATCTTGATGACGGCGGTCATCCACGTGTGCGCCCTCGTGCTCGTCTCGTTTACCGGTCTCAAGTACATCTATCCCCCGCCCCAGGAGCAGGCGATGCTGATTGACTTCACCGAAACGGAAGAGCCGGTCGTGCAGGAACTGATGGGGCAGGAACCGCTTGCTGAAGAAATCGACCTGGAAAGGCCCGTCGAGTTGGCCCAGCGGAGCGAGTCCCCCTTCGAGGGCGAACGGGAGAACCTGACGCCCGAGACGAAGCCGGATCCGGTGGGAGACGTCGAGGTTCCGACCCCGGAGCCGAAAGACGAACCCGTGCTGGACCCGCGCGCCGCGTTCCCGGGAATGGCCAAAAAGGACACGACCCTCACCGCGCCCCACAATGCCACGGACGGGTCCGAGGGTTTCAAGGCCGGGCAGGCCAAGGGCAATACCGACAACGGCCGCACCGACGGCAAGCCGAACGCGCACGTCCAGGGACGCAACACCGTGGGCAACCTCCCGCGGCCCGTCTACAACGTGCAGGAAAGCGGTATAGTAGTAGTGGATATTTCGGTGGACAACTACGGAAACGTAGTGAGAGCCGTGCCGGGAGGCGACGGTACCACCGTATTGGACAAGACCCTCTGGGCGGCGGCGCGCAAAGCCGCGATGGAAACGCATTTCAATATGAATGCGGATGCGCCCGCTATGCAGCAGGGTACAATTACTTATTATTTTAATCTCAAGTAAAAATGGACCAGTTTACCAAAGAAGGTCGCAAACTTAGACCAAGGAAAAACGCGGGAACCCACCCCCATTCCGAAAAGGTGGAGTACACGCCCGGAGCGCACAGGAGCGAATCCGGCGAACACAGAAACGACAATTTCACCCCGCACCGCCCCTACGGCGAGAACCGCGGGTACGGCGAGCAGCGCAGCCCCTACGGCGGGCAGCAGCGCGGCACGGGCCCCCGCCGTCCTTACGACGGGCCCCGCGACGGAGACCGCAAACCCCGCCCGTACGGCGAAAACCGCGGATACGGCGAGCACCGCAGCCCCTATGGCGGGCAGCAGCGCAGCACAGGCAACCAGAAGTTCTATGACGGATCCCGCGGCGACGAGCGCCGTCCCCGCCAGTATGGCGAAGGCCGTCCCTACGGAGAGGGCCGTTCTTACGGGGAAGGGCGCCCCTACGGCGAAAGCCGCGGATACGGCAGTGGCCCGCGCGGACCGAAAGGCCCCGGCAAGCCCAAGGGCGGCAAGAAACCTGCGCATAGCAAGTCCGCCTTCACCAAGGAATCCTCCGAGGGCATCAACCGGATGATCAGCCGGCGTCCCGTCGTGAACGGCGGCGAGGCGGAAGTCCCGTACTCCGCTCCCATCCAGGACGTCGTCCGCCTCAACAAGTTCATCGCCAACTCCGGCGTATGTTCCCGCCGCGAAGCCGACACCCTCATCCAGGCCGGCGTGGTGACCGTGAACGGCGAGGTCGTGACCGAACTCGGCACCAAGGTGAACATCTTCACCGACGACATCCGCTTCAACGGCGAGCGCCTCAAGGGCGAGGAAAAGGTCTACCTGGTGATGAACAAGCCCAAGGGCTACGTGACCACCGCCAGCGACCCGCACGCGGAGAAGACCGTCCTCGACCTTGTGAAGAACTGCCCCACCCGCGTCTATCCCGTGGGCAGGCTGGACAAGAACACCACCGGCGTGCTGATGCTCACCAACGACGGCGAGATCGCCGAGCGGCTCACGCACCCCTCCTACGACAAGAAGAAGATCTACCAGGTCGCGCTCGACCGTCCCCTCTCGCAGGAGGACTACGAGAAGATCCTCTCCGGCGTCGTCCTCACCGACGGCGAGGTCAAGGCCGACGAACTGGAATACATCGACCAGAACGACAAGCGCAAGCTCGGCATCGAGATCCACTCCGGCAAGAACCGCGTGGTGCGCCGCATCTTCGAGACCCTCGGCTACAACGTCAAGGCGCTCGACCGCGTGTACTTCGCAGGACTTACCAAGAAGGGTCTCAAGAAAGGCGAGTGGCGCTACCTCACCGAGGGCGAGGCGAACATCCTGAAGATGGGGGCTTACGTATAATGGCGCACCGCTCGGGATTCGTTTGCATCATCGGCAACCCGAACGTCGGGAAGTCCACGCTGATGAACGCGCTGGTGGGCGAAAAGCTCTCCATCGTGACCGCGAAGGCGCAGACCACGCGCCACCGGATTATGGGCATCGTGAACGGGGATGACTGGCAGATCGTCTATTCCGACACGCCGGGCATCCTCAAGCCCAGTTACCGCCTGCAGCAGAATATGATGAACTTCGTGGACGGCGCCATCGGCGACGCCGACGTCATCCTGTACGTGACGGACACGGTGGAAACCCCCGACAAGAACGGCGAGTACATCGAAAAGCTTTCCCGCGCGGCCTGTCCCGTGATCGTGGTCGTGAACAAGATCGACATCAGCGACCAGGCCCGCGTGACGGAGCTGCTGGGCTGGTGGAAGGAGAAGCTGCCCGCCGCGGAGGTCATCCCGGCCTCGGCCCAGGAGCGGTTCAACCTGGAGAGCATCCTGGACGCCGTGCTGGCGCGGCTGCCCGAGTGCCCGCCCTGGTTCGACAAGGACGCTTTCACGGACAGGAACCTCCGCTTCTTCGCCTCGGAGATCATCCGGGAGAAGATCCTGCTGAACTACAAGGAGGAAATCCCTTACTGCTGCGAAGTGGGCATCGAATCCTTCAAGGAAGGCGCGGAGCGTTATGACATCGGTGCGGTCATCTACGTGATGCGCGAGTCGCAGAAGGGCATCGTGATCGGCCGGCAGGGCGCCGCGCTCAAGAAGGTGGGCACCCAGGCTCGCATCGATATGGAGGACTTCTTCCAGAAGAAGGTCTTCCTGCAGATCTATGTGAAAGTCGACCCCGACTGGCGGGAAAGCAGGCGCGAACTGCGCAAATTCGGATACGAAGATTAGTTTATGGAAGAAGAGAACATCACCACTCCGGAAGAAATCGAGGAAGAGGACAAGGTCATCGAGGAAGACGGCGAGTCTTCGGGACGCTATGACAAACTGCTGGAGAGCGACGCGCGCAAGTTCAAGCTTTCCGGGATGTTCAAGGACTGGTATCTCGACTACGCCTCGTACGTGATCCTGCACCGCGCCGTGCCGCACATCGCGGACGGCCTGAAGCCCGTGCAGCGCCGCGTCCTTCACGCGATGTACCGGATGGACGACGGCGCGTACACGAAGGTGGCCAACATCGTCGGCCAGGCGATGCAGTACCATCCGCACGGCGACCAGTCCATTCTCGGCGCCCTGGTGCAGCTGGGCCAGAAAGGCCTCACCATCGACTGCCAGGGCAACTGGGGCAACATCCTCACCGGCGACTCCAACGCCGCGCCGCGATACATCGAGGCCCGGCTGAGCAAGTTCGCCAAGGAGGTGGTGTTCGACCCGAAGGTCACGCACTGGATGAACTCCTACGACGGGCGCAACCAGGAACCCACCGAACTGCCGGTCCGCTTCCCGCTGCTGCTCGCCCAGGGCACGGAGGGCATCGGCGTGGGCCTCGCCTCCAAGATCCTCCCGCATAACTTCAACGAACTGCTGGACGCCTCGGTGGCCATCCTCGAGGGCAAGCCCTACGAGATCTACCCCGACTTCCCCACCGGCGGATTCGCCGACTGCAGCAAGTACCTGAAGGGCCGCCGGGGCGGCTCGGTGAAGGTCCGCGCCCGCATCGAGAAGATCGACCGGGGCACCATCGCCATCACCGAGATTCCCTACGGCAAATACACCAAGGACCTCATCGACTCCATCCTCAAGGCCAAGGACAAGGGCAAGATCAAGATCAAGAAGATCGAGGATATGACCACGGACAAGGTGGACATCCTGATCCACCTGCCCAACGACGTCTCCCCGGACAAGACCATCGACGCCCTGTACGCCTTCACCGACTGCGAGGTGAACATCGCCCCCAACGCCTGCGTGATCAAGGACAACAAGCCGCAGTTCCTGACGGTGAACGACATCCTGGAATACGGCACCTTCCACACCCGCGACCTGCTCCTGCAGGAGCTGCAGATCAAACTGGACGAACTGGAGGCCGACTGGCACTACAGTTCCCTGGAGCGCATCTTCTTCGAGAACCGCATCTACAAGCTCCTGGAGCAGGACCAGAAGGACTGGGAGACCCAGATCCAGGACATCTTCACGCAGATGAAGCTGTACCAGGACCTGTTCCGCCGCGAGATCGTGCTGGACGACATCCTGAAGCTCGTGGAAAAGCCGGTGCGCAAGATCTCCAAGTTCGACACCAAGGCCATCGACGAGAAGATCGTCGCCCTGGAGGACCAGATGAAGCTCGTCCGCGACGACATCGAGCACATCGACCGCTATACCATCAACTGGTTCAAGTCCATCAAGAAGAAGTACGGCAAGGATTTCCCGCGCCGTACCGAACTCACGGGCTTCGAGACCATCGCGGCCACCAAGGTCATCAACAACAACGCGAAGCTCCAGGCCAACCTGGCGGAAGGGTTCGTGGGCATCGGGCTCAAGCGCGACGACGGCGGCGAATTCATCTGCGACTGCTCCGACCTCTCCGAGATCATCGTCATCGGCAAGGACGGCAAGTACCGCATCACCAAGGTGGAGGACAAGGCCTTCTTCGGCAAGGACCTGCTGTACGTGGGCCTGTTCAACCGCGGCGACACCCGCACGGTCTACAACGTCATCTACCGCGACGGCAAGGGTTCCGTCTATTACGCCAAGCGTTTCGCGGTCACTTCCGTCACCCGCGACAAGGAATACGACATCACCACCGGCGCCCCCGGCTCGCAGATCGTCTGGTTCACCGCCAACCACAACGGCGAGGCCGAGACAGTGCGCGTGCTGCTGCGCCCCAAGGCCAAGCTCAAGAAGACGAGCTTCGAGTACGACTTCTCCACGCTCGGCATCAAGAGCAAGACCGCACGCGGCAACCTGGTGAGCAAGAACGCCATCCGCACCATCACCCTCAAGAGCAAGGGCGTGAGCACCATCGCCGGCAAGGACATCTGGTACGACACCGACATCCAGAAGCTCAACGAGGACGGACACGGCCTGTATCTCGGGCAGTTCGAGGAGGGCGACAAGGTGCTGGCCGTCTTCCGCAACGGCAGTTTCTACACCACTTCCTTCGACCTGGTGAACAAGTACCAGGGCGACGTGCTGCTCATCGAGAAGTACGATCCCGACAAGACCTTCACCGCCCTCTACTGGGACGGCGCCGTGAAGAGCTTCTACGTCAAGCGCTTCTCCTTCCCGCTCAGCGACAACACCCCGCTCAGCTTCATCTCCGACGCGCCCAAGTCCTATCTGGTGGGCCTGAGCGGCGACGCGCATCCGCGCTACGAGGTGGTCTGGAAGCTGTCCGACAAGGAGCCGGAGGCCGTGGAGGCCGAGGCGTGGATCGGCAAGAAGGGCATCGCCGCCAAGGGCAAGAAGTGCGCCGAGCGCGGCGAAGTGAAGAGCGTACGCTTCATTGAACCGCTGATTGTGGAAGAGCCGGAACCCGACGTCATTCCGGGCGAAGACCCGGAATCTCCTGACGAAGAATCACCGGTCACCCCGGCGAATGACGAAAGCCCTGCCGCTCCGGCCGCTCCGCCTGTCATCCCAGCCGTGGAGCCGGAATCCCCCGCCAACCTCGACGATGTCCCGGACTTCCCCGGCGGCCTCTTCGACGAACCGACGCTGTTCTAAAGACAGAACCGCGTTATTTCGCCTCCCGTCCACACGGGAGGCTGTTTTTGTGGACGAAAACGGGAGTCAGTGCAGTTTTTCCAGAAATTGCGCCGGAGACTGCCTTAAAACTCGTACAGGTTCAGCCCGGTCTCGTCGTCGTAGCGGCGGCCGACCTTCGTGTCGCCGAAGCTGTCCACCAGCAGTTCGCAGGCGCCGTTGATGCGGGCGCTGAGGAGGTGGCCGCCGACGCAGCTGTAGTCCTCGCGGCTGCAGGTCGCGTGGACGTGCAGGTAGAGTTCCCCGTCTTTTTGAGAGATGTTTCCGGTAATGTTGGTGATTTCCATCTGCTCGGCGAAGGTTTTGTCCACATATTGCTTCGTGGCAGGGTCATACATCCGGAAAGTGGCTTCGCTGATGGCGCCGATGCCGCGGATTTGCCCGCATTGGATACCGACGTGCTTGCAGAAAGCCGCAAGGGCTTCCATCAGTTCCACGTGGTTGTCCAGGCTGACGATATACCGGTTGTTGGCGTCTTCGATGAGGTTGGAGCTGATCCGCCTGACCTTTTTGTATTTGAACATAATTACAGGATGTCTTCCCGCTCGCGCATATCGCGGATGCGCAGTTGGATGGAGGAGTTGCCACGGTAGTAATTCTCCACGATGGCGTAGCAGACGTCGATGGGGTTGCCTTCGCGGATGTAGTCGTAGTAATCCGCCATATTGAAGGCGATGGAAGGGATCTGGTGATAGGGCTGCGACTCCTGGATGAGGTCGAGCTTGAGATGCACCCCGCCCGCGCCCACCTTGCGGCCCGAACCGGCGTCGTAGACGTTCTCCGTCATAAAGATGGGGTTGTTGTTGCCGGGGCCGAAGGGCTGGAACTGCTTGAGGATGCGGGAGAACTTGGGCGTGATCTGCGCGAAGTCCAGCCGGGCGTCCACCTCCACGATGGGAATCAGCATCTCGGCAGTGATCTTTCCAGCGATGAAACCGTCCATCCGGCGGGCGAACTCAGGCACGTTCTCTTCCTTGAGGGTGAGGCCGGCGGCGTACACGTGCCCGCCGAAGTTCTCCAGCAGGTCCGCGCAGCTCTCGATGGCCTCGTAGAGGTCGAAACCGGCGACGCTGCGCGCCGAGCCCGTCACGAAGCCGTTGGACTTGGTGAGCACCACCGTCGGCTTGTAATAGGCCTCCACCAGGCGTGACGCTACGATACCCACGACGCCCTTGCTCCACTTGGGGTTGTACACGATCGTCGCGTTCTCGTGGGCGAGGCAGCGGCCGGACTGGACCATCTCCAAGGCCTCCTGGGTGATCTCGCGGTCGATGTTCTTGCGGTCGTTGTTGTTCTCGTTGATCTTCCCGCCGATGCGCATTGCGGCCATCGTGTCGGTAGCCTTGAGGAGTTCGACCGCCAGGCGCCCGGACTCCATACGCCCCGCGGCGTTGATGCGCGGACCGATCTTGAAGACTATGTCGTCGATGGAGATGTGCCCCGGCTCCAGGTTGGAGAGGTTGATCATCGCCGCGAGGCCCTTGCAGGGGTTCTCGTTCAGCTGCTTGAGGCCGAAATGAGCCAGGATGCGGTTTTCGCCCACCATCGTCACGAGGTCGGACGAGATGCTCACTACCAGCAGGTCCAGCAGCGGGATGAGCGTCTCGAAGGGGATGCCGTACTTGATCGAATAGGCGTGCACGAGTTTGAAGCCCACGCCGCAACCGGAAAGGTCGTCAAACGGATAGTCGCAGTCCTCGCGCTTGGGATCCAGCACCGCCACGGCGGCCGGAAGCGCCTCGCCGGGCAGGTGGTGGTCGCAGATGATCACCTCCAGGCCCTTGCTGCGGGCGTACTCCACCTTGTCCACGGCCTTGATGCCGCAGTCCAGCGTGATCAGCAGGCCGTAGCCGCCGTCCGCCGCCCAGTCGATGCCCTTGTAAGACACGCCGTAGCCTTCGTCGTAGCGGTCGGGGATGTAGAAGTCCACCTTGTCGGTGAAACGCTGGATGAAAGAATATACCAGGGCCACGGCGGTGGTGCCGTCCACGTCATAGTCGCCGTAGACGAGGATCTTCTCGCCGGAGGAGACGGCCTTATGCAGCCGCTCCACGGCCACGTCCATATCCTTCATCAGGAAGGGGTCGTGCAGGGCGTCCAGGCTGGGACGGAAGAAAGAACGCGCCTGCTCGAAGGTCTCGACCCCGCGCTTGACGAGTAGTTCGGCCAGCACGCGGTCGATGCCGAGCTCCGCGGAGAGGCGCTCGACCTTCGCCGGATCGGCCGGTTCCTTGAGGATCCATTTGCATTCTTTCGCCATATCATACAAAGATAACAAATAATTTCGTAATTTTGCGCCATTATGGCAGAATATAGCGAACAAGAATTGATCCGCCGCGAATCGCTGGCGAAACTGCGGGAACTGGGCATCGAACCTTACCCCGCAGCCGAGTATCCGGTAAACGCCACCGCCGCGCAAATCCTCGCGGAATACGACGCCGAAAAGGGCAACCTGCAGGACGTCTGCATCGCCGGACGGCTGATGAGCCGCCGCATTATGGGCGCCGCCTCCTTCGGCGAGCTCCAGGACGAGACCGGCCGCATCCAGATCTACGTCAAGCGCGACGAGATCTGCCCCGGCGAGGACAAGACGATGTACAACACCGTGTGGAAGAAACTCCTGGACATCGGCGACATCGTGGGCATCCGCGGCTTCGCCTTCATCACCCAGACGGGCCAGCTGAGCGTGCACGCCAAGGAGCTCACCCTGCTGAGCAAATCGCTGCGCGTGCTGCCCATCGTCAAGGAGCAGGACGGCCAGGTGTTCGACGCGTTCACGGATCCCGAACTCCGCTACCGCCAGCGCTATGTGGACCTCATCGTGAATCCGCAGGTCAAGGACGTGTTCTTCAAGCGCGCGAAGATCATCGCGACGATGCGCGAGTACTTCAACGCCGCCGGCTGCCTGGAGGTGGAGACCCCCATCCTGCAGGGCATTCCGGGCGGCGCAACGGCGCGCCCCTTCATCACGCACCACAACGCCCTGGACATCCCCCTGTACCTGCGCATCGCCAACGAACTTTACCTCAAGCGACTCATCGTGGGCGGCTACAGCGGGGTCTATGAGTTCGCCAAGGACTTCCGCAACGAGGGGATGGACAAGACGCACAACCCCGAGTTTACCTGTATGGAGATCTACGTCGCCTACAAGGACTACAACTGGATGATGAAGTTCGTGGAGACGATGCTGGAGAAGATCTCGCTCGCCGTGAACGGCACCACGAAGGTGAAGATCGGCGAGAACGAGGTAGACTTCGGCGGGACCTACCGCCGCCTCCCCATCCTCGACGCCATCAGGGAGTTCGCCGGCGTGGACGTGAAGGGGATGGACGAGGAGCAGCTGCGCGCCACCTGCAAGCAGCTGAACGTGGACATCGAGCCTTCGATGGGCAAGGGCAAGCTGATCGACGCGATCTTCGGCGCCTATTGCGAGGAGAAGCTCGTGCAGCCGACCTTCATCATAGACTATCCGGTGGAGATGTCTCCGCTGACCAAGCGTCACCGCACGGATCCCACGCTCACTGAGCGTTTCGAGCTGTTCGTGTGCGGCAAGGAGCTCGCGAACGCCTATTCCGAGCTGAACGACCCCATCGACCAGCTGGAGCGTTTCGAGGAGCAGGCGCGCCTGAAGAGCAAGGGCGACGACGAGGCGATGTACATCGACCTGGACTTCGTCCGCGCTCTCGAGTACGGTATGCCGCCGACTTCCGGCCTGGGGATGGGCATCGACCGCCTGACGATGTTTATGACCGGCCAGACCACCATCCAGGACGTGCTCTTCTTCCCGCAGATGCGGCCGGAGAAGGTACTCAAGAAAGAGAACAAGGACCAGGCAGAATAAGTCCGACTGTCTATGCCGGAACTGATTACTTCGCCTTCGAATCCGAAGATCAAACGGCTCCTCGCGTTGCAGCAGAAATCGTCTGCGCGGCGCGAGGCCGGTCTTTTTGTCGTCGAAGGACGCCGGGAACTCCAGCATTGCATCGACGCCGGCTTCGAGATCGACACGATCTTCGTCTGCCCCGAAGTGGAAGCTGCGCA
Organism: Bacteroidales bacterium; assembly: GCA_017548445.1. Next base: position 1,870 of record JAFYZZ010000098.1, on the reverse strand, counting down.
GCCGGACGCCCGGCGAGGCTGGCTGCCGTGGAACGAAGGACGGCAGACGAGAGTATTTGAAGTATCGGAGGAGGTATATGCCAGGATGGCGATGCGGGAAGGGACCGAAGGGGTCGTGGCTGAGGTACGTATGCCGGAGCGGCGGCTGGAAGACCTGGCGCTTCCGGAGAATCCGTTGGTCGTGGTGCTGGAAAGCGTGGAGAAGCCGGGAAACCTAGGAGCGGTGCTTCGCAGCGCCGACGCCGCCGGGGCCGACGCCGTGCTCTTCTGCGACCCGCTGACGGACCTCTGGAACCCCAATCTCATCCGCGCCTCGGTGGGTGCCGTGTTCACGGTTCCCTGCGTGGCTTGTTCCTCCGAAGAGGCCATCGTTTTCCTAAAGGCGCGCGGCATCCGCATCCTGACGGCCCAGCTGCAGGATTCCTCGCTCTATTACGACTGCGATATGACCGTCGGCACCGCCCTGGTGATGGGCACCGAAGCCACCGGCCTCTCCGGTCAGTGGCGCGAAGCGGCCGACGCTCACATCCGCATCCCGATGCTCGGCGCCCTGGACTCGCTGAACGTGTCCGTATCGGCCGCCATCCTGCTCTTCGAAGCCGTCAGACAGCGCCGGAATGGATAGGTTCGGACTCATAGGCTGGCCCGTCGCCCACTCGCTCAGTCCCGCGCTGTTCACCGCCGCCTATGGCGGGAAATACCCGTATGACCTCATTGAGACCCCGGATTTCGAGGAAGCCTGGAGCCGTTTCCTTTCGGGATATAAGGCCATCAACGTCACGGCTCCCTTCAAGGAAAACGCCTTTGCGCGGGTGGATGGGAAAAGTCCCGACTGCGAGCGGATCGGCGCGACCAACCTGGTGGTCAAAACGCCGGAGGGTCTGAAGGCCTACAATTCTGATTATCTGGCCGTTCGCGCGCTGCTGGAGCCGCTCGGATGCCGCACGGCGGCCGTGGTCGGCTATGGCGGAGCCGGCAAGGCCGCCCAGGCCGCAGCCGAAGACCTCGGCCTGGACACCCGGCTTTACCGCCACTCGGAAGTGGCCCGCGGCGTGAGTGCCGACGTCATCGTCTATACCCTGCCGCGTGCCGTCGAGGGCATCGACCGCCTGGACTGCGCGCATCTGCTGGAAGCCAATTACAGGGATCCCTGCCTGGCCGGCCGCCCGGGCTACATCCCCGGCTCGGCCTGGCTGCTGCAGCAGGCCGTCCTGGGATATGAGCTGATGACGGGTATAAAGCCGGACGCCGCCGCGATGAAGTTTCTTTTCATTCCGTCTCAACGGAATACGCCCGGCCGTTGATCGATATGGTCTTGACCGCTCGCCCGTTGACGGTGATTTTCCCGTCATCATCGACCTTCACGCCGGGAAGTTTCTTCAGGACCTCCGCCCAGTCGGTCTTCTCCTTTTTTGTGGTAATGTTCATAACGACAACATTTTCGCCATATTTCAACTGTTCGGGAGAGCCGTCTTTGACCACGGTGATGTTCTCGATGTCAAAAGGAGAGATGGAATTGAATGCCGACGCGTCTTCGTGCGCCACGCCATCGATTACATAGATGATTTTCCGATGTGCAGGCTTGATGACGATTGTCGAATCGATGGGAGCCAAAGGCTTAAAGGGAGTGAATGACCCAGTGACAGAAAACACCGAGGACGATGTGGTAATGGCGTGGACCGTAATGGCATTGCGCCCGGAACCCTTTGTGGTTATCTTATAGTCCCGTATGGTCCTGTCCTTGAGCTGGGAACCGTCGAAATTCTCCACGGTCTCATTGTCGATGATATAAATGGTCTGCTGGGCAGACAGTGTCCACGCGCCGATTATCAGGCAGATGGAAAGAAGGAGTATCTTTTTCATGGGTGAT
>JAFYZZ010000097.1 GCA_017548445.1 Bacteroidales bacterium | reverse complement strand
GCCGAACGACAACGTCGAGGCGATGCGCGTCTGGCTGGACGCCGCCGGCGTCGAGGCTCGTCCCGTCTGGAAGCCGATGCACAAGCAGCCGGTGTACGCCGACGCGCCCGCTTATGTGAACGGCGTCTCCGAGGCGGTCTTCAAGGTGGGTATGTGCCTGCCTGCCGGCCCGTACGTGAGCGACGAGGACGTCCGCTACATCGTCGAGTCCATCAAGAACGGAATCGCTTAGATGCTCAGGGTTTCGCACATCGTAAATTCTATCTTCACGTCCCGGACGTATATCCTCTCCAACGAGGGGGAGAAGACGTTCTGGATCGTGGATTGCGGCGATGTGGAGCCTTTGCTGGAGCGTTTTTCCGCCCTTGCGGGCGAAGGGTATTCCGTGGCGGGCGTGCTGCTGACGCACGCACATTATGACCATATCTACGGGCTGCCCCGCCTGGCGGAGCTGTTCCCGCAGGTGCGGATCTATACGAACGCGGCCGGCCGGCAGGCGCTGGCAGACCCGCGGGCCAATATGTCGAAGTACCACGACGATCCGATCGCGTTCGCGTCGGACGGCGTCGTGGTCTGCGACGAAGGCGCCCGCATCGAGCTGTTCGACGGAATCTACGCAAACGTTTATTCCACGCCGGGACATCATCCCTCCTGCCTGACATTCGAGGTGGACGGGTACCTGTTTACGGGCGACGCCTACATCCCCGGCATCGCGGTGGTTACCACCCTCCCGGGCGCTGACAAGGCGCTTGCCGCCGCCTCCCGCGAGCGCATCGTGACGCTCGCCGCCGGCCGCGCCCTCTGCCCCGGCCACGAGGTCGCCGGCCTCCCCGAGGGCATCGTCCTGCCGGGAGCCTCTCTCCGATAGAATCCTTATCCAATGGCACAAACCGCCCCCGACCCTCCGGCCGGGGGCTTTTTTTGCCGATATCGGCAAGAATTTAAACGGGGCAACCAAAGGATGGCGTAGAAAATTTTCTACATAATGGTTACTTATTAAACTATTATTTGTATTTTTGCATTGTAATAGTTTAATTTTAAGCTGTTATGGAAGATATCTATATGCTGTCGGATGCGGCGATTCTCCGGAAGGTTGGCAATCGCCTGCGGTCTGTAAGGCTGAAGCAGAACATCACGCAACAGGCGCTGGCCGAAGAAGCCGGCGTGTCTCTTTCGTCAGTCAAGAAAATCGAGAAAGGGGAGATCGGCTCGTTCGATTCGCTGTTGCGGGTGCTCCGGACGTTGGGGGTACTGGATGTGCTGCAGCCCCTGACGGAAGAGGAGAAATTAAGCCCGAATGAGTATTATCGCCTGATGCAGGCGGCTGGATCCGCGACGCGGAAGCGCGCCGCGGGGCGGCCGGCGCGGGCTGAAGAACCGGAATCGGAATGGTAGATGTCGCGCGCGTGAATCTGTTTGGCCGGCCGCTGGGCGCCTTCCGCTGGGATGAGTCGCGCAGCGTGGCCCTTTTCGAGTATGATCCGGACTTCGTCGCGCGCGGGCTCGAGCCTTCGCCGTTGATGATGCCTGTCCGGGCGGGGCGTGTCTATTCATTCGCCGGTTTGCCCTGGGATACCTTCAGCGGCTTGCCCGGGATGCTGGCCGATTCGCTGCCGGACACCTACGGCCGCGCGCTCTTTGACCGGTGGCTGGCGCTGACGGGGCGCACGAGCGGCAATCCCGTCGAGACGTTGTGCTTCCTGGGGAAGCGCTGTATGGGCGCACTGGAGTATGAACCGGCGACGGATCCGGGATACGACCCGGCGATGACGTTCCAGGTCGATGCGCTGGTGGAAGTGGCGCGGGAGGCCTTGTCGAAGAAGAAACGGCTGGCCGTGAACCTGAACGGCGACCGCCAGGCGGCGATTGCCGAGATCCTGCGGCTGGGCACGTCGGCCGGCGGCCAGCGCGCAAAGGCGGTCATCGCCTACAACAAAGCGACCGGCGAGATCCGCTCCGGACAGATAGAGGCGCCGGAGGGCTTCGATTATTACCTTCTCAAGCTGGATGGCGTGTCGGCCAAGGCGGAATTCCGGGAGACGGAGAACTTCGGGCGCCTTGAGTATTCTTTCTACCGTTTGGCGAAAGAGCGCTGCGGGATTGATATGATGTATTCGGATCTGATCGAGGAGAACGGCCGGGCGCATTTCCTGACGAAGCGCTTTGACCGCGAAGCGGGACGGAAGGTCCATATGCAGACGCTTTGCGCCATCGCGCATTATGATTTCCGGGTGCACCGGGCCTATTCCTACGAACAGGCGTTGGCCGTGATGCGCGAGCTGCGCCTGACGTACGCCGAAGCGCAGGAGTTCTTCCGGCGGATCGTCTTCAACGTGGCGGTACGCAACCAGGATGACCATACGAAGAATGTTTCCTTCCTGATGGGGGAGGATGGACGCTGGCGCCTGTCGCCCGCGTACGATATGGGTTACGCTTATAACCCTGCGGGGGAATGGACCAACACGCACCAGATGTCGGTGAACGGAAAGTTTGACGACATCTCCCGGGCGGACTTGCTGGCGCTGGCAGCCGCCAACAACATCAAGAATGCGGCGGAGATCGTCGATGAGGTATGCGAGGCGGTGTCGCACTGGCCGGAAATCGCGCGGGAATGCGGAGTCCCCGAAGCGATGGTCAAGGCGATCGTCCCGACTTTGCCGAAACTATAGGGAATGGTTGCTTTTTGAACCGTTATGTGCAAAATTATAGCCTAATAGCTTAATTTAAAACCATTGTTTGGATATTAATTTTTTAAAATACAACAGTCAATATGATTAAAATCGGTACGCCGCTCACGAAGGTTGCCAAGAAGGCCCTGCTGTGCGGTTCGGGAGAATTGGGCAAGGAGGTTGCCATTGAGTTGCAGCGTTATGGTGTCGAGGTGATTGCGCTCGACCGCTATGAGAATGCGCCGGCGATGCAGGTCGCGCACCGCAGCTATGTGCTGTCGATGCTGGACGGCGCGCGGCTGCGCGAAATCATCGAGCAGGAGAAGCCGGACCTGATCATCCCGGAGGTGGAGGCGATCGCGACGCCGACGCTTGTGGAGCTGGAGAAGGAAGGCTACCACGTCATCCCGACGGCCAACGCGACCTTCCTGACGATGAACCGCAAGGGCATCCGCCAGCTGGCGCACGAGACGCTGGGGCTGCCGACGTCGCCGTACCGTTTCGCGGCGACGCGCGAAGAGTTTGACGCCGCGATCGCGGCGGTGGGCACGCCTTGCGTGGTGAAGCCGATTATGAGCTCGTCGGGCCACGGCCAGAGCGTCTGCAAGACGCCGGCCGACGCCGATAACTCCTGGAAGATTGCGCAGGAAGGCGGCCGCGCCGGCGGCGGCGAGGTGATCGTGGAGGGCTTCGTCAAATTCGACTACGAGATCACGCTCCTGACCGTCCGCCACAGCGGCGGCACGACGTTCCTGAACCCGATCGGCCACCACCAGGTGGATGGCGATTACCGCGAGTCCTGGCAGGCCCAGCCGATGAGCGACAAGGCCCTCGCGCAGGCGCAGGACATTGCCAAGAAGATCACCGACGCCCTGGGCGGCTACGGCATCTTCGGCGTGGAGATGTTCATCTGCGGCGACCAGGTGCTGTTCAGCGAGGTCTCGCCGCGCCCGCACGACACCGGTATGGTTACGATGATTTCCCAGGACCTCTCCGAGTTCGCGCTGCACGCGCGCGCCGTCCTCGGCCTGCCGATCCCGAAGGTCAATTTCTACGGTCCCAGCGCCTCCAAGGCCATCGTGGTCGAAGGCGACACGACGATGGTCGAGTTCGAGAACCTGGAGGAAGTCCTCGCTGAGCCTGACGTGCAGATCCGCCTCTTCGGCAAGCCCTTCATCAAGGGCCACCGCCGCATGGGCGTCCTGCTGGCCCGCGCCGAGAGCGTGGAGGCTGCGCTCGAGAAGGTCGAGCGTGCCTACGCCAAGCTCCGCGTCCGGGTCCTGTAGTCCCGGACCCGCTATGCATCTCGGCGCCGAAAACGATCGAAAACGGTCGAAATCGGCGCCGACGGTGCGAGGGCGGGGAGAATGCGGAAGAGTCTGGCGGAGGTGTGGAGCTGTTGATTTATTATCTATTGCAGACTATTCAGGTAGGTTTTCTCGAAGCCGTACTCTGCCGTTACGATCTTAATGCCGTTTGCCCTGGCATAATCAATGATCTCGCCAAGCATATAAGCAGAAGAACCTTTTCCCGAGCCTCCGACCCATCCTTTAGAACTTGAAGTATGCATCATCCAAACCATCCATCCACCAGATGATGCCAGCTTATTGATCATGCCCTTCAGCAATGGCAAATCCCAATGATAACTAGAATCGTTCCCTATTTTAAAACGCGGAATTTTGTACCTGTCAGTATCGCCAAATGTAATACTATTGTCTCCTGCGAGGAAAGCGCCATCGAACGAAGTCCTCTTACAAGCTTCCTGACATCTGGCATACAGACCGGATGAGCCACTGAAGACCAGAAGATCAGGAGTTAGTCCGTGAGCGTAGAAAATGTTCTTTGCCTTTCTATAGTCTTCTTCAAAAAAAGATACATTATACGGCCAACCTTCATCTGAAGTCAATGGATGGCTATATGTATGACATAATATCTCCATGCCATTACAATGTGCTTCATTGATGTTATCCCAGGTCATATAATTCTTATTACCAACTCTTCCGGCGATAACGGCAGAGGCTATCGAGACTTTTTTGGCTTTGGCAACAGGATAAATATCAGTATAATACCCCATGCGGCCATCGTCATCAATAAGGGTCAACAACTTTTCTTCAAGTGGAAGTTGAATGCCGTTTTCCATGATCAGGTACAGATTGAATGTCGCCGCATATGAAACGTCGATATTCTTACTGCTACGATAAGAAATATGCATGGAATACACGCCGTCCGGTATGGTGATTATATCCCCGCTTCCAACTGTAAAACAAGGAGACGCCAATTGTCCATTGCTGTCATAAAAGAAAGCCAAAGTCTCCGAGCCATTTGCTGATTCAACAGTATACTTTTCTCCATGATTCACTATTATGGGGATTGCGGTCCTGATAACGTCATTGCCGGGAGATCTTTCTCCTGCCGTTGAAAAGCCACCTTGTTCCCAGAACAGTTGCTGCAACAGCCCCGCTGTCTTTGTGGACGAATAAGTCTTTGAATATAGTAGTTCTACGTTGCCCTCTGTAATTCTTACAGCCTCGATCGTATAGCTGCCCTTAAAACTGACATCGTTTAGTCTGCTCTCAGCATCTTTACAAGCCGACACAACCTCTTTGTCGCAGTCTGAAGTCAGACCTCTTCTTGAAAATAGTCCGAAATCCCCGTTAAGGGACGTTGAATACGCGTCAGTAATAACCTGAATTTCATCTTCTTGCGCGGACTCTACTTCTTTGAGAGCTATCTGATAATTGTTAATATCAGTATTATCGTTTCCAAATTCTTTTTCACAGCAGGAAAACAGTGATGTGCAAAACAACGCTAGAACAAGAACTCTCAATGACTCTCGTATTCTCATATGATTAAAAACTTTTTGGGGGCCTATAGTGAAACAAATAGCTGCAGTTTCTTACAAAGATATTCTTTTATCTCGTTTATCATATAATTTTCTTGTGATACCCGCACCGTCCTGGCCTCTTGCAAATGAACGATTTCTTCCTAACTTTGTAGAAACCTGAAATTCTGCCAGTTATGGAGAAAACCAAAGCGCCCCGGGGCGAGAAGCCGAACGCGAAGCCAATCACGAAGCAGAAACTGGATTCCCTGCCGGTTCCCTCGACCCGCGACGACCTGCTCAAGCGGATCGCTGAGCGGGGGTTCGAGGTCGGCTATGCCGCCAACCTCAATTTCGCGACCCACGACATCGCCGACAAGGTGCCAGTCGTGATTTCCTTCGTTTCGATGGCCGTCGGCATCCTGGCGCTCGTGGCGCCTGTCTTCCAGCTTACCGGCGTGGCCGTCTGCCTGACGCTGCTCGGCATCCTGACCCTGTACGTCGAGAAATACCCGGCGCACGAGTACGGCGAGCGCGGCAAGCACACATTGTCCATGCTGTATGCGTTGGAGGCGCTCTACTACAAGGTGAAAGAGAAAGGTCCGTCGGCGGACCTCTCGGGCGACGTGAATGAACTCCGGGGAATCGAAGATCAATTCGTCGATTCCACCTGCCCCCGCCAGGTCCTCTTCGCGACCTGGTACGCCTACTTCAAATTCTTCGCGGAGAAGGACTACGACTGGATCGACGAACAGCTCCATTTCCGCTTCTGGCGCGACAAAATCCCCGCCACGCTGAAGATCCTCCTGATCGTGGCCGTGGTGGCACTGGTCGTTTCTGCCGTGGTGAACTGGAAAGTCTGGGCCGGCTGGTTCTGCTAGCGGGCCCGGGCCGTTATTTCCGGGGATGATGCTCGAGGATGGCGGCTTGCCAGGTGGCGGTGTCGATGTGGGTGTAGATTTCGGTGGTGAGGATGGATTCGTGGCCGAGCATTTCCTGGACGACGCGGAGGTCGGCGCCGTTTTCGATGAGGTGGGTCGCGAAGGAGTGGCGGAAGGTGTGGGGGGAGATTTCCTTGTTGACGCCCGCGACGAGCGCCTGCTTTTTAACGAGATTGAAGATGGCCACCCGGCTCAACGGGCGGCCGTTTTTGTTGAGGAAGGCGACGTCGTCGAACGCGGGTTCGGCGGGCGCGGGGCGCGCGTCGAGGTAGCGGGCGAAAGCGGCGGCGGCGATGTCCCCGAGGGGGACGAGCCGCTCCTTGTCGCCCTTGCCGACGACACGCACGAAGCCCTCCTTGAGGTAAACGTGCGAGATCTGCAGGGCGCAGGCCTCCGAGACGCGGAGGCCGCAGCCGTAGAGGATTTCGAGGATGGCGCGGTCGCGCAGGGCGCGCCAGTCGCCGGAGGCGGTGTCGACCGATTCCAGGATGGCGGTGACTTCCGCGACCGAGAGGACGGCGGGCAGGTAGCGCCCGAGCTTGGGCGCGTCGATGCGGTCGCAGGGGTTGTCCTTTCGTTCGCCTTCGAGGACGAGCCAGTCGAAGAAGGAGCGCAGCGAACTGAGCAGGCGCGCTTGCGAGCGCTTGCTCAATTTCCTCGCTTCCGTTTTTGCCGGCAACTTTTGGTCATTCGCCGGCTTGACCGGCGGATCTCCTTCCGCCCGCTGCGCCAGGTAGCGCTCGATGTCCTCCGTGCGGATGGCGCGGGGCGCGAGCTCCAGCGCCGCGAGCAGCTCCGCGACGTCGCGCCCGTAGGCCGCGACGGTGTTCGGCGACAGCCGCCG
>JAFYZZ010000096.1 GCA_017548445.1 Bacteroidales bacterium | reverse complement strand
GGCAAGCGCCTGCGGCTGGAGGTCGCGCCCCTCAGCCCCGAGAAGCGGCTCGAGAGCCTCTTCCGCCGCACCCCCTGGGAGCTGCGCTGCAGCGCGGACTCCGCCCTCAACGTGTCCGCGGCCGCGGTCACGGAGCGGCACATCGCCGTCCTGGACGACTGCATCACGGGCAGTTTCACATTTGCGGGGCTCACCCGCGAGTATATGCTGCACCTGCCGAAAGACGCCGACGGCAACGTCATCCCGAACGTCCCGCTGATGGTCTGGCAGATCGGCGGCGGCGAATACGACAAGGACCTGATGACCGTGGCGACGGCCAACCGCTGCCTCGTGTCGCTCGCGACGGAAGGCGTCCCCTGCGCCGCGCTGGTCTTCGCCATCGCCAATCCGAACTACTCCTACAGCGCCTCGCTGTACCCGGAGAAGATCGAGCTGATCGACCGCAACAACGCCTTGCAGATGGCCTTCATCGACACGCTCATCGCCGAGGGCAAGGTGGACGGCTCGCGCCTCTTCTGTGCCGGCGCCTCCAGCGGCGGCGGTTGCACGATGCGCTTTATGATGCAGTTCCCGGAGCGCTTCAAGGCCGCCATCCCCTGCTGCCCGATGGATCCCATCGTGCCGATCCACCAGGTGCAGGAGAAGTATCCCGGCCAGTTCGCGGCCGACCTCGTCAAGGCTTTCAAGGGCAAGGTGTACAAATGGAACGGGACTGATATGGTGCCCGCGCCGATGGACACCGAGGCTTTCGTGAAGCTGCCGATGTATTTCGTGCACGCCGTTTCCGACCGGACCTGCAAGATCGCGAGTTCCAACGCATACATCGAGGCGCGCAGGCGCCTGGGCGCCCGGGACGACCGGCTGCGCGTCTATTCCGACGGGGAGATGGCCGCCTACGGCCTCCCGGCGATGCTCGCCCACTTCTCCTGGGTCCCCTTGCTGGACGACTACGGCGAAGACAGCGTGATGCGCTGGATGATTGGATTGTTCTAGCGTAAACCACATAACATAACACATTGTACATCAGACGGATGCGGAGTTTGCCCCGCATCCGTCTCCATTTTATTTGAACATAATCGCAAACAATTGAACAAGCAAGACGGGCCCCTTCCACATAGAGAAAAACAATTGAACGGACGAAAACAAGCAAGGTAGATTTAATCCATACTTTTGTCTGCGGCACAACAAACCCACAAACCGGACTAACAACCTTTCATCTATCAACATAATGAAACGCATTATCACTATCCTTTCCATCTGCCTGGCTTCCTTCGCCTCCGCGAACGCCCAGGAACTGGCCAATTTCAATTTCGGCGGCCGCATGGCCCCCGTCGTTTCTCCTGACATCCAGGGTGACAGCGTCACCTTCCGCTTCCGCGCCGACTACGCGACGGTCGTGAAGCTTTCCGGCTCCTGGATGCCGAATCCCTATGGCGGCACGATCGACATGACCCGCGGCGAGAACAACGTCTGGTCCGTCAAGATCGCCCTCCCCTCCCCGGAGATTTACACCTACAACTTCGTCGTGGACGGCGTCAGCGTGAACGATCCCCAGAACATCCTCGTGCAGCGCGACGGCACCCGTTTCCTCAATATGCTCATCGTCCCCGGCGAGCGTACCGAGAACTACACGGAAGCCAAGCACCGCGGCACCGTCAGCCATCCCTGGTATGACAGCAAGGTCCTCGGCATCAACCGCCGCCTGACCGTCTATACCCCGTACGGCTACGAAGCCAACCCCAAGAAGAAGTATCCCGTCCTGTACCTCCTGCACGGCGCGGGTGGCGACGAAGAGGCCTGGATCTCGATGGGCCGCACCGCCCAGATCCTCGACAACCTCATCGAGAAGGGCCTGGCCGAGCCGATGATCGTGGTGATGCCGAACGGCAACGCCAACCAGCAGGCTGCCGTGACCCTCAACATCCCGACCGCCCCGCAGCCCGACTGGCGCAAGATGCAGGAGCAGTTCGCCAATATGCCCGAGGCTGAGCGCAACCGCGCGATGAACGGCTACGTGGTGAGCCTCTGCGAGGAGATCGTCCCCTTCATCGAGAAGAATTTCCGCGTCATCGCGAAGCCCGAGGCCCGCGCCATCGCCGGCCTGTCGATGGGCGGCGGCCACACCATCACCGCGTCCAACCTCTATCCGCAGCTCTTCGACTACATCTGCCCGCTCTCCGCGGCCGGCAGCGCCACGCCCGAGCAGGTCGCGGCCCTCAAGAAGGCCGGCGTGAAGCTCTACTTCCTCGCCTGCGGCAACACCGATTTCCTGTTCGAGGGCTCGAAGGCCCTGGACAAGACCCTCACCGAGCAGGGTCTGGACCACATCTTCTACGTCTCCGAAGGCGGTCACGTATGGGCCAACTGGCGCCTCTACCTGAATACCTTCGCCCCGATGCTGTTCAAGAAGTAACGGCATCATATACCTATCTACCTCTATTTCTAACCAATCATTCTCACAATGATGAAAACCAGCTATCTGCTCAAGCGGCTCTTCGTCGCGCTCGCGGGCCTCGTCCTCGGCGCTTCGGTGCTGTCCGCCCAGAACATCAAGGTGACCGGCGTCGTGACTGACTCCGAGAAGTTACCGATCATGGGAGCGGCTGTGATGGTCTCGGGAACGAGCATCGGTACAGCCACGGACCTCGACGGCAATTTCGAGATCGACGTCCCGACCGGGGCCATCCTTGAGATTTCTTCCATCGGCTACGAGACCCGCAAGGTCAAGGCTTCGCCGGAAATGAACGTCGTCCTGATCGAGGATGCCGAGCTCCTCAACGAGTCGGTCGTCGTCGGTTACGGTGTGCAGAAACGCGAGTCCCTGACGGGCTCCATCAGCCAGATCCGTTCCGAAGACATCGCCGCCACCCGTACGGCCAACGGCGTCGACGCCCTCCAGGGCAAGATCCCGGGCCTGCAGGTGATGCAGAACAGCGGCAAGCCGGGTCAGTTCAACTCCGACCTCAGCATCCGCGGCTACGGCAACCCGATGATCGTCGTGGACGGTGTCGTGCGCAGCGTCACCCGCCAGCGCAAGAACACCCGCAGCTGGAGCAACAACGCCCGCCAGCTCGAGTCCTACAACGATATCTCCGTCCTCCAGGAACTCAACCCGGACGACATCGAGAGCATCTCCGTGCTGAAGGATGCGTCCGCGACCATCTACGGTCTCGGCGCCGAGAACGGCGTCATCCTCATCACCACCAAGAAGGGCCAGGCCCGGAAGCCGTCCATCAGCTTCACCGCCTCCCTCAACCTCGCCCAGCCAAACATTCCCCGCAATGTCGAGAGCTGGACTTCCTTCATGAAGTGGGACAATGCGATGGCCGACGTCGCCAAGATGGGCCACCGCTGGTCCGACGAGACCATCGCCGGCTATGAGAACGGCGATCCGGACCTCGTCTATACCGACTGGTACAAGGAGAGCTACAAGACCTTCGCCGTGAACCAGCAGTACAACGCCTCCCTGTCCGGCGGCACCGACACGGTCAACTACTACTTCGGCGTCGGCTATGCCGAGGACAACTCCATCCTCAAGGGTGACACCTTCGGATACAAGCGCTACAACGTGAACGCCAACATCTCCGTCAAGCTCACCAACGACCTCACGATGCGCTACACCTCGGCCATCCGCCAGAGCAACAACCTGGGTATGGGCTCCTACGACCAGGAGTGGAACATCTTCTATTATATCCTTGCTTCCGAGCCCAACGTGGGCGTGCACACCAAGGACAACCCGCTCCACTACTCCAACGTGAACGAGCAGATGAACCCGGCCGCCCTGCTGGACACCGACGCCTCCGGTTACACCAAGACCGACAGCAAGAATTTCAACAACACCATCGACTTCACCTACGTCGCCCCCTGGCTCCCGGGTCTCCGCCTGTCCGCCAACGGCGCCTACGACTACTCCACCAACAAGCAGCGTACGCTGGTCAAGAACTTCCAGCTCTACGACTACTGGACGGATACCACCAACTCGACGATGCAGGTCCGCAACGAGACCGAGTACGTCGAGCTCGTGAACGACAACGCCCGCCTGTACGGCCGTTTCCAGGCCCAGTACGAGCGCAGCTTCGGCAAGCACAACGTCTCCGCGATGCTGGGTGCCGAGCTCACCGACATCAAGACCTCCCGCCTGCAGGCTTCCCGCCGCTACGGTCCGTCCCTCGACGAGTTCGTCTATACGCACGACATCCTGGACCAGGGTGACGCCACCACCGCCACCAACGAAGGCGGCCGCACCAACACCCGCACCGCCGGCTACATCGGCCGTCTGAACTACAACTACGAAGGCAAGTACATCGTCGAGCTGATGGCCCGTTACGATGGCAACTACCAGTTTATGAAGGGCAAGCGCTGGTCGCTGTTCCCGTCCTACTCCCTCGGTTGGCGCGTCTCCGAAGAGAAGTTCTTCAAGCAGGCCCTTCCGTTCGTCAACAACCTCAAGCTCCGTTGGTCCGACGGCCGCACCGGTTCCATCCAGGGCAGCCCGTACGCCTACATCAACGGTTACGGCAAGAGCGGTTCCTGGGTCTTCAACGAGGGCGCCAACAGCACCGGCTTCGCCAACAACTCCATCGCCAACACCGTCCTGACCTGGGCCACCGTCCGGATGATGGACTTCGGTGTGGACTTCGAACTGTGGCACGGCAAACTCGGCGGTACCTTCGACTGGTTCCGCCGCGTGACCAGCGGCATCGCCGCCACCCGCAGCGTCAACATCCCGGACTTCTACGCCATCAGCATCCCGCAGGAGAACCTGAACGTCAACGAGAACCAGGGTCTGGAACTGTCCCTGTACCACCGCAACAGCATCGGCGACTTCTCCTACCGCGTCCAGGGCCAGGTGTCCCTGACCCGCAGCCGGATGACCTACATCGAGTCCGAGAACACCCGCGAGTACAAGTCCTCCATGGATTACTGGAAGAACTGCACCCTGAACCGCTGGAACGGCTATATGGGCGGCTCCACCTACCAGTGGACCGGCGAGCGTTTCCACAACCTCTACGAGACCAACGCCAGCCAGGTGCTCTATGACACCAACGGAAGCGGCGAAGGCAACCGTGCCCTCGTGCCGGGTATGTACCAGCTCGTCGACCGCAACGGCAACGGCTACATCGACGGCGAGGACGTCTTCTACACCTGGGGCAGCAGCATGCCGCCGCTCCAGTTCGGCCTCACCATCGGCGGCAGCTACAAGAATTTCGACTTCAACCTCATCTTCAGCGGCGCTGCGATGAAGAGCAAGAGCGTCTCCCTGAGCGGCTTCGCCGGCACGGGCTACCTCTACTTCATGCCTTCGCAGTACACGGATTCCTACCACGTCGCCAACTACGGCGCCGATCCCTGGGATCCCGCCACGGAGTGGGTCGAGGGTTACTGGCCGGCACTCGTGCGCGTGAACCAGACCGGTGCCGCACACAACGCCACCTACACCAACAACCAGCCGTACAACTACATCAACGCCACCTATCTGCGTCTGAAGACCCTCGAGCTCGGCTACCGCGTGTCCCCGAGATTCCTCCAGAAGGCAGGCATCAAGAGCGCCCGCGTGTTCTTCAACGGCGGCAACCTCCTGACCTTCTGCAACAAGCTTCTCAAGTACGTGGATCCCGAGGCCAGCGACAACGGCCGCCAGGGCGGTGACTTCCCGATCAACCGGACCTACACCTTCGGTTTCAATCTCAACTTCTAATCCTGCATCGTAATGAAAAAGATATTCGGATTTATCCTGATTGCCGGACTTTCCCTCGGACTGACGTCCTGCGACAAGTTCTTCGACAATATGGAGGGGGACCTGAGCAAAGTGCAGGCCGAAGACCTGATGGCCTCCAACTCCGGTTTCCTCGCCCTGCTGGCGAACCTCTACTCCAACCTGCCGGATATGAGCATGTCCAGTTCCGACCAGAACACCATGTTCGCCAACGGCAGCCGCTCCACGCCGGCCTACGGCGACGGCACCACCAGCTTCTGGTCCTACAGCACGATCCGTTCCGTCCATAAGTTCATGGAGGCGGTCGAGCAGGAGAAGGCGGCCGGCCGTCTCGACGAGGCCACGGCCAACGCCTACCTCGGCGAGGGCCGTTTCCTCCGCGCCTGCTTCTATTTCGCCAGCGTCCGCGCCTACGGCGGTATCCCCATCCTGGACCACCTGCTCGACGACGAGCCCATCGACAGCGAGAACCTCTACATCCCCCGCTCCACCGAGAAGGAGTCCTGGGACTGGGTCATCGCCGAATTCCAGGCTGCGGCCGATATGATGCCCGAGCGCCAGGACCAGGCGATGCGCGCCAACAAGTACACCGCCCTCGCGATGAAGGCCCGCGCCGCCCTCTGGGCCGCGTCCGAGAGCAAGTACTGGGACCGCGCTCCCCTCAACGGCAGCTACACCGCCGTCCAGAAGAAGCTCACCTATATGGAGGCTTCCTATGCCGACGCCTACTACACCCAGGCCATCGACGCCGCCGAGGCGGTCATCAAGTCCGGCAAGTATGAGCTCGCCGGAACCGATCCCGCCAACATCGACGCCGCCGTGGGCAACCTGATCGCCCTCTTCCAGAACTACGACACCAAGGAAGGCATCTTCGGCCGCTCCTACAAGAACGGCAGCTCGGATTCCGGCAACGGCAACCAGGGCTGGGGCCCGAACCAGGTCATCACCGGTTACCTCCAGGGTACTTATTCCGTCACCCTCAACCTGGCGGACGAGTACGACTACTATGACGGCGCCAACACCCGCGCCCGCAAGGACGGCAAGATCCAGACCCTGATCGACGGCGACGAGAACGCCTTCCTCACCGACGAGTCGCAGTTCACGGCCGGGATGGTCGCGAACTACAAACACTACGACTCCGTGGACGAGCCCTTCAAGCTCAAGGATGCCCGCTTCCAGGCCTGGGTCTGCTACCCCGGTTCCAGTTTCCGCGGCACGACCATCAACAACCAGGGTGGTATGGTGATGCCGGACGGCACCCTCGCCGTCTATCCCGGCAACAACAACGCGGTCAACAAGAACGGCGTCGATTACTTCCCGTACGGCGGTCCCGCGGACGAGAATTCCTTCTTCTACAAGCTGGACAAGGACATCAACGATTCCAACCGTTCGTTCTACTGCTTCCAGATCCGCAAGGGCCTGGACGAGAGCGGCAACAACCCGAACCCGCAGACGCCCTGGTACAACATCCGCTACTCCGAGATCCTCCTCACCTATGCCGAGGCCGTGGTCGAGAGCGGCAAGGGCGACGCTGCGCTGGCGGCCAAATGCCTGAACGACGTGCGTCACCGCGCCGGCTTCAAGGATGACGTCGCGCTGACCATCGAGAACGTTCTCCACGAGTGGAAATGCGAGTTCGCGTTCGAGAACCAGTGGAGCCACGTCCTCCACCGCCGCCGCGGCTTCATCACCCAGGGCTTCAAGAGCAAGGAAGAGGGCGACCTCACCAGCAAACTGACCCTGATCCCCCTCGCGGACCTGTCCGGCACCACCGCACAGTGGATCTTCGTCCGCTGCTATCCGTACAATGCGACGGCCAAGCAGGGTTACAGTGGATTCTTCAACTTCAAGGCGGACGACTACTATCAGCAGATTCCGAACTACGTGAAGAACCGCATCGAGCCTAACAACAAACAACAGTAAGAAAATGAAAAAGTTAGCATCTATCATAACGCTCGTCCTCTCGCTGGGCTTCTTCGCTTCCTGCGAGTTGCTCGAACTGGACAATTTTGACGGCCCCAACGCCCAGGTGACCGGCCGGTTCCTGGACGCCAAGACGGGTGAGAAGATGGGGATCGAGTCCTCCGTCTCCTCCGTCTGGGACTGGGGCACCTGGTCGATGAAGACCACCACCGTCGGGTCGATGGTCGTGATCGAGCAGGGCTGGAAAGGCAATGACGGCCAGCAGGTCTCCGAGGACCAGAACTGGATGGTCCGTTTCGACGGCCAGTACACCAACAACCTGGTCTTCGCCGCCGACTACAAGCTCGACACCAAGAACCTCCCGTGCTACGCGCCCGAGAACGTCGATTTCACGCTCAAGAAGGGTTCCAACACGGTGGACTTCACCGTGACTCCGTTCTGCCGCATCGAGGTGGAGGACATCCACTACGACGCCGCCACGAAGCAGATCGTCGCGACCTTCAAGGTGGAGCTGGGAGATGCCGCGAAGGCCAATTCCATCAACACCGTCGCCCTGTGCGCGAACACGCAGGTGTTCGTGGGTTACAACTACTTCAACATGGCCAAGAACGACCCCAACGCCAAGCGCGAAGGTTCCTTCGACTGGGCCACCTGGAGCCAGAAACCGGCTGCCACGCCGGGCGAAAGCGTGACCCTGGCGATCGACACCGCCGCGCCGCAGAATGCCGAACTGTTCAAGTATGAGCAGGACCGCTACATCCGCATCGCGGCCCTCGCGGCGGGCAACGGCTTCAATGGCAACAACTACTACAACTTCTCCAAGATCTACAAGGTCTCCGCTGACTACAGCGACATCCAGGAAGTTGAGTGGAAATAATTCCGTAAGCGCCTGACTCAGAATCAGGGCCGGTCCTTGCACGGGCCGGCCCTTTTTTTCTTAAATTAGCGACATGAAACGAATGACACGACTGATAGCCTGCTTGTTGCTAGTGGCATCCGGCACGCTCCGCGCCCAGGAATTCACCTTTCCCTTCCAGAATCCCGCCCTCTCCGAGGACGAACGGCTGGACAACGCCGTTTCCCTGATGACCGTCGATGAGAAGATCATGACGGTCGTGGGCCAGGGCGTCCAGCGCCTCGGCATCGCGGGCCCCGGCGCCACCGAGGCCATCCACGGCATCGTGCGCGGCGGCGACTCCGAGCT
>JAFYZZ010000095.1 GCA_017548445.1 Bacteroidales bacterium | reverse complement strand
GGGTTTCCAGTTCTCCGCCGCGCTGCCCCCGATCCTGCCGTTCCCCGGCCGGTTTGTCCTGCCGGGCGCCGGCGTTCTGCGCAACGGGTTTCTCGTCCCGTGCGCCCTGGGCGCCGCGCGCTTTGCCACGGTTCTTGCCGCCGCGGGACTTCTTGCGCTTGGGGGCGTCGAAACGGCTGATGCTGTCGTCGCCCACCGCCGTCACGAACTCGGGCATATACGGCTCCGGCTCGGTGCGGAGCGACTCGGGCTTCTGCCCTGCACGGTTCATATCCAGGATATCCCACACTTCGGCGGCATCCAGGGCGTACAGCTCCGCATCGGAAGTCTTGTCGTAAGAGAAATACATCACCTCACGCAGGATGTCGGTCTTGCGCAGGTACGCCAGGCCGTCTTCGAACTCCAGCGGACCGTTCAGCTTCGGGATCCGCGACTGCGCGTCCAGGTAATTGGCCACCTCGTAATTGAGGCAGCACTTCAGCTTGCCGCACTGGCCGGCCAGTTTCTGCGGATTCAGTGAGAGGTCCTGGCAGCGGGCGGCCGAGGTGGAAATGCTCTGGAAAGAGGAGATATAGTTGGCGCAGCAGAGCTCGCGGCCGCAGATGCCCAGGCCTCCGATGAGGCCGGCCTCCTGCCGTGCGCCGATCTGCTTCATCTCGATGCGGATGCGGAACTCCTCCGCGAACACCTTGATCAGCTGGCGGAAGTCCACGCGCCCGTCGGCAATGTAGTAGAAGATGGCCTTCGAGCCGTCGCCCTGGAACTCCACGTCGCCAATCTTCATCTCCAGGCCCATTTCCGCCGCGATCCGGCGCGCCTTGATCATCGTGTCCTGCTCGCGGGCGATGGCTTCCTGCCACTTCTCGATATCGCTCTGGCGGGCCTTGCGGTAGATTTTCCTCAGCTGGGCCGTTTCCGGGTCGATGCCGCGATTGCGCATCTGGCGCCCCACGATAGGGCCCTCGAGCGTCACGATGCCGAGGTCCTGCCCCGTCACGGCCTCCACGACCACCAGGTCGCCCAGCCGGACGTTCTGGGGAGAATCGTTGATGTAGAAACCCTTCCGGGTGTTCTTGAAACGCACCTCGAAGAGGTTCCGGAAAGTTCCATCGGCGGCGTCCTTCAGCCAGTTGTAATCCCCGAGCTTGCAGCAGCCGGCACGGTAGGTGCAACGGGTCTCGCCCGTCTGTTCCTCGTGCGTGACCACGCAGCCCCGGAAGCAATCGTATTGGATGGATTCGTTTGTCGTCATATCAGTAAATACATTCGGTCGGCCAGGTCGGTGAAGAGGATCTTCAGGTTGACGTTGCGGCCAATCAGGGTCTGTGCGCGGTCCAGGACCTCCAGGGCCTGGCGCGGGAAGGTCTTGCGGCACCGCCCGGCCCATTCCCGGGCCTCCGGGGGAATGTCCCCGGGCAGGCTGACCCCCTGCTGGACCAGGAACACCTGGCGCAAGCGGTCCGCCGCATAGACGCAGAACGCCTTGGCGCTCTCACGCGAAGGCAGGGATGCGATGCGGTCCGCC
Organism: Bacteroidales bacterium; assembly: GCA_017548445.1. The sequence goes on along the minus strand of JAFYZZ010000095.1, from coordinate 37,865 downwards.
ACGTCGAGGGCCCCGGAAAGGTCCTTCGACAGCAGCGCCGCCATCAGGTCGTCCAGCAAGTCCGCGCTGGCGAACTCCGCTCCCGCGACCCGGCCTTCCGGCTGGATGCGGATACGCTGGCAACGGGACGAAATCGTCGTCAGCACCTTTTCCGCCTGGTGGGTGATGAGCAGGAACTGCGTCTGCAGGGGCGGCTCCTCGATCATCTTCAGCAGGCGGTTCGCCGCTTCGGCGTTCATCCGCTCCGGCAGGTAGATCACCACCGAGCGGTATCCGCCTTCCAGGGCGCTCAGCGAGAGTTTTTCCAGCAGGCGGCGCGCTTCGGACACCGCAATCATCGGAATCTTGCCCTCGATGCCCAGCGCCTCCAGCAGGTCGGCCTCGCGGAAGCGGGGATTCGCCGAGACCAGGCGGCGCAGCGGTTCCATATACTGTTCCGACAGCGCCCCGGCGGCCGTGGGGAACACGAAATGCACGTCCGGATGGATGAGTTTGGCTATCTTGCCGCAGGACGGGCACGCACCGCAGGAGTCCCCGCCGCTGCGCTGCCGGCAGTACAGGTACTGCAGGAAGGCCAGCGCGAGCGGGAAAGCCCCGCCGCCGTCGTCTTCGTGGAAGAGGATGGCGTGCGGCACCCGGCCGGAATCCACCATCCCGACCAGCGCCCGGATCACTTCCCGGTTGCCCTGCAGCTGTGCGAACGTCATACTTCTCTCCAAACGTTATAACGTGCGAGCTCGGTGAGGGCCTCCCTGGCCGGGCCGTCGGGGAAGGCCTCCAGCGCCTCCACCGCACGGTCCACCCACTGCCCCAGGTACCGGACCGCAATGCCGGTTCCGTCCCGCTCGAGGACGAAACGGCGGATTTCTTCACAAAACTCCGGGTGCTCCGGTATTTCACGTACCATCGCCCGGATTTCAGCTTCGCGCGGGGACCCTTCCAGGGCGCCCAGCAGCGGAAGCGTGATTTTCCCTTCTTTCAGGTCCACCCCCAGCGGCTTGCCCAGGGCGTCGGTACCGACATAATCCAGGATGTCGTCCTTGATCTGGAAGGCGGTGCCGAACGCCTCGGCAAAGGCGCGGGCGGCCGCCTGAAGCTGCGGTCCCGCGTCCACGGACAGGGCGGCCGTTTCCGCCGCGGCGCAGAACAGCGACACCGTCTTGCAGTGGACGATGCGCAGGTAATCTTCCATCCCGGTATCGGCCGAAGCAGCCTTCTCCATCTGGAGCATCTCCCCTTCCGCCAGTTCCGTAAGGGTACGGGAAAACAGCCTGATGGCCTCGTCGCGGTGCGTGGCGTCTACGACCAGATTCACCGCACGGGCCAGCCAGAAGTCCCCCACCAGCACGGCGGCGGAAGGACCGAGCAAAGCCGAAACGGTCGGACGGCCGCGCCGCTGTGCGCTTTCGTCCGCCACATCGTCGTGCAGGAGCGTGGCGTTATGGAAGAGCTCCGTGGCCGTGGCGAAACGGTGGCTGTCGTCCGAGGGCGTTCCCAGCGAGCGGGCCACCAGCAGCGCGATGAGCGGCCGGAGCAACTTGCCGGAATTCGACAGGATGCGTTCGTTGGTCCCGGCCAGCAGTTCCACGTCGGAATGCAGGCTTTCCCGGATCAGGGCCAGCATACGGTCCCAATCCGTCCCGAGATACGCTATGATCTCCTGCCTGCTCACAACAGGGTTTCCAATTCTTCCACCGTTTCCGGGAAATGGATCATCGCACGGGATCCGGCATCCATCATCCCCTTTTCCACATAAAGGTCCAGCTGCCGCTTGAACGGGTCATAGAAACCGCCGGGATTGAACACCACCACCTTGCCGGGATAGCGGCCCAGCTTCGCCAGGCAATAGGTCTCCGCCACCTCGTCCAGGGTGCCGATGCCCCCGGGAAGCGCGATGGCCAGGGTCGTCCCCTCGCGCATCGCGTCCTTGCGCTCCGACATCCGGTCCGTCCAGATGCACTCCGTCAGCCGGGGATGCTCGAAGCCCTTCATAAAACGGGGCAGCACGCCGATCACGCGGACGCCGTGTTCCAGCGCCTCGTCGCAGACGTGACCCATCGTACCGCGCCACGACCCGCCAGAAACGATATCGTATCCTGCCAAACAAGCTGCGCGGACAATCTGCCGCGCAGCTTTGTTATAGGCCGGATCGATGTCGCGACTGGACGAGCAATAAATGACCGCCCGTTTGTCCGACATAGGAATTTAGAAGAGGAGGGCGACGGAAGCGGAAATACCGTTGCAAGACCTCTCGCCCACAGCCGTAGCGACACCCTTGATCGTAATGTCGGAGCCTTCGCCCTGGCCGTAGACCGGACCCATATTCCAGAAGTACTTCAGGGAAACCTGCACGTGCTTGATGAGCTCGACACCGGCACCCAGGCCCACGCCGTACTCCATCTTGCTCTTGACGTTATCCCACACCTGCTTGGGCTCGCCCTGGCTGAACGCCACCTGGTTGGTGATGGCATAGCCCACGAACGGCTCCACGAAGCCGTATACGCGCGCCAGGCCGAGATCCACTCCGGCCTGCACCTGCACGGGAATCTCGACAAAGCCGGTCTTGTACTCGAAATTATCCAGGTTGAGCGAACTGGCAAGTCCCTCGAACTTGGCGCCCTTCATATTGTAGATGACGGACGGCTGGATGGCCAGCAGGCCGAGATCCATCTTGTAGGTCAGACCCACGTGATAGAGGCTGATGTTGTTGATGTCTTCCTTCGCCTCCTTGAGGTTGGTCTTGGAGGAGGTGATGCCCGCCACGACACCGAGCTGGGCGTGAGCGCTCACCGCAAGGAGCAGGGAAGCGACAATAACGATAAATTTCTTCATATTCAAAAAGTTAATAAGGTTACATCAAATTTTCCAGACGGGAGACGATCTCCTGCTTCGACACGACGCCGACCGTGCGGTCCGCCAGTTCCCCGCCCTTGAAATACAGGAGCGTGGGGATGTTGCGGATGCCGTACCTGACGGCTATGTCCTCACAGTCGTCCACGTTGCATTTGGCCACGACGGCACGGCCCTCCAGTTCGACGGCCACGTCGTCCACGGTGGGCGAGAGGATGCGGCAGGGGCCGCACCAGGGAGCCCAGAAGTCGATCAGGACAGGCACCGGCGACGCCAGGACCTCTCCAATATTGTTTTCGCTGATTACTTTTAACATATTTCCCTAAAAAATTACCCGCCTCCCGAAATGCCGGGAGGCAGGTACAAAGATAAGAAATCTAATAGAAAGTTTCAATACCCCACACGAAAGCCCGGAGCCCCAGGTCCGGCGCCGCCTCGTCCCGGGCCTTGAGGTCGGCGAGCAGCGGCTCCACCTTCTCGTCCTTGCACATCACCAGCAGGGCGTGGTTCATTTCCGGCCACGCGTGGCTGCCGAAGCGCGGGATGCCGTTGAAGCTCCCCTTTCCTTCCACGTTCTCCCACTTGGTGAAACCCCGCTGGCCGTGGGCGGCGAGCAATTCAACAATCTCTTCATTGTACGCCTGGTTGTAGGCGATGAACACCGCTTTCATTTCCGGTTCCTCCTTTTTTCAGATCTTCTTTCCATCCTGTTGGTAAACGCGCAATACACCGTGGGGATGAGCACGAGGGTGATGAGCGTGGAGATCGAGAGACCCCAGCACACCGTAACGCCCAGCGAACGCCACATTTCCGATCCTTCGCCGGTGCCCACCGCCATCGGGAGCATACCCAGCACGGTGGTGAGCGTGGTCATCAGGATCGGCCGCAGGCGGCTCTTGGCCGCCGTCGTGGAGGCGTCGCGTATGTTCATCCCGCGCTCGCGGCACAGGATCGTGTAGTCGATGAGCACGATACCGTTCTTCACCACGATGCCGATCAGGATGATGACGCCGATGATGGACATCACGCCGAGCGCAAGGCCGTTGATCCTAAGGCCGAGCAGCACGCCCACCAGGGCGAACGGCACGCTGAACATAATCACGAACGGGGCCATCAGGCTCTCGAACTGCGAAGCCATCACCATATACACGAGCAGGATCATCAGGATGATCAGCAGGAGCATCTGCCCGAACATTTCCTGCTGGTCCTCGTAGTCGCCGGCAATGACCGTGGACAGTCCGGTCGGGATTTCCATCCCGCCGATGATGCGGTTGCAGCTCGCTACTGCGTCGCTCAGGGCGGCCCCCTTCGCCACGATGCCGGTGACGGTGATCAGACGCGAACGGTCCTTGCGCTCGATGGTCGGCGGCACGAGGCCCTCGACCACGGTACCGAGCTCCTTCATCTTGACGGAAGCGCCCGCAGGCGTGGTCACGATGATGTTTTCCATATCCTCGACGCTGGAGCGGAACTGCGGCGCATAGCGCACGCGGATATTGTATTCCTCGCCGTCCTCACGGTAGAGCGAGGCTACGGTGCCGCTCATCGCGGCGCTGAAGGCGGAAGCTGCCGTGGTGGAGTTGAGCCCGTTCAGCGCGAGCTTGGTCCGGTCGAAGTCCATCCGGAGCTCCGGCGTGTACTCCTCGCGGCTGAGGGTGACCTGGGTGAAGGACGACTCCTTCTTCATCTGCTGCATCAGTTCCTGCGCCACGCGGTCCGTTTCGGCGAAATCGTAGCCGTACACCTCCACCTCCACGGTCGTGGCGCCGCCCGGGCCCATCATACCTTCGGAGACCATCGCGCGGCGGATTTCCGGATAGCTGGCGCAGATGCCGCGCAGCACGTCGGAAATCTCCGCCGAGGAGCGCTTCCGCGTGCTCGAGGTGCCGATGTTGATGTTCAGCGAAAGGATATGCGTGCCGTTGCTCTGCATACTCGCAAAGGTATTGTCCGTGTCGGCCTGGCCGAAGGTGGCGTTGATCGTCTCGATCTCCGGGACGGCCGCCGTGATGTCGGCGTAGATGCGCTCGTAGAGGTCGCGGGTGACGTCCTGCGCCGTGCCCATCGGCAGGTTGATCGTCACCGTGAGGCGCTCGGAATCGCCGCGCGGGAAGTATTCGGTCTTCAGGCCCGGCAGGAGCAGGACCAGCGAAAGCACGAACACGGCGGCGAAGGACAGGATGACCAGCCGGCGGCGCTTGGTGGCCCAGTGGATGACGTGGGCGTAGCCGCGGGAGATCTTGTCGATTCCCTTGTTGATGGGAATGAAGACGGCATTGTAGAGCTTCCCGTGATGCGTTTCCCGTTTCAGCCAGCGGGAGCAGAGCATCGGGACGAAGGTCAGGGCCGCGGTGGTGGACACGATCATAATGATCGAGACGATCCAGCCCAGCTGGCGGAACATAATGCCGGCCATACCGTTGATCATCGTCAGCGGCAGGAACACGCAGAGCATCGTGAGCGTGGAGGCGATGACCGAGATGCCCACCTCGCCCGTACCGTGCACGGCCGCTTCCTTGGGCTTTTCGCCGCGGGCGATGTGCGTGGACACGTTCTCCAGCACCACGATGGCGTCGTCCACGACCATACCGATGGCGATGGCGAGCGCGGACATCGAGATGATGTTCAGCGTGTTGCCGGTGGCATAGAGGTACATCAGCGAGGCCAGCAGGGCCAGCGGGATGGACAGGACGATGATGAAGGTGGATTTCCAGTTCCCGAGGAAGAGGAAGACCACGAGCATCACCACCAGGAAGGTGATGATGATGGTCTCGATCAGGGTCCGTATCGTGTTGATGATCTCGCGGGAGCCGTCCACGATGGTCGTGACCTTGACGTCGGAGGGCAGCGTCTCCTGGATCTGGGCGAGCTGCTTCTTGACGCCCTTGATGACGTTCACCGTATTGGCGTCGCTCTGCTTCTGGATGATGATGCGGGCCGCGCGCCGGCCGTTGGTATAGGATTCCTGCTCGCGCTCCTGCTGTCCGTCGCTGACGGTGGCGACGTCGCGCAGATAGACGGCCTTGCCGTTCACGGCGCCCACGACGATGTCCAGCAGTTCGGACGGGTCGGAGAACTCCTTCTGCACGCGCAGGGTGTAGGTCTCGGAGCCGATGTCGATGTTACCGGAAGGAAGGTTGCGGTTTTCCGCCGAGATAACGGCAGCTATCGTGCTGATGCTCAACCCGTAAGCCTGAAGCCGGGAAGGGTCGCAATAGACCTGGATCTCACGGCTGGGCGCGCCGCTCACGGACACCGTGCCCACGCCGGTGACACGGGCCAGCGGGGTGGACAGCTTGTCGTCCAGGATCTTGTCCAGGCCCGCGAGGCTCTCCTCCGCCGTGGCGGAGAGCATCATAATCGGCATATCGGAGGCGCTGAACTTGAAGATGACGGGGTTCGAAACGCCGTCCGGGAGCATCGCATTGACCATATCCAGCTTGTCCCGGACGCTGTTCGTCGCAGCCTCGATGTCGACGCCGTAGTTGAAGGTCAGGGTCAGCAGGGAGATGTTCTCCTTGGACTGTGAGTTCAGCTCCTTGAGGTCCTCCACGCCGTTCAGGGCGTTCTCCAGGACCTTGGTGAGGTTGGTCTCGATATCCTGTGCGTTGGCGCCCTGATAGGAAGACATCACCATAATCGTGTTGGAGTCGATCTCCGGGAACTGGGCGATGGACGTCCGGCTCAGGGAGAACACACCCAGGATAGCGAGGGCGATGAAGATCAGGGCGGTCGTCACGGGATGCTCGACCGCGGAACGGTAAATGCTCATCGCTTGACCTCCACTTTATCGCCGGACTTGAGGGTGGCGTGGCCGCCCGTCAGCACCTGCTCGCCTTCTTCCAGTCCGGAAAGGATCTCGTAGCTGGTACCGAAATGGCGTCCGACTTCCACCATCCGGATCGAAACGGTGTCGTCCGGTTCCAGGATGAAAACGGTGCGCTGGCCGGAGCCCTGCTGCTTGAGGACGGCGGCGTCCGGGATCACGATGTTCTCGTTGGCGCCGAAGTCCACCGTCACGCGGGCATACATCCCCGGCCGGAGTTCACGCTTCGTGTTGGGCACGCGGACCTCCGCGTTGAAGGTATGCGATACGGCGTCCATCGTGGGATACAGGCGCACGACGGTGCCGGTGAAGGTGCGGCCGGGCAGGGCGTCGGCGGTCAGGCTGACCTGGTCGCCGCGCTTGACCTTGGTGTATTCCGTCTCGGAGATGGGCACCAGCAGCTTCACCGGGGTGATCTGCTGGACCGTGTAGATGGGCTGGCCCATCGTATACAGGTCGCCGCGGTCGTAGTTGCGGGCCGACACCACGCCGCCCACGGGGGCGCGCAGGACGGTGTTCTGCACCAGGTTGTCGTAGCTGCTCTTGGATACGTTGTAGGCCAGTTCCAGCGCTTCGTAGTCGGACGGCGCCACGCCGCCCTGGTCCAGCAGCTGCTTCACGCGGTCCAGTTCGGTCTTGTCGTTGCGCAGGCGCAGTTCGGCCTGTTCCATCTGCAGGCGGTCCATTTCTGCGAGCACTTGTCCGGAAGAGACGAAATCGCCCACCTCGACGTTGAGTTTCACGATGCGCCCCGAGGTCTGCGGGGCGATGTTGTTGACCACGTTGGCCTGGACGGTCGCGGAATAGACGGCGTCCTGGGCCACTTTCTGCCTGGTGGCGGTGGCTACCGAGACGACCGGCGTGCGGTCTTCCATTCCCATCGGGCCCATCGGCCCCGGACCGGCGGGCGCCGAAGCGTTCTGCCCCCGGCCGCAGGCGGCAAGCGCCAGCGCACACAGGGCAAGTCCCATTGCAGATATCCTATTCATTGTCGTACGTTTTATTCAGTTGGACATTGCCCGTGCCATCGATGAAATCGGCTCCGAGCGTATTCTCAAGGCCCGCTTTGGCTATGACGAAGTTGTAGACGGACTGCGATACGCCCAGACGGGCCTGCGTCAGCGCCAGCTGCGCGTCGCCCAGGTCGGTCAGGGTGCTACGGCCCACCTCGTAGGACTTGGCCGCGATGTCGTAGGCCTTCTGCGCCGTTTCGGCGGCGCTGAGGGCGGAGGCGTGGCTCTTCATCGCCGTTTCCATCTGGTTGAGATACTGGCGGATGGCGATCTTCAGCTGGCGCTCGGTGTCGGCGCGCTGAAGATCCAGCTCCTGTGCCTGCACGCGGCTCTGGCGCAGGACGTTGAGCCGCTGCCCGCCGGAGAAGATGGGCACCGACAGGCTCAGCCCCACGAAGGAGTAGGGGGACCAGCGGTACTCGCTGAAGTTGAAGTCGTTCGTCATCGCGTTGATGCTGTAGTTGAACGACAGCGAAAGCGAGGGCAGGAAGGCGTACTGCTGCATCCGGACGGCGCCGGCGAGCTGCTCGGCCTGGATGGCGAGCTGGCGCAGGGTGCTGTTGTTCTCGAGCGACAGCTCCCCGCTCTCGTAGAGGTCGTATAGCATATGACCGGCATAGTCGCCGAGGGAGCCCGCCACGTCGACGTTCTCGTCCAGGTCCACGCCCATCACCGCCTTCAGGCGCCACAGGGCCAGGATGACGGAACTCTCGGCGTCATAGACGTTCGGGATGGCGTTGGAAAGGGTGGTCTTGGCGCGCGTCAGGTCCAGTTCGGAGGCGCGCTGCACATTGTATCGGCGCTCGATCTGCTCATAGTTGGCCAGCGCGTTCTCGTAGGCCGACTTGTAAACCTCGAAAGCCTCCTTGGCGAGCAGGCAGCCGAAGTAGGCCTGCTTGACCTGGTTCACCGTCTCCAGGCGCGAGCTGCGCGCTTTCTCGACGGCCAGCTCCACGTCCTGCGCGGAAACGCGGATGCTCTCCCAGACCTGGGCGTTGACCAGCGGCATATTGGCGTTGACGCCCGCCGACCAGGTGTTCCAGCGGCCGACCTCGAAACCCCCGCCGTTGTTGGACGGAGAGGAACCTTCTTCGGAAGAACCCCCGCCCAGCCCGCCGAGGTCGAAATCCATATACATCACCTGCTTCTTGATGGTCCGCTGATAGGACCCGGACCCGCTGACCTGCGGGAAAAGCGAAGCGTAACTGCCCTTGCGGGCGTATCCGGCGCGTTCCACCTCCTTGTCCGCGACCTGCACGGACACGTTTTCGCTGAGCGCGACGCGCAACGCGTCCTCCAGCGTCAGCACCGTCGGGGCGTCTTCCGGGACGGCCGCCGCATCCACGGCGGCCTGGGCGGATGCCAGCAAGGGAAGGAGACCGGAAACTACTAACGATAATAACTTTTTCATAACAATTTCGCGCGCAAAGATATGCAAATTTTGTGCTATCTTTGCCAAAATTTATCATTATATGGACATCCTGCTTTCCGTGCACTGGCACGTCAATCCCATACTTTTTCACATCGGTTCCCTGGAAATCCGCTGGTATGGCCTGCTGTTCGTCTCCGGCTTCGTCATCGGCTGGTATCTGTTCAAATGGTTCTTCACCCGGGAGAAGGTGGACAGGAAGCTGATGGACCCGCTGCTGTACACCCTGCTCATCGCCACCATCGTCGGCGCACGACTCGGTCACTGCATCTTCTACCAACCGGACTATTACTTCGGCTCCTGGCAGGGGTTCTGGGAAATCTTTATGCCCTGGAAGGGCGGGCTCGCCAGCCACGGCGGCGCCATCGCCCTGCTGCTTGCGATGTGGTGGTTCGCCCGGCATTACGGCAGGAAGAACGACTTCGACTTCCTGTGGATTATGGACCGCCTGTGCATCGCGGTGGCATTCGCCGGCTGTATGATCCGCCTGGGAAATCTTTTCAATTCGGAAATCTACGGAGACGTGACGAACCTGCCCTGGGGCTTCATCTTCGACCTGCGGGGCGAGACGGAGCCCAAGCACCCCACCCAGCTCTATGAGGCATTCTCCTACCTGCTGCTGGGCCTGATCATGGTCTGGATCTACAAGAACAAGCTGGACAAGGTGCACCGCGGATTCTTCTTCGGTTTCTTCCTGCTGGGCTGCTTCGGCTCCCGTTTCCTGATCGAATTCATCAAGGAGCCGCAGGTCGAGTTCGAGGAGACGATGCTGCTGGATATGGGCCAGCTCCTCTCCATCCCCTTCATCCTCGCCGGCATCGCCCTGCTCGTGTACGCCTCCCGCAAACAAATACCGGCCGCGGTAGTCCACCCGCAGCCGGTCAAGAAAGCCGAGACGCACTACGCGCACAGCCTCAACGATTAATCCACGCGGACATACCATTGGTCCTCGCCGAAGAGGACAAGCTGGTCGCCCTGCTGCCGCAGGCCGAAAAGGTTCATACTTTCCGGCGCTGGGTGGTTCAGCCACAGGATGACGTTGTCCCGGGGGTCGAAGGCCACGCAAAGGAGCTGCGGGATGCCATAGTCCCCGTCGTCATCCACGTTCCAGACACTCTGCTCCCCGTATTCGGGGTCGACTTCCGTCGTCTTCACCCAGGTGGCCTTGACCTGGCCGCCCACAGTCCAGGCGATCACGACCATCGCTTCGCCGTCCTTGATCTCGAATTCGCAGATTCCCAGGCGGCCGTCCTCCTCGCGCAGGTTGCCGATGTAGTGCGACTTCTTCACCTTGCGGCCGTAGCGGTCCGCCATCTGCTTCTCGAAGGCCGCGCCCATCGACTGCTCCTTCTCGGGATACTTCCAGCGGCTGAATGCCGGGAAACGGTGCTGCGCCACGAACCACGAATCCGCCACCAGGGCGACGACTTCGTGGGGCTCGTAGCCGCGGAACATCTGCTTGCGCACGATGTCCAGCACGCGCAGTTCGTAATAGGCGCCCTGCATCTGCTCCGCCCGCCAGGGAGAATAGCCCCACAGGGCGTCCTCGTCGCGGGAACGGTCCTTCACGAAATGCAGGAAATCGTAGTTCTGCTTGAACAGCAGCCAGCGGTCCAGGGCGAAATCGTGATCCTCCGGAACGTTAGGGCGCACGAAAGTGTAGAAGTTGTCGTCGGGATAGGCGTACGCCGGGAGCGAACCCCGGTAATTCCAGGCATAACGGATGCCGCTTCCGTAGAAAGCGGCCGGGCGCGCGTACTGCGTTTCCTGGTCGAAGATTACGTCCGTCACCGCCTTGTTGCCACGGAAGGCATCAGCGGCGATGCCGGCCACCGGCAGCGTCTCTCCCCGCAGGTCGACGGCATCGGGGAGCCGGACGAGCCCCGAATAGAAACCGCCTTCGCACAGTTCGAGTTCCGTCGCTTCGGCCACGTACTTGTACAGGAAACCGTTCACGTCCGCGACGAAACTGGTTTCGCGCTCATAGGTTCCCCCCAGCGTCATTCCCATTCCGAAAGGAGAGGCTCCGGCATTGAAATGGTCCTTGAGCACGATCCGGTCGTCGGAAACCAGTTCCGCCTCCAAAGTATAGTCAGTATAGTCGTCCACCACGTTATGGCTGAAACGGCGTCCGTCCGCCGGAATCCAACCGGCGGACGAGAAGATGGCCGTATGGCCGTCGGCGCGGCCCAGGTTGACCTCGAACCAGACCTTGCCGCCGCCGTCGAAGATGACGACGATCCGCCCTTCGCGGGCAAGTTCCCCTTCATCGGGGTCCGCAACCTTGGTATACAGGCCTCCGACGGCTCCGGAAACGGTCTGCGCCGGCAGGGCGGCAGCACCGGCCAGCAGCGCCAGGCCGGCGACGATCAGTCTCTTAATCATATTCGATGTCATCTTCCATATTCACCATCCGCTCGTCGCGGAACAGGATTCCGGACTTGAACGCATCGCTTCCGGTGATGTTCACCGCATAGGAAAGTCCTTCCTCCCGGGCCGTGAACTTCCCCGTGCGGATGCGGTTTTCCATCTGCAGGGTGCCGTCCTCCTCCAGACGGCCGTAGCCTGTCTGGCGGAAGGAGAACCTGGCGGATTCGTCACCTCGGTCCGTCTCGGAGAAGGAGCCGGAATAGGTCTCGCTGAGATCGCCGTCCGCCGTGTAACGCGTCAGGTAGAAGTGCCAGTCGGGGGTGAGCATCACCTCCACCTGGGCGTCGCCGTCATCGGCCAGGAACAGGCCGGAATTGACGAACCAGGGAACTTCCGTACGGCCGCCGCGGGCGTCCAGCGCGTAGATGGTCTGGTACGTGTACATCGTCTCGCCGTCCTCGTTCTCCCAGGGGCCGCCGCCACCGCTTTCCAGACCGGTCACGTCCTTGAAATCCGGCAGGGGGTCGCTGAGCGTGGGCTCGCCGTGCTGCATCGCGTAGAAGACGCCGCAGATCTTGAGTTCGCCGTTCTCCATCACCACGCAGGCCACGGGGTTGTAATCCTGGCCGATCGTGCCCAGGAACACGCCCTTGCACACGCCGTTTATGCCGGAGAAGAGGTTGTCGCCCGCCGCGATGACGAACGAATCCTCGTCCCAGCCTATGCTCGAAAGCGCGGCGGGCGAACAGGTCAGCACCGGCCGTCCCGCCTCCAGGCGCAGGCGGATGCCCAGATCCTTTCCGTTGTAATCCGTCCCGTAGTCGAAGTTCGTGTAACCTTCCATCGGCTCCGGCAGCGGCAGGGAGATGTCACGCACGCCGCCTTCTCGCGGCAGGCGGACTTTCCCGGCCACCTTGTCCATCCTGGGGTTGAACGTCACGGAGCGGCCGGTGCCGTCCACGCACACGACCTGGCAGTTCTCCCGGTAGAAATTGCAGAAGACCAGCACGGGGCTGCCTTCCTCGCTGCGGTATAGGACCTCGCGGTCCGCGTCGCTCACGCCGGGGCCGTCGCGGTTCACCGCCAGGCTGGCCGTCGGATCGTGCGGGATTACCAGAAAGACCTCGCGCCCCAGGCCCGTGTCCACCTTGGTGGCCCCCACGATCTGCGGGAAGGTCTTGGTGAGCCGTATATAGGACGGAGCGGCCTCGAAAGCGGCGAAAGAATCGTAATAGCCCAGGAAGGCCACGGCAGCCACGTCGCCGTCCTGCCAGTCGATGGCCCGGGCCTTCACGCCCGGCGCCTTGGGCTTGCAGCCGGCCAACAAAATCAGCGCCGCCACGGCAGCGCTGATTGCATAGATGTACCTTTTCATCTTATCCGCGGATAGCCGCGATGCCCGGAAGGTCTTTTCCCTCGAGGGCCTCGAGCATCGCGCCGCCGCCCGTCGAAACATAGCTGACCTTGTCGGCGTAGCCCATCTGGGTCACGGCCGCGACGGAGTCGCCGCCGCCCACCAGGGTGTAGGCACCCTTCTGGGTGGCTTCGGCGAGGTCCTCGGCGATCTCGAGCGTACCCTTGGCAAACTTCGGCATCTCGAACACGCCCACGGGACCGTTCCACAGGATGGTCTTGGAGCCGAGGATGACCTCCTTCCACTCCTTCAACTGCTCGGGGCCGGCGTCCATACCCTCCCAGCCGTCAGGAATCTGGTTGGACGGGACGCACTTCGTGTTGGCGTCGTTGCTGAACGCGTCGGCGATGACGGTCTCGTCAGAGATGTACACGTTCACGCCTTTCTCCTTCGCCTTCGCGAGGATCTCGAGGGCCTGAGGCATCAGGTCGTCCTCGTGCAGGGAGTTGCCGATCTTGCCGCCCTGGGCCTTGATGAAGGTATAGCCCATACCGCCGCCGATGATCAGGTTGTCCACGTTCTCGAGCATATTCTCGAGCACGGCGAGTTTGGAAGAGACCTTGGCGCCGCCGATGATCGCGGTGAAGGGCCGCTTGGCGTTCTTCAGCACGTTGTCGATGGCGGCGATCTCGCCTTCCATCAGGTAACCGAACATCTTGTCGTTCGGGAAGTAATCGGCGATGAGGGCGGTGGAGCCGTGGGCGCGGTGGGCCGTGCCGAAAGCGTCGTTGATGTAGCAGTCGGCATAGGAGGCGAGGGTCTTCACGAACTCCTTCTGGCTCTCCTTGACCGCCTTCTTGGCGGCTTTCTTCTCCTCGTCGGAAGCATCCTCCGCGAGTCCGCGGGGCTTGCCTTCCTCCTCGGCGTAGAAGCGGAGGTTCTCGAGCAGCAGGGCCTCGCCCGGTTTCAGGGCGGCCACTTCCGCCTGGGCCTTCTGGCAGTCGGGGGCGAACTTGACGGGAGCGCCGAGGCACTCGGCCACGTGGTCCACGATGTGGCGCAGGGAATACTTGTCCGTCACACCCTTCGGACGTCCGAGGTGGGACATAATGATGAGGGAACCGCCTCCGGCGAGAACCTTCTTGAGGGTGGGCATCGCCCGGCGGATGCGGGTGTCGTCCGTGATTTCGAACTGCTCGTTGAGGGGAACGTTGAAGTCCACGCGCACGATCGCCTTCTTGCCGGCGAAATCGTAGGAATCGATGTGTTGCTGCATATAGATAAAGTGTTGATTGTTCCGAACTACAAATTTAACAATATTTTTTCATTTATCGCTTCATTCTCACCACGATCGAGAGCGGAAGCGCCTTGCCGAAGCGGTCGCCCAGGGCCAGCTCGCCGCTTTCCAGGTCCACCACATGCATCGCCTGCCGCACGAGCGTCTCGCCCAGGAGGGCGGAATAGCCGTTGCTGTATAGGTTGAGCACCAGGAAGGCGTCCTGCGGGGCGAGGATCTCCCCCACGGTGCGGAGCATCTCGAAGAGGCACTCGTCCAGTTTCCATTTTTCACCGTCCGGACCGTGCCCGTAAGCGGGCGGGTCGAGGATGATGCCGTCGTAGCGGTTGCCGCGGCGGGCTTCCCGGCGGGCGAACTTCATCGCGTCTTCCACCACCCAGCGGATGCCGTCCAGGCCGCTACGCTCCATATTTCCGCGGGCCCAGGTGACTACCTGCCGCACCGAGTCGAGGTGGGTGACATCCGCTCCGGCGGCACGGGCCGCGAGCGAGGCGGCGCCGGTATAGGCGAACAGGTTGAGCACCTTCGGCACCCGGCCGCCCGAAGCGAGCGAGCGCGTCTGCCTGTAAATCCAGTCCCAGTTGGGGGCCTGCTCGGGGAACACGCCCACGTGTTTAAAAGATGTAAGTCCGAGCCGCAGATCCATCTTCAGCCCGTCGGGGTTGGCATAGCGGATCCACCACTGGTCGTCCATCTTCTTCAGGCGGTTCCAGGTACCGCTGTCTTCCTTGCCGGCCTTGCCGAATCCGGCGCCGGGCGTGAAGGTCGTATGCGCCAGCCGGCGCCATTCCGCATCCGGCATCGATTTGCCCCACAGGGCCTTGGGCTCGGGCCGGGCCATCACATAGTCCCCGAAACGTTCGAGCTTTTCACCGTCGCCGCTGTCCAGCAGTTCGTAGTCTTTCCAGAGGGATGAAGGGAATTCCGCCATAGCGCCGCGCATTATTTCTTGGCCGCTGCCGCTTCCGCCTCGTCCAGCAGGTCGGACAGCGAATCGGTCAGCGCCTTCGCCGCCGCGGCGTCGCCGCCCTGCTTCATCACGTCGGCGAGGAAATAGATGTACTGGCCCACCATTTCGAACTCATCCTGCGCCCACTCGTAGAACTCGATGTAGAACTTGGCGCTTGCCAGCAGTTCCGCGGCCATTTCCGTGGCCAGGGCACGCGCCTTCTCCGGCTGTCCCAGCTTGTAGTAGTGCTCCGCCAGGCAGATGACCATATAATCGTTGCCGGAGAATCCCACCGGCACCGTCTCCAGGGGGTAGTTCTTCATCACCTCGCAGCACTTGTCCACCATCTCGAGGGCCCTGTCGTTCTCGCCCTCCTTCAAAAAGACGTCGGCGCAGGACATAAACAGGCCCCGGACGGACATCACGCCCAGATGCGTGTACATATTCTGATAGTCGATGAAGTAATCGTCCCGCGCGAGGTCGTCCCATCTGTAGGTCTCCGTCATCAGCCGGTACAGCTCGTCGTTGTCCACGAAGCCGGGCACCGTCGAAGTGGTCTTGCTCTTGATGGGCACGAACTTGTAGGAATAGCCGCAGAACTCAAGATACTCCTTGATGCCGACGTTCAGGTCGCCGCCCATATTGAGCAGGTGCAGCGGGCGGTCCCACTGATATCCGGACAGCAGGTCGAGCAGGAAGAGCTCGGGCTTGCTGATATACTCCTTGTCCTTGGAGATGGTCAGCGTGATGGAGTCGGGAATCTGGTCGGCGTACTTCCCGTCCAGGATGCCGTACTTGATCACGTTCTCCTTGTTCACGGGAATCACGATCTTGCGCGAGGCGATGTAGTCCACCTTGCGGCCGCTGGTCATAGGAGCCTTTACCTGCGGATGCCTGAAGAGCATCATCACGTCGGCGATGTCCATCTCGGCCTCCTGCGTGTCGTAAATCGGAATCCACTCGTTCGTCCCGTACAGGTACTGCTCCGGACCCACCGAAAGCGGAAGCGGCGCCGAGGCGTTCACCGCCCACTTCATCTGGTCGATGTGCCAGTCGGTGCCGAGCAGCGAGGTGTTGCAGATGCGCACGTCCGTGCGGATGTCCTCCACCTCCTGGGCGTACCAGAGCGGGAAGGTGTCGTTGTCGCCGTGGGTGATGAGGATGCCGTCCTTCCCCACGGACTCCAGGTAGTTGCGCGCCATCTCCACCGCGGTGCGGCGGTTCGAACGGTCGTGGTCGTCCCAGTTCTGCGCGGCCATCTCCACGGGCACGAACAGGCACGCCGCGCTGATCAGACCGGCGGTCAGGATGCCGCCGCGGCCCTTGCGCGCACCGTCGATCCAGCTGAACAGCGCCGCCACGGCGAGTCCCGCCCAGGCGCTGAAGAAATAGAACGAACCCGCATAGGCATAATCCCGCTCACGCACCTGGTAGGGCGGCTGGTTGAGGTACAGCACGATGGCGATGCCCGTCATAAAGAACATCAGGAAAGTCAGCCAGCAGCCGCGCTTGTCGCGGTCGAACTGGAAGAACAGGCCCAGCAGGCCCAGCAGCAGGGGCAGGAAGAAATAATGGTTCTTGCCCTTGTCTTCCGCCAGCACGGCGGGCGCGTCCGACTGGTCGCCCAGGCGAAGGCGGTCGATGAACCCGATGCCGCTCTCCCAGTTGCCGTGGAAGATATTGCCCGGCGTCGGTGCGTGCACCTGGTTCTGGCGTCCCACGAAGTTCCACATAAAGTAACGCCAGTACATCCAGTTCATCTGGTAATCGAAGAAGTAGAGGAGGTTGGCGCCCATCGAGGGCTTGCGCGCCGATGCACCGGAAATCTTGCGGCCTTTGCCACCGGTATAGGTGGCATAGAAATTCTCGTAGCTCCCGTCGGAACTGGTGCTCCACATACGGGGGAAGAGCATTTTGCCGGAAGACTTGTACCGGGCGTCGATCGGGCCGTCCACCTTCTTGTATTTCCCGTCCAGCGGCGCCCAGTAGGTCGTGGTCTTGAGCTCGTAAGGCGCACCGTAATACTGCCCGTAAACCAGCGGCGTGCTGCCATACTGCTCCCGGCCCAGGTAGCGGACCAGCGTGAATGCGTTGTCCGGCTGATACTCGTTGGTGGGCGTCTTGGCGCAGGAACGGATGATGTCGATGCTGAAAACGGAGAAGCCGATGGTGATCACCGTCACGCACAGCAGCGCGGTGTTCAGGAAAACCTTTCCCTTCTTCTGCGTGCGGAAGATGCCCCAGAAGAGCAGGGCCAGCAGCGCCACGATGAAGAACGCCGTGCCGCTGTTGTACGGCAGCCCCAGCACGTTCACGAAGAAGAGGTCGAAGTACGCCGCGAGTTTGGGCAGGTAGGGGATGAACAGGAAGACCATCAGGCCCAGGATGAGCGCCCCCACGAGCAGGATCTTGACCAGTTCCCAGAAAGTGAACGGCTTATCCTCCCGCCTGCGGTAGTAGTACATAAAGACCAGCGCCGGAATGGCCAGCAGGTTCAGCAGGTGCACCCCGATGCTCAGGCCCATCAGGAAGGCGATCAGCACGATCCAGCGCAGCGCGTGCGGCTCGTCGGCACGGTCGTACCAGAGCGTCATCAGCCAGAACACCGCGGCGGTGAACAGCGAGGACATCGCATAGACCTCGCCCTCCACGGCGGAGAACCAGAAGGTGTCCGAGAAGGTGTACACCAGGGCCCCCACGAGCCCGGAACCGAAGATGGCGACGGCCTGGGCGGCGGAATACCTGCCGTCGGCGGACGGCCGCAGGAGCCGCTTGGCCAGCCAGACTATCGTCAGGTACAGGAAGAGGATGGTCAGGCCGGAGCACAATGCGCTGAAAGCGTTCACCAGGACGGCCGCGTGCATATTGTCGCCGAACAGGGTGAAGAAGCGGGCGAAGAGCTGGAACACCGGATTTCCCGGAGGGTGTCCCACTTCCAACTTATATGATGAGGCGATGAACTCGCCGCAGTCCCAATAGGACGCGGAGGGCTCGAGGGTGAGCAGATAGGTGACGGTCGCGACGATGAAGGCCACGGCTGCACAAATCCGGTTCCACAGGGTGAATTTCTTCTCGTTCATAACCTGCAAAGGTACAATTAAAAATCCTTATCTTTGCAAAAATTATCCCATATGGCACAACAGGACTGGAAAAGCCGGCTCGGGGTCGTGTATTCCACGAACCCCGATTTCAAATATGAAACCGTGCAGGAGAGCGAACCCGACACCCTCCCGCCGGACAGGCAGCGGCTCGTCGTCCGCATCGACCGGCGCCGCCGCGCCGGCAAGCAGGTCACGCTCGTCGAGGGCTTCGTCGGCCGCAGCGAAGACCTTTCCGCCCTGGCCCGCACGCTGAAAACCCGCTGCGGCGTGGGCGGATCGGCTTCCGACGGGGAAATCCTCATCCAGGGCGACCTGCGCGACAAGGTCGTCGCCCTGCTCTCTTCCCTGGGTTACAACGCAAAACGGGGCAACTAGGCGATGGAAGACCTGTTCCGGAGCGGTACCCTGGAGATGTCCGCCACCCCGTTGGACGCGATGACGGCGGACCTTCCCTGGAGGGAGGTCCTGACCAACCAGGCGCTTGCCGTCGTCGCCGTGGCGCTGCTGCTCGTCGCGCTTCCGGACTTCTTCCGCCTTCTTCCGGACCTGCTCTTCAGTTTCGACCGCTCGCGCGGAGCCGCGGCACTGGAGCACAGCGTCAGCCAGGCGCGTACGCGCAATCTCATCGCCCTTTCCTGCATCCTCCCCTTCTGCCTGGTGGCCGACCGCTATGGGTTGTGGCGGCCGGATGTCCTGACCGCCGTTCCCGCCGCCTGGACCGCCCCGGCCATCCTGGGCGCGGCAATCGTTTTCCTGCTCTTCCGCGAGCTGATGTATCTCCTCCTGAGGCCCCGCCGGCTGGCCGGCGAGGAGGCCGACACCCTGCACCACGCCCCCTACAACTATTTCATCCTGCTTACGATACTGGTCCTTGCCACCGCCGGTCTCCTGTCGCTGGTCGGATGCGGCGATGCGGTCGTCCGCAGGGTCCTGCTTTGGGAAGTGGGCATCGTCTGGCTGTTCGCCATATTGCGTTCCGGACAATTTTTAGCCGGCCATTGCAATGTATTTTCAACATTTTTGTATCTTTGCGGGCTTGAAATTGTACCCGTCGCCCTCGTGGTCGCGGTTGTTGTGTTTTTTTGATCATTTTGCAGCCAAATGAAGATCCTGATATCCCAGCACGCTCCGTCCAATCCCGCTCCCTATGAGATTCTCCAGAGCAGGTTCGGCGCAGAACTCGATTTCCGTCCGTTCTTCGTCATCGAGCCTCTGACGGCAAGGGAGTTCCGCGCGGAGCACATCAGTCTTCCCGACTATACCGCCATCGTGTTCTCGTCACGCCACGCCATCGACGCTTACTTCAAGCTCTGCGAGGAGATGCGTTTCAAGGTGCCCGAGACGATGAAGTACTTCTGCTCCACGGAAGCCGTGGCGATGTACCTGCAGAAGCACATCGTCTACCGCAAGCGGAAGATCTTCTACGGCACCGGCACGCCCGCTTCCATCGTGGCGCTGGTCACCGCCAAGCACAAGGGGGAGAAATTCCTCATCACGGCGTCCGAGGGCTCCAGCACCGCCACCATCACGTCCTTGTTCGACGCTGCCGGTCTGGACTATACCGTGGGCATCCTCGTCAAGGCCGTCCCCCAGGACCTGAAGGACCTGGACCCGGCCTCCTACGACCTCGCCGTGCTGTGCAACCCCGCCGACGTGGTGTCGCTGCACGACAACTTCCCCGGCTTCGAGCAGGGAAAACTCGAATTCATCTCCTTCGGCAAGGCCGTCGTGAAGGCCCTGGAGGGCGCCGGCTACCGGATCGCCCTGCAGGCTCCCACGCCGGAAGCCACTTCCATCAGCAAGGCCGTCGAACTCTACCTCCAATCCCGGCAGTAAATGGACGCACCGCAAAGCCATACCCTCTCCAAAGAGGAGCGGCTGTGCGGAAAGACGACCGTCGCCGCACTCATTTCCTCCGGGAAATGGGGCGCTACGGCACACCTGCGCTTCTGCTGGACGGCGCACGGAAGCGGCATCAACCGCATTATGGTTTCCGTGCCCAAGAAGTTCTTCAAGCGGGCGGTCAGGCGCAACCTGCTGAAGCGCCGCCTGCGCGAGGCCTACCGCCTGCAGAAGCAGCTGCTGGCGGCCGGCGGAGTCGACCTCCTGCTCAGCTATTCACACCCGGAGGTCGCTGATTTCCAGACCATTTATGCTGAGGTAACCGATATCCTGCAGCGCATATCGCTCCGTCTTTCCGGGCGTGAACCGGACCCTCATTCCGCCGCGCAATGACCTTCCTCCAGGCCTGTAAACGGGCGCTGTCAGCCCCTTTCATCCTGCTGATCAAGTTCTATCAGCTGTGCATCTCGCCGCTCAAGCCGCCCACCTGCCGCTTCACCCCCACCTGCTCGCAATACGCCCTGGAGGCCTTCCGCAAATACGGCCCAATCAAAGGCTTCTGGCTTTCGCTGAAGCGCATCCTGCGCTGCCATCCTTGGGGCGGTTCGGGCTTCGATCCCGTGCCATAGCATATTGAAAATATTTGCTAACTTTGTACGATTCGGAAATAACTAAATATAAATATACGTACTATGGCTAATCCTATCAGCGTTCTCAATCACGCGGCGGACAACATCCGCATCCTTGCCGCTTCCGCAGTCGAAAAAGCCAAGTCCGGGCATCCGGGCGGTGCAATGGGCGGAGCCGACTTCATCAACGTGCTCTACAGCGAATACCTGACCTACGATCCCGAGAATCCCACCTGGGCGGGCCGCGACCGTTTCTTCCTCGACCCCGGTCATATGGCTCCGATGCTTTACAGCCAGCTCTGCCTCACCGGCAAGTTCAGCCTGGACGAACTGGCCAACCTGCGCCAGTGGGGCTCCCCCACGACGGGACACCCCGAGTTCGACCCCGCGCGCGGCATCGAGAACACCAGCGGCCCCCTCGGACAGGGACACGCCTACGCTGTCGGCGCCGCCATCGCGGCCAAGTTCCTCGCCGCCCGCACCGGCAACCCCACCTTCGCGAAGGAAACCGTCTATGCATACATTTCCGACGGCGGCGTGCAGGAGGAGATCTCCCAGGGCGCGGCCCGCATCGCCGGCACGCTGGGCCTGGACAACCTCGTGATGTTCTATGACTCCAACGACATCCAGCTCTCCACGGAAACCAAGGTGGTGATGAACGAAGACACGGCCGCCAAGTACCGTGCCCTCGGCTGGGAGGTTTTCGAGATCAACGGCAACGACGCCGCCCAGATCCGCGCCGCTATCGAAAAGGCGAAGAAAGTCTCCGGCAAGCCCGCCCTCATCATCGGCAAGTGCATTATGGGCAAGGGTGCCCTGAAGGAAGACGGCTCGAGCTACGAGCGCAACTGCAAGACGCACGGCGCCCCGCTGGGCGGCGAAGCCTACAAGAACACCGTCAGGAACCTGGGCGGCGATCCCGAGAACCCCTTCGTCATCTTCGACGACGTGAAGGAACTCTACGCCAAGCGGGCCGATGAACTGAAGCGGATCGTGGCCGCCCGCTACGCCGAGGAAAAGGACTGGGCGACCGCCAACCCGGAGAAGGCCGTCGAACTTGCCGGATGGTTCAGCGGCAAGGCTCCTGAGATCGACTGGAGCAAGTGCGTCCAGAAAGACAATGACGCCACGCGTTCCGCCAGCGCCGCCTGCCTCGGCGTGCTCGCCGAGCAGGTCCCCAATATGATCTGCGCTTCCGCCGACCTGTCCAACTCCGACAAGACCGACGGCTTCCTGAAGAAGACCCACGCATTCCAGGCCGGCGACTTCACCGGCGCCTTCTTCCAGGCCGGCGTCGCCGAGCTTACGATGGCCTGCTGCTGCATCGGAATGGCCCTGCACGGCGGCGTCATCCCCGCCTGCGGCACCTTCTTCGTGTTCTCCGACTATATGAAGCCGGCCGTCCGTATGGCCGCGCTGATGGAACTCCCCGTCAAGTTCATCTGGACCCACGATGCATTCCGCGTGGGCGAGGACGGCCCCACCCACGAGCCCGTCGAGCAGGAGGCCCAGATCCGCCTGATGGAGAAACTCAAGAACCACCACGGCCGCAACTCCGTGCTGGTGCTGCGTCCCGCCGACGCCAGGGAAACCACCGAGGCCTGGGCGCTCGCGATGGCCAACACCGCCACCCCGACGGCCCTCATCCTGTCCCGCCAGAACATCGCCAACCTGCCCGAGGGCAACGACTACGCCCAGGTGGCCAGGGGCGGCTACGTCGTGGCCGGTTCCGACGAGAACCCCGACGTCATCCTCGTGGCTTCCGGTTCCGAAGTCTCCACCCTGGAAGCCGGTGCCGCGCTGCTCCGCGCCGACGGCAAGAAGGTCCGCGTGGTCAGCGTGCCGTCCGAGGGCCTCTTCCGCCAGCAACCCAGGGAGTACCAGCAGAGCGTGCTGCCCGCAGGCGTGAAGAAGTTCGGTATGACCGCCGGCCTGCCCGTCACCCTGCAGGGCCTCGTTCCCGAAGCGGAAGGTGCGGTCTGGGGACTCGAATCCTTCGGCTTCTCCGCACCGTACAAGGTGCTTGACGAGAAGCTCGGCTACACCGCTGACAACGTTTACGCACAGGTGAACAAGCTCTTCTGAGCCAGATGAAGAACATCCGGAACTTCTGCATCATCGCCCACATCGACCACGGCAAGAGCACGCTGGCCGACCGCCTGCTCGAACTCACGCAGACGCTCGCCTCGCGTGATATGGAGAACCAGGTGCTGGACGATATGGACCTGGAGAAGGAAAAGGGCATCACGATCAAGAGCCACGCGATCCAGATGGTCCACCACTACCGCGGGGAGGCCTACAAGCTCAACCTCATCGACACCCCGGGCCACGTGGACTTCTCCTATGAAGTTTCGAGAAGCATTGCATCCTGCGAAGGCGCCCTGCTCGTCGTGGACGCCTCGCAGGGCGTGCAGGCGCAGACCATTTCCAACCTCTATATGGCCATCGACCACGGCCTCGAGATCATCCCGGTCCTCAACAAGATCGATATGGAATCCGCCCAGGTCGAGGTCGTGACCGATGAGATCTGCGACCTGCTGGGCTGCAGCCCGGAAGAGGTGTTCAAGGTCTCCGCACGCACGGGCGAGGGCGTGGCGCCCATCCTGGATGCCATCGTGGAGCGGATCCCCGCCCCGCAGGGCGACCCGGAGGGGCCGCTGCAGGCCCTCATCTTCGACTCCGTGTTCAACTCCTTCCGCGGCGTGATCGCCTATTTCAAGATCTTCAACGGATGCATCCGCAAGGGAGACAAGGTGAAGTTCTTCGCCACGGGAATGGATTACGAGGTGGAAGAGGTGGGCATCCTGAAGATGAAACTCGTCCCCACCGGGCAGATCGGCTGCGGCGACGTGGGTTACGTGATCACCGGCATCAAGAGCGCCACGGAGGTGAAGGTGGGCGACACCATCACCCACGTGGCGAATCCCTGCGCCGAAGCCATCGCGGGCTTCGAGGAAGTGAAGCCGATGGTCTTCGCGGGAATGTATCCCGTGCAGGCCGACAAGTTCGAGGAACTGCGCGCCGTGCTGGAGAAGTTCCAGCTGAACGACGCCTCCTTCGTGTACGAACCCGAGAGTTCGCTCGCGCTGGGCTCCGGCTTCCGCTGCGGGTTCCTGGGGCTGCTGCACCTCGAGATCGTGCAGGAGCGCCTGTTCCGGGAATTCGATATGGACGTGATCACCACCGTCCCCAACGTTTCCTACAAGGTCTATACGACGCAGGGCGAGGTGGTGGACGTGCACAACCCCTCGGGGCTGCCGGCCCAGACACTCATCGACCACATCGAGGAGCCCTACATCCGGGCGCAGATCATCTCCAAATCGGAGTTCTTCGGCCCCATTATGAAACTCTGCCTGGACCGCAGAGGCACGCTCGTCGGCCAGCATTACATCACCGCCGACCGCGTGGAGCTGACCTATGATATGCCGCTGTCGGAGATCGTCTTCGACTTCTACGACAAGCTGAAGACCATTTCCAAGGGCTACGCCTCGTTCGACTACCACGTCACGGGGTTCCGCCCGGCGAAGCTCGTCCGGTTGGACATCCTCCTCAACGGCGAGCCCGCCGACGCCCTGTCCACGCTCATCCACGAGGACAACGCCTACACTTTCGGCCGCAGGATGTGCGAGAAGCTCAAGGAACTGATTCCGCGCCAGCAGTTCGACATCCCCATCCAGGCGGCCATCGGCGCCAAGATCATCGCCCGCGAGACGGTGAAGCAGGTACGCAAGGACGTGACGGCCAAGTGCTACGGCGGCGACGTCACCCGCAAGCGCAAGCTGCTCGAAAAGCAGAAGGAAGGCAAGAAGCGGATGCGCCAGATTGGCACCGTCCAGGTGCCGCAGAGCGCTTTTATGGCCGTGCTTAAACTGGATTCCTGATCTATGAAACGCATTTTTCAGGTAGCGGGACTGACTTTCTCCTTGGAATTGCCGGACACCCATCCGGTATCGGGCAGATTGTCCAACTACGACCCGTTCGAGTCGGATCCGGCATTGGACCCAGCCTCCTTCCTCTTTTCTTTGACGGTGGTTTCCGAACCGCCCGCCACGGACGGGGGAATCCTTTACCAGGCTCCGGAGAAAGAGGGTGTCCCGGTTTTGAACCTGAAGCGAACCGGAGAAGGATTCCTGGCAGAATTCGCTTCGATGCCTGGCGTCCCGTTTTCCGGGCTCCTCTCGTTCGACCGTGATTTCCGTCACGGATTCCTCTATACCTGCGGCAGTCCCGCCTCGCAGACTTTCGCCGTCAACAATTCCCTGATGCTGATGTACACTTTCGCTTCGGCATCCCGTTCCGCTTTGGAGATACACGCGTCCGTGGTCGTTCACGGCGGACGGGGGTTCCTCTTCCTTGGACGAAGCGGCACCGGGAAAAGCACCCACAGCTCCTTATGGCTGAAGTATATCGAGGGTACTACCTTGCTCAACGACGATAACCCGGTCCTGAGGATCGTGGACGGAAAGGTGCACGTGTTCGGCACGCCCTGGAGCGGGAAGACTCCCTGCTACAAGGCGGAAGATGCGCCCGTCGGGGCTATCGTCCGGATCCGCCAGGCGCCGGAAAATGCCATCGAACGTCTGGACACCGTACAGGCCTACACCTCGGTCCTGTCTTCCATTTCGGGCTTCCGCCCGTTCCGGGAAGTGACGGACGCCCAACACGTGACGCTGGCTGCCATCGCCACGGAAATCCCCTGTTTCCTGCTGCGCTGTCTTCCCGATGAAGCGGCGGCCCGGCTCTGTCACAGTACCGTCGATGGATAGACGCATCATCCCCAACGACATCCTCCTCGGCGAGGTGGCGACCGTCCTGCGCGAAGGACGGGAAGCCGTCATTACTCCTTCGGGAAACAGTATGTTGCCTTTCATCCGGGGCGGCAAGGACCGTGTGGTGCTGCGCAGGATGGACGGCGCTGCCGTGGGCGACATCGTGCTGATGCACGCCGACGGCCGCTATGTCCTGCACCGCGTCATCGCCCGCGACGGAGACGCCCTCACCCTGATGGGCGACGGCAACCTGCGGGGAACCGAGACCTGCACGACCGGAGACGTAGTCGGGACCGTCACGGAAATCCTCCGTCCCGACGGTCGCCGCCGTGTTCCGGGCAAGGGCCGCTTCTGGCGTCTCCTGTGGCCGGTCCGACGCTATTTGCTTGCCATCTACAAACGTTTGATATGAGAATACTGGAAGGACTCGTACTGCGCCCGCTGGGCAGCGAGTACATCGTCACGGGAGACGAACTCTCCCGCATCGATTTCAGCAAGGTGATTTCGATGAACGAAACGGCCGCCTATCTTTGGAACGCCCTCCAAGACAGGGACTTCGACGCGGAAGATATGGTTCCGTTGCTGACGGAACGCTACGATGTTTCCGAGGAGACCGCCCGCGCCGACGCCCGGAGACTGATCGCTTCCTGGAAAAAAGCCGGAATCGTTTGCGAATGACGGGGACCGAGGCATATCTGGCTCTTCTGCGCGCCGCCCTGTGGGGAGACCGTCTTGCCGGGATCGAGCCGGCATCCATCGACGGACAAGTCCTTACAGAGATTATGCGGTTGGCGGAGAGTCAGACGACCCGCGGACTCGTCTACGACTACCTGCTGCGCGGCGGCTTCCCGGTTCCGGCGGAGACATCCGCGCAGATGCAAAGGTTGCTCTACCAAATCCTGAACACGCACCGCAAGCTCAACGCAGCCATCGAACGCGTCGTCACCGCCCTTCAGCAAGAGGGCATCCCCTGTATCCTGCTCAAGGGGCAGGGTGTCGCCAGTTATTATCCCAACCCACCGCTGCGCGAATGCGGCGACATCGACCTGTACATCGGCCCGGAAAGGTTGGAAGATGCTGTCCATATTCTAACTCCCCTTGCCGACAAGGTCGATGACCAACTCCACGGCAAGCATTGGCAGCTCTGGATTGGCGGGGCGGAAATCGAACTTCATCTATACTCGATGGTCCCCGAGACCCGTCGCCTGACTCGTTACTTCAGGACGATCGAGGCCGACGGGCTCTCCAGCGGCCTGGTTCCGCTGAACTTCAGCGACGTATCCGTATACACCCCGGCCGATACTTTCAATGCTTTCTACCTATTCTACCACGCCTGGCATCATTTTGCCGGAAGCGGCATCGGGTTCCGTCATCTGTGCGACTGGACGCGCCTGCTGCACGTACGCAGGGAAAGCATCGACCGGACACGACTGCTCGAAATGTTAAAGGGAATGCAGCTGCTCGGACCCTGGCAGCTATTCGGCTGCATCGCCGTGCGCGACCTGGGCTTGCCGGAAGGGGACTTCCCCTTTTATGACGAATCTAGCCTGTCCAAATCCCGGCGAGTACTCAACTTGATCCTGTCCGACGGTAATTTCGGGCGCGGCGCCCGGCACGCCCGACCCCGGCCCAAGGCCTATCTCGCAGGTAAGCTTTTCTCACTCGGCGAACACTTCCGCCGGTTCCTCCAGGTGCTGTCCATCGCCCCCGTGGAAGCATTTCGCACTCTGTTCATCGGAGGAATCCGGCGGGTTTTCCAAGACTTTTTCCATCGATGATTCCTCTCCGACAAATACTCCGCGGCCTGCGCCCGATGGCCCGTCCCGTCCGGGGACGCGCCGCGCTCAGCGTGCTGATCGGCATCGTGCGCATCGCCGCCTCCCTGGGCTTCGTGTGGATCTGCAAGCGCCTGGTGGACATCGCCACCGGCGTGACCGACGCCCCGCTGCCCTTGCATATCGGCATTATGCTCGGCATTATGCTGCTCCAGCTTGTCTGTTCGGTCTGCGCCGGCGCCTGGGAAAGCTACAATATCGCCCGGACCGGCAACGACCTGCGCAAGGAGACCTTCGGCCGCGTCTTGCGCAGCAGCTTCACGGGACGGGAGACCTACCGAAGCGGCGACGCCGTGAACCGGCTCGAGGAGGATGTACGCGTGGTCACGGACCTGCTCTGTTCTCGCTTTCCGGACCTGGCGGTCACCCTGCTCCAGCTCATCGCCGCCTCCGTATACCTGATGCTGATGGCGCCGAACCTGCTTTGGGTACTGCTGATCCTGATGGGTGCGGCCGTCGTCGGTTCGCGGATGTTCTTCCGCAAACTCCGCTCGCTTACCGAAAGCATCCGCAAACAGGACGCCGAGGTCCAGCAGCTGATGCAGGAGAACCTGCAGAAACGCATCGTGGTGCTGACGCTGATCGGGACGGAACGCGTACTGACCCGGCTTGGGATACTCCAGAAAGACGTCCTGGACCAGACCGTCACCCGCATCAATTACAACGCCGTAGCCCGCGCCTTTATGATCCTGGGATTCCTGGGCGGCTATGCAGCGGCCTTCCTCTGGGGCGTGGTGGGCATCCGGGACGGCATCGTCACATACGGTATGATGACCGCCTTCCTGCAGCTGGTCGGCCAGGTCCAGCGGCCCATCGCCGAACTGGCCCGCCAGGTTCCCGCATTCATCCACGCCACCGCCTCGGTGGAGCGGCTGATGGACCTGCAGCAACTGGAGCAGGAACCCGACGAGGCTCCCATTCGCATCTCCGGTGCTCCGGGCATCCGCCTGACGGAGATTGACTTCCATTATCCGGAACGGCCGGAAGCCGTCCTGGAGACCTTCAGCTACGATTTCGAGCCCGGCACGATGACCGTGATAATGGGTCCGACGGGTTCGGGGAAAAGCACCCTCAGCCGGCTGGTGCTGGGTCTGCTGAAACCGGAAAACGGCAGCATCGAAGTCTATGGCGCCGAAGGCGCCTTCCCTGCCGGACCGGCCGTGCGCGACAATTTCCTGTATGTCCCGCAGGGCAACTCCCTGCTCAGCGGAACCATCCGCGAGAATCTGCTCTTCGCCCGTGCGGACGCCTCGGAAGAGGAATTGCGCGACGCCCTGCACACGGCGGTCGCCGATTTCGTGTATGAGCTTCCCGACGGGCTGGAAACGCTTTGCGGCGAAGCCGGCAGCGGCCTCAGCGAAGGACAATGCCAGCGCATCGCCATCGCCCGCGCATTGCTGCGTGAAGGTGGCGCGCTCATCCTCGACGAGGCCACCTCGGCGCTGGACGCCGGCACCGAGTCCACCCTGCTTGACCGCCTGTACAGCCGCTACCACGGCGGAAAGACCTTACTGTTCATCTCGCACCGCGACTCCATCAGCGCCCGGGCGGACCGCGTGCTTCGCTTCGAATAAACCTGAAAAATGGACTGGTTGCAGAGTCTCGGCCTGCTGGGTCTGTTCCTGGGAAGCGCACTGGCCGCGTCCATCTTCCCTTTCAGTTCCGACGCCCTGTACATCGCCATCCTCGCGGCGACGAAAGAGCCCGTCGGCTGTCTGCTGGCCGGGACCGCGGGCAGCTGGGTAGGCAGCCTGCTCACCTACGGACTGGGCTGGCTGGGCAAATGGGAATGGATCGAGAAGTGGCTCAAGGTGAGCCGTGAAAAACTGGAAAAGCATCAGAAATCCGTACAGAAATACGGTGCCTGGCTGGCCTTGCTCAGCGGTATCCCCGTCATTGGAGACATCCTCGTGCTGGCGCTCGGCTTCTACAGAACCACCCCCGGGTGGACCTTCGTGCTGCTGTTGGTGGGCAAGTTCGCCCGTTTTCTGATCTGGAACGCGGTTGTGGGGCTGTTCTAGATGTAGACGATGATGTAATAGAGCATCAGTGCCGAGGAAATCAGCTTGATGCCCGTGCCGGAAAGGAAGCCCAGGAAGGCGCCGAACGAGGATTTGAGCGAAGCGCCCGTTCCCTTGCCGGCGAAGATCAGTTCGAACAGGAAGGCGAACAGCAGCGACGAAACCACCATTCCGAAAGGGAGCGGAAAGATGAGGCCCGCGAACAGCCCGATGATGGCGCCCCGGGACGCATACTTGCTGCCGCCCGTCAGCTTGGTGAACCAGGCGGGTACGACATAATCCACGATGGTCACGACGACGGTGACCGCCAGCCAGACCAGCAGGAAAGTCAGCGTCATCTCTTCGCCGGCGCCGTTGGTGCCACCGAAGAAATACATCAGCAGCAGGCCCACCCAGCTGAGCGGCGGACCGGGGATGCCCGGGATGACGCTGCCCACGATGCCGACTGCCCCAATCAGGACGGCGATGACGATCAAGACCACATTCATATGCCAAATATACGTTTTTTCGGACGCAAATCCGGAGAAATTGCTATTTTTGTAAGAGAAAGAACCACTAAAATCAAGATACTATGAGCGAAGAACCCAAAAAGAAGGCGATGGACCTCAACGGCGACGGCAAAGTGACGTTCGAAGAGGCCAAGGAGTATGCCAAGATCAAGGCTGAAGAACTTGCCGGAAAGGCGAAAGTCAAGGCCGAAGAACTGAAGGTAGAAGCCGCCGAAGTGGCCCAGAAGGCCAAGGTCAAGGCCGCCGAGATCGGCGAGGAAGTGAAGGACCTCTACGCCGAGACCAAGGGAAAGGTTCAGGAGAAGCTTGACGAGCGCAAAGCCGCCAAAGAGGCCAAGGAGGCCTAGAAGAGGAACCCCGCGCCTACCGTAAAGGTATTGGAACGTATATTCTGCTCCGGGATGAGCCGGCTCATCCCGAGGGCGTAGCTTATGCGCAGCTGAAGGGCCTCGGCCACGGTGAAGGCCACGCCCATATCCCACTGGGCGTTCACCCGGATCAGGCGGTGCATCGGGTCCGACAGATTCGTGTTGGTGACGATCTTGTCATTCTCGAACACATTGCCCAAAAGTCCCACGTTCGCCACGGGACCGGTGAAGAACGCCCCCCGGATGGTAGGCGTGAATTCCACCGTGTACTTGACGTTGAGCGGCAGGGACAGATAGTGCATCTTGATGAACTTGGGCGTGAGGTCACGGTCGTTCTGGGCGGACTGATATACATAGAAGACGCCCGGTTCGAAGGTCAGCCCGGCCAGCGCGGAAAAATAAAACTCGCGGCTAACGCCAGCATAGAAACCGCGCATCGGATGGTTGGCGAGGAAGGAGGAGCACTCCTCCCCGTTGAAAGAGGTGGTGGCATATCCGATGCCGGCCGTCCATTCCTGTTGGGCGGATACGGCCTGTCCGGCCAGCAGGGCGGCCGCAATGCAGAAGACAATCTTGATCTTTCTCACGTTGAATCCGTTTTTATCAGCATACAAAAATAGGAAAAAAACGGGATACGCCCACAATTTGCTATTTTTGCAGTATGCATTCCTTTTCCGAGACCATCCTGGACTGGTACGACGTCCACGGCAGGGACCTTCCATGGCGCCGCACCCGCGACCCTTATGCCATCTGGCTGAGCGAGATCATCCTCCAGCAGACGCGCATCGCCCAGGGGCAGGCCTATTGGGAACGTTTCCTGCAGGCCTTTCCGGACGTGCAGGCGCTCGCCGCCGCCGATGAGGACGAGGTCCTCAGGCTCTGGCAGGGCCTGGGCTACTACAGCCGCGCCCGGAACCTGCACGCAGCCGCCCGGCAGATCGCCGCGCTGGGCCGGTTTCCCGACACGCTGGAAGGCATCCGCGCATTGAAAGGCGTGGGCGACTACACCGCCGCCGCCATCGCGTCTTTCGCCTTCGGCATTCCGGCCGCCGTCGTGGACGGCAATGTATACCGCGTGCTGGCCCGGCATTTCGGCATCGCCACCCCGGTAGGCTCCACGGCCGCCAAAAAGGAGTTTACCGCCCTCGCCCAGTCGCTGATTCCCCAGGACCGCCCGGGCGACTTCAACCAGGCGATGATGGATTTCGGTGCCACCCAGTGCACCCCGGCTTCCCCGGCCTGTCTGCTCTGCCCCCTCGCCGCCTCCTGCAAAGCCCTGGCCACCGGGCAGACGGACCGGCTGCCGGTCCGGCAGAAAGGCCCCGACGTGCAGACTCGCCGCTTCGACTATGTCTATGTGCGTTTCCAAGGCCGCACCGCCATCCGCAAACGCGGCACCGGCGACATTTGGGCGGGGTTATTCGAACCGCTCGTCCGGGACGAGCGGTTCTCCGGCGGGGCCGATGACAGGGGGAAGGTTCCCCCTGACCCCCTCGGTCGCTCCGCTCCGAAATGCCATCTGCAGCTAATGAGAAAGGGGGTCAAGCACCAGCTGACACACCGGACGCTCCTGGTGGATTTTTATCTTTGGGAACCGGCGGAAGAACCCCTCCTCCCGGAAGGTTACTTTTGGATCGAAGAAGCGGAACTTGAACGTTACGCCAAGCCCCGCCTCTTCGAACTTCTGCTGGAAGCCCTTCCTAAATAAACCGCCCGTCCTTCATATTCAAGGTACGGTCGCACAGGCCCGCCAGCTGCGGATCGTGCGTCACGATGACGATGGTCTGCCCGAGCCGCTCGCGCAGTTCGAAGAAGAGCCGGTGGATTTCCTGCTTGGTCACGGAGTCGAGGTTGCCTGTGGGTTCGTCGGCGAAGAGCACCGCCGGGTCGCCCACCAGGGCGCGGGCGATGGCGACGCGCTGCTGCTCACCTCCCGATAATTCAGCGGATTTATGGTCCAGGCGGCCTTCCAGCCCCATTTCGTCGAGCAGGCGGACCGCCTTGGCACGCGCCTCTTTCATCGGCACTCCGGCAATCAGCGCGGGAATCATCACGTTTTCCTCAGCGGTGAATTCCGGCAGCAGATGGTGCGCCTGGAACACGAAACCTATGCGCCTGCCGCGGAAGGCGGCCAGCGCGTCGCTTTTCAGCGCCAGGACGTCCGTCCCGTCGATGCACAGGTTGCCGGCGTCGGGAGCGGACAGCGTGCCGAGTATCTGAAGCAGGGTGGATTTGCCAGCGCCGGAAGCGCCCATAATGGCCACGACCTCGCGGGGAGCGGCGCTGAAATCGATCCCCTTCAGGACCTCCAGGGTCCCGAAGCTCTTTCGGATGCCGCGTGCTTCGATAATCGCTTCCATATCAGGGTTCTAGGTCGGGGTGAAAAGACTCGAACTTTCGACCCTCTGGTCCCAAACCAGATGCGCTAGCCAACTGCGCCACACCCCGGATCGGTTTCGTGCAAATTCCGCCTACAGGTTCGGGTTCACCTTCTTCCAGTCGGATACCGGCGGGATGATGCCCAGGTTGATGACCTCGTCACGCATCTCGCAGAGGTGCTCGTAGGAGGCCTTCAGTTCGGCCAGTTCCTCCGGAGTGCCCACGGGATCGGTGAAATGCACGCCGTCCGCGTCAATCACGGAAGGCATTGCCATCATCACGTTCTGATAGTCGGCATTGTTGACATAGCAGCCGGAGGGCCAGGTGAACTTCTCGCCGCCCATCGCGGCCTCGATCATCTTGATGGCGTTGTAGGCCGGACTCTGGAAGGAGGTGCGGCCACGGAGCCGGATGATGTTGGAACCGCCCTGGACGGTCTTGTACTTGATCTGCGCCCACATTTCAGGCGAGAGGGGGAGCTTGGACAGCGGCTTGCCGTCGATGAGGGCCTTGGATGCGAAGACGGCCATCACCTCACCGTGGCCTCCATAAGTGTAGGCGCCGGTCACCTTGCTCTGCTGCACGCCGAAGGTGCGGGCCAGGCTCTCCTGGAGACGGGTGGAGTCCAGGGCGGCGAGCGTGGTCACGCACTCGGGCCTGACGCCAGAGTGGAGCAGGACCACCAGACCGGTAAGGTCCGCCGGGTTGAAGATCACGACGATGTGCTTGACTTTCGGGCAATACTTCTTCACGTTCTTGCCGAACTCCTCGGCAATCTGGCAGTTGCCCTTGAGCAGGTCCTCACGGGTCATACCCTCCTTTCGGGGGGCACCGCCGGAAGAAACGATATATTTGGCATCCTTGAAGGCGACGGCGGGATCCGTCGACCAGGTGACATTGGCGCCCTCGAAAGCGCAGTGGTCGATTTCGGCCACGACACCGAGCAGGCCGGGTTCATACACGTCGTACAGGCAGACATTGGGCGTGAGCTTGAGCATCAGCGCAGTCTGGGCCATATTGGAACCGATCATACCTGCGGCTCCCACGATGACCAGCTTATCATTGGAAAGATAATCCATATCGTATAAAATGACGTCTTTCAGAAAAAACACGCAAATATACAAAAATTCATTATCTTTGCGACGTTATAAACTATTTATGGCCCTATATCTCATCAAGGATCTCGACGACGACTATCACTCGCGCATAGGCGTCTGGCAAATCACTGAATCCGAAGCGGAACTCCGCGAACTCTCAAGCGTCCCCTCCGACGAAATGGAGGAAATCTCCTACATCCGAAGCGAATCCCTGCGCAAGCAGAAACTGGCCGTCCGGGCCCTGCTGGACGCTATGTTCGAAGAAAAGGTTTACCTGAGCCACCACGACAACGGCAAGCCGTACATCGAGAATTCCGCCATCAACATCAGCATCACCCACACGCAGCGCTACGTGGCCGTCATCCTCAACCCCACGGAGGAGGTGGGCATCGACTGCGAATCGCTGGACCGTGATTTCTCCGCCGTCAAGAAGAAGGCCCTTTCGGAAGACGAGATCGAGGAAGTGGAAGAACTCGACGAGGACGAGCGCAACGAGCAGCTGGCCATCTACTGGTGCGCCAAGGAAGCCATCTACAAGAAGATGTCGCAGTACAAGGTGGACTTTGCCGAGCAGATCGAGATTGAAGATTTCCGCCTGCGCGGCGAGGGCGAACTGGAAGCCACTTTCACGGACAAGGACGGATACGAAGAGGAACTCGAACTCGAGTACATCACCTTCGACCGTCACGTCCTGGTGTGGGTGGTGGGTTAGTTCCTATTTTTTCCGCAGCCACAGTTCCGGATTCTCCGGATCCTTCTCTTTCCAGACCTCGAAATGCAGCTGGGTCTGGCCGTCGATCGTGTCGATGGCGCCCAGCCGCTGGCCGGTCTTGACGTTGTCGCCCGATTTCACGGAAACCTCGCCGAGCTTGCAGTAGAAGGTGAAATAGGTGCCGTGCTGGACCAGCACACAGCGCCCGTATCCGGGCATCACGATGATGCGTTTCACTTCCCCGTCGAAGACCGCGCGCACCTCGGCACCCCGGGACAGGCCGATGTTCACACCGTTGTTGGCAGGCATCACCAGGGACGTGTAGACCGGATGGTTGTGCTTGCCGAAACCTTCCACCACCGGACCGTCGGCCGGCCAGGGCAGCTTGCCCTTGTTGGCGGCGAACTCGCCGGAAAGCTTGACGTCCACCGCCGGTTTGGTATCCGTTTTCTGGCCGTCCGTCTTCTTATTCTTGGCGGCCTGTTCCTTCTTCCGGGCCTCCTCGAGGGCCTGCGCGATGATCCGCTCGATCTCGCGGTTCAGCGCCTCCACCTGCTTGCGCTTGGTATTCAGCTGCTTCTGGTAGATGTTCTTGTCTTTCTTCAGGTCGGTCACCAGCTGGTCCGACCGGAGTTCGGCCTTCCGGAGCCCCTTGAGTTCCTGTTCGTGTTCCGCCTTGACGTTCTCCGCCTCGCTGCGCAGGGCTGCCAGCCGGATCAGCTCCTCGCCGAGTTCGGCGCGCAGCTGCTTGAGCTTGCGCGCCTGGGTGTTCATCTCGCCGGAGAGGTCGCGCAGATACGCGTAGCGGCGGGTGGCTTGGCCGAGGTCCCGGCTGGATAGGAGGTACGAGTACCACACGCGCGCGTCGCGATTCTTATAGGCATTGCGCACGAGCCGGTGGAAATGCTCCTCCATCGTCTCCAGGCGCATCTGCAGCCGGTCCGCAGCCGCCTCACGCACGGCGATGGTGTCCGAGATCCGCCGGATTTCCCGCTCGCTCTCCTCCACCAGGTTCCGCTGGGTGGCGATCTGCTTGCGGACGAGGGTCAGTTCGCCCAGGGCGCTGTTGCTGCGCGCGGTGTTCTCCTTGATCTGCTGTTCCAGCTGGGCGATCTCCTTCTGGAGCGCAGCCCGCTTGGATTCCTGCGCGGCCGTGTTCTGCGCCCGGGCGCCCGGCAGGGCTGCAAGCAGGAGCAAAGCGCAAAGTATGGACGGCAGATGTTTCATCGGCTCTTCTGTTCCGACAGGTTCTTGTAGTAGGAGGCGAGGTCGTCTTCGCCCAAGGCCTCGAGGACCTTGGAATAATGCTCCAGGATTACTGCGCTGTCCTTGCCGCCATAGAGCATCGCGTGCTTGAAATACGGCTTGGCCTCCTTGGACTTTTTGAGCAGATAGAGCAGCCAGCCGTAGGTGTCCAGGTAGGTGGCGTTGTCGGGTTCCAGCTCCACGGTGCGCCGGCTCATCTTGAGCGCCTTGCGCAGCTGCTTCCCCTCCTGGGACAGGTAGTAGGCGTAGTTGTTGAGCACCGAGGTGCGGTCGGGATCGGCCTTCAGGGCCTCTTCATAAGCCTCGTAGGCCTTCTTGCTGTCCTCCATCTGCTGATACAGGACGTCGCCCTTGATCGAGAGGGCCTCGGCCAGATGGTCGTTGTTCCCCTCTTCGCGCCCCAGGGCGGCCATCACGTCGCACTGGTCGAGCACCGCCTGCCAGTCCTGCTTGATGTAGCACATACGCAGCTTGAGCAGCTGGATGTCGTAGTCGGCAGGGTGCATCTCGCGGTCCAGGTCCACCAGCCGGTTGATGGTGTCGCCCCAAACCCAGTAGAACGGGGAGTCGATATTGTCCATCATCACGGTCAGGTAGTTGCTCTTGAACTCCGGCCGGACCGCATCGTTGCGGATGAACGCTTCCAGGCCGGCGAAAAAAGCGGGGAAATTGCCCATCCGGCGAAGCAGTTCCATCCGGCCCACCTGCGCCGGGGCGTATTCCGGGTCCATCTCCAGGGCCTGGTTGTAATAGGAAAGCGCCACGGAATCCTGCCGGGCGGCCGCCTTGGCGTCCGCCACCATCGAAAGCGTCTGGGAGTTGTTGTACAGGCCCGGAGCCATCTTCACCAGTTTCTCCACCAGTTCTCCGGCGCGCATCTGGTTTCCTTTGGCGTCATAGAGCGAAGCGAGGGCATAGATGTACCAGGTATTCGTCGAGTCGGCCCGGGCGGCCGCTTCGAGATGTTCCCCGGCGGCGTCCAGTTCCTGCAGCGCCAGCTCGCACAGGCCCAGGTAGTAGTTCACGGCGTCATCTTCCGGATCCTGCGCGTGCAACCGGAGGAAATGCTCCTTCGCCAGCGCGTGGTTGCCCTCCGCATATTCCGCCGCCGCGGTCAGGAACAGGTCCGTGCCGTCCGCCACCTGCGCGTGCAGGCTGCAGGCGAAAAGAAACAGGACCAGATATGGGAGGAGCCTACGCATTGCGAAGACAAAAATATGTATTTTTTGTGAGAAAAATTGGCTATTTTCGCAGGAAATAAAAAAACGGGCAACGGATGCAACTTTTCCCCAACAAGAAGCATCTTAACACTCGGGAAGCAGAATGGATCGAAGGGGCGAAACGCGGCGAGCGCCGCGCGCAGAAGGCCATCTACGACCACCTGTCCGCCAAAATGTTCGCAGTCTGCCTGCGGTATATGGGCGACAGGGAAGCGGCGGAGGACATCCTCCAGGATGGTTTCGTAACCCTTTTCTCCAAACTGGACAGCTATTCGGGAGAAGGCTCCTTCGAAGGCTGGGCCCGCAAGATCTTTGTCAACACGGCACTGATGAGTCTCAGAAAGAAGGACGCACTCAAGAACTCCGAAGACGTGGACGCCGCGTGGAACATCACCAGCGACGACCCGACCGCCATCCAGCGGATAGGCTACGACGACCTGATGAAGATGATCGCCGCCCTGCCGCCGGGTTTCCGGACGGTCTTCAATATGTATGTGATCGAAGGGTATTCGCACAAGGAGATCGCCGAGGCGCTCGGGATCTCCGAGACCACATCTCGCTCGCAGTTGCAGCGGGCGAGGACGCTGTTGCAGACAAAGATTAAAGAAAGGTATTAAGATGCAGGACAAGCATATGGACGATTTCGACCTTCAGGTAAGGTCGATGCTCGCAGACGCCGCGGAAAAGCCCTCCCGCCGCGTCTGGAAAGCCGTGTCCGCGCGTCTGGATGCCGATGCCGCCCCCGCCGCCCCCGTCTGGGGCTGGGTGAAGTGGGCCGGTTTGGGCCTGGCTGCAGCCGTAGCGGCCCTCGCCCTGGGCATCTTCCTCCCGGGCACGAAAGACACCACAATTCCAACCATTTATCATAACCAGGAGCAAGCAGCGATGCTTGCGCAGGCCGGCGAATCCGCCGCGGCCCCGGCTACGGCCGGTGTCACGGCGGACGCCCCGGCCCAAGAGCGGACCGCTTCGGCCCCAATTTTAACATTATTTTTTCGGCACGATTAGGCCAAATCAGATTTTTTGTGT
>JAFYZZ010000094.1 GCA_017548445.1 Bacteroidales bacterium | reverse complement strand
ACGGTGAACCTGGGCGTGTGCAACGTGACGAACCACTTCAACCCGTTTATGCTGTATTTCGATACGGGTACGGAATCCTGGAAGGAGGTCGCCCTGCTGCCGATCCTGCCGAACTTCAGCTGGAGGGTGGAGTTCTGAAGATAGACAAATTATGGAGGCAATTGAGCCGATGATAAAAGGAATAGCAATAATATGTTTCAAGTTTTTGTATTTTTGGAGAAAATAGTCATATGAAAACAAAAGTCTTAATTCTTTTACTTTTCTCGGGGCTGTTAATGGTGGCTTGTGGGATGACGTGGGAGGGGGACCCAGAGGATCCCGAGGTGATGGAATTGCGGTCGAAGACACCGATTCCGCTGATGTCGCTGGCGGGCACGACTTGGGTGAAAGGTGATGTTATGCGTTCTGTGAAACTGGACGAACGGGGAATCATCATCCCGGGGGAAACCGCCCTCGTTTTGTGTTCGCCAGCGCTTCCCTATGGGCCATATATCGATGCGTGGTCATTTGAGGAAGAATCGATGATAGCCTATGTGTGCTTCCGTTTCCCGGAAGCGGGTACTATGAAGAAGATGTTTTGGTTCAAACGGGTCATAGATCCGAGCACCGGAAAGGCGTTCTCGTACTCAGTGGACAGGGAACACAAGACGGTGACGGCGCCTGCTTTCGGCCTGGGTCCGGCGCCGTTCGATATCTACATTTTCAATCCGGAAGAGATGGTCCTGCTCTCGGCCGTTCCCAATGGGTACTATGCCCTGAGCCTGCGTCCGGCGAAGTATCAGGAGCAAGAGGCTCTGTCAGCGGCGAAGGGCCCGGGAGAGGCCGGGTTTGACGAAAGCTACGCGGCCGTGTTGGCAGCCTTGGAGCAGGATTGCAAGGATCTGGGGATGTCGGAAGTCGAAACGGCTGCAATCAGAACGTCGTTCGTGAATTCGTTAAAGAGCGTCTTCGGTGGGGAATCCGCTGCAAACTGACCCCTATCTATCTTTTTATCGAATTAGGCCATCGGGCAGTATATGGAGGTGTTGTCCGTTTTAATATTTGTAGTTAAATCCAAGTAGTTATGAAGAAACCTGCAATCCTTGTCAAGAAGACTCTTGTCCCTCTCGTTCTTTGTCTGGCATCTTTCTCGCTCCTGGCACAAAGCCGCGTATCCTGTTCCTTGGAGTTCGTGGCCGGTGT
This sequence comes from Bacteroidales bacterium, assembly GCA_017548445.1. Next base: position 46,274 of record JAFYZZ010000094.1, on the reverse strand, counting down.
CGGCATCGGGAAAGGCCCCCTGGCCACTTTTGCCCCCGAATTTGTAGCCCAATATGATTTAGGCGGCGGCTTCAGGGCCGGTGCCGGTGCCGGGGTACGATATGCCAAGCCCTGCCTTCAATACGTCACCAGGGACGGGTCTCCCAGCCGGACGTTCTGCAACGAACTGGGCATCCCGGTATTTCTTCGCCTGGGTTATGGAAAGGAGAGATTCTACGCCAATCTGGATGCAGGATATGCGATCTCCGTTTTATCGTACTATGCCCCTGACCGGCCTCAGTACTATGCCTCTGGGTCGACTCCCAGCGAAGGTAAGAAGGAGTTTCACTACAATGGTTTGTTCGTTGAACCGCAAGTTGGATGGAGAATAGGACGCAGGAGCGCGCTTGCCCTGGGTCTGTTGTTGCAGAAGAGTGTCGTAATAAATCAAGTCACCACGCAACACAGTGATTTTATTTACAGCGAAGGAAAAAAGCTGAATGTCTTTACCCCGGCTGTTACGTTGCGGTATGTGTTAGGATTCTGATGAACAGCCCGGCCGCCGCAAGGCGGCCTTTTTCTTTGACTTTTTTACTATATTTGCAAGGATAGAAACTTAAATCCTGACCCATATGAAAGTGAAAGTCAACCGCCGGACCCTCGACATCTTCGAGGGGGCGAAAGTCCGGAACGCGCTGCTGAGGTACTTCAAACTGCGCAAGTTCGACCTCTCCCTGGTCGAGAAAGTAGATGTCTTCGACGCCTGGGGCCACCCCATCGACTTGGACGCCCCGCTGAGCGAAGGCCAGACCGTCAAATATAAAATGAAGGACCTATGAAAAGAATCCTGCTGACCCTGGCCGCGGCCGCGCTTGCACTCTCCGCCACGGCCCAGCCGAAGGAACTCCATATCCTTTCGGCCAACGATATGCACGCGAAGATCCAGAACTTCCCCCAGCTGGCGGCCATCGCCGACAGCTTGCGGGCGGAGTACCCTTCGCTGCTCATCCTGTCCGCGGGCGACAACCGCACCGGCGACCCGCTGAACGACATCTACGAGATTCCGGCCTACCCGATGGTGGCCCTGATGAACCAGGTGGGCTTCAAGGCCACCACGCTCGGCAACCACGCGTTCGACTCCGGCCCCGCAGGCCTGACGAATCTGATCAACCTGTCCACCTTCGACTACATCTGCTGCAACGTCATTCCGGATCCGTCGTTGAAAATGCACCTGCGTCCGTACGAGATCTTCGACGTGAACGGGATGACCGTGGGTGTCGTGGGCATCGTGCAGATCGGCACCTCCGGCCACCCGGATTCCCATCCGGACAACTGCAAGGGCTTCACCTTCCTTCCGCCGGAGGAGACGCTGCAGAAGTACAGCTGGCTGCGCGACAAGTGCGACGTGGTCATCCTCCTGTCCCACATCGGCTACGAGGGCGACGTGGAGATGTCCGCGCGGCTTCCGTGGGTGGACCTCATCGTCAGCGGCCACTCGCACACCCAGCTCGCCGGCGGCGAGATCCACAACGGCGTGCTGATCACCCAGAACGTGAATCGCCTGCAGCGTGTCACCCATTCCACGCTGACCGTGGACGGAGGCAAGGTGATCGCCAAGAAGGCCGAGAACATCGAGGTCCAGAGCTACCCGAAGAAGAACAGGATCGTGGAGGTGATGACGGAATTCTTCTGCAACAACCCCGAGTTCGAGCGCGTGGTGGGCACCATCGACAAGCCTTTCACCTCCTTTGAGGAACTGGGCATCCTGATGGCCGACTCCTTCCGCGAAATGGCCGGCGCCGACGTGGGCTTCGTGAATTACGGCGGCGTGCGCTACGACTATCTGCCGGCCGGCCCGTTCACGGTGTCCGACATCCTCAAGCTCGACCCGTTCGGCAACGATTCCGTGGAGATGACCCTCACCGGCGAGGAGCTGCGCCAGATGCTCCTGGCCTGCTACGAGGCCGACGAGGACCGTTTCCCGGTGGTGAGCGGCATCACCTGCGAACTCGTCCGCGACAAGAAGACGCCTTCCAAGATCAAGAACCTGGTGCTGTACGGCCCCGACGGCAAGAAGCTGAACCTCAAGAACAGCTACAGGGTCGTGACCAACAGCTATGCGGCTTCCGTGAGCGACAGCCCGCGCAAGGACCAGGGCCGCGCCCTGAACTACCAGACCGCCCAGATGATCCAGGACTTCGTGGCCAAACACGGTCATCTGGACTATGCCGGCCGCAAGGTCATCACCGAGACCCTCAAATAGGGGAGAAAATACTTACAGGTTGAGCAGCTTCGCCGTGAGTTCCGTCAGGAGTTCGCCCGGTGAAGCTGCTCCGCCGTCTCCGCCCTTCCCGAGATAGTCGTACTCGCAGAGCAGCGACACGGCGGCCATCGCCTTGCGGACGGGATAGTTGCGCACGGCGGTGTCGTATTCGCGGTAGAAATAGGGATTGACGCCTGCGAGCGCGGATGCCTTGTCCTCCGGCGAGGGGTGGCCGTCCTTCTCCAGCAGTGCCCCGTATCGGAGGATGCGGCTAAAATGGGTGAAGAGAGCGCTGACGGCCATCGGCATCGCAAACTTGGCGCTGTCGCCCAGATGCGCGGCGATTTTCAGCGCCTTGGCGGCGTGCTTGTAGGAGAGCTCCCGCGTGAGCTCGAAGACGCTGAACTGGCGGGAAATGCCCACGTTGCGCTCAATGTCGGACACGGTCACACGCGTGGCGCCTTCCGGGAGGTTCTTGGTGAGTTTGTCCGTCTCCACCACGAGCGTGGAGAGCTCCGTGCCGGCCGACTCGGCCAGCAGCGCGGCCGCCTGGGGCTCGATCTGCAGCCCGCGGGAAGCGTAGTATGACTGGATCCAGCCGGGGATTTCGTAGTCCCGCAGGGCGGGGGAATCCACCACCGTGCCGATCTTCTGGACGCTTTTGTAGAAGGCCTTGCGCTTGTCGGCGGAGGCCTTGTGCATCAGGATCACGAGCACGGTGCTGTCCAGCGGTTCGGCGCAGTACAGGGCCAGGTCCTCGATGCCCTTCATCAACTGCGCCTCCTTCACCACCACCAACTGGCGCTCCGCCATCATCGGGAAGCGCCGGGCTGCCGTAACCACTTGCGCGGCAGTCACTTCCGCCCCGTAGCAGACGGTCTCGTTGAAGTCCTTCTCCTCCTCGGGGATGCAGTGCTCCAGGATGGCGCCGCAAACGAGTTCGGGGTAGTACGGCTCGTCGCCCATCAGCAGATAGACGGGACTGAAGACGCCCTTGCGGACGTCTGCGAGAATGTGGTCGCACTGGGCGGCGACGTTGACGGAACTCTTGGCCATAACAGTACAAAAATACACAAATTTCTTCGTATATTTGTCAAAATGCAACCTTGTTCGATATGAAGAAATTCCTGATTCTGCTTGCGGGCGCCAGCCTGCTCGCCACCGCCTCGCTGTACGCCCAGGACGCCGTGGTCCGTGTCCACGACGCCGGCACCGGCGTCACCATTCCGGCCGAGCTCTACGGCCAGTTTTCCGAGCACCTCGGGCGCTGCATCTACGGCGGCCTCTGGGTGGGCAAGGACTCCTCCGTCCCCAACGTGGAAGGCTACCGCAAGGACGTCTTCGACGCCCTCAAGGCGCTGAAGGTGCCCGTGATGCGCTGGCCGGGCGGATGCTTCGCCGACGACTATCACTGGATGGACGGCATCGGCCCGCAGGACCAGCGCGGCTACCTGACCAACAACAACTGGGGCGGCACCCTGGAGGACAACAGCTTCGGTACCCACGAGTTCCTGAACCTCTGCGAGATGCTCGGCATCGAGCCGTACATCAGCGGCAACGTGGGCAGCGGCAGCGTCGAGGAGATGGCCAAGTGGGTGGAGTATATGACCTCCGACGCCAAGACCCCGATGGCCGACCTGCGCCGCGCCAACGGCCGTGAGAAGCCTTGGAAAGTCAAATACTTCGGCATCGGCAACGAGGCTTGGGGCTGCGGCGGCAATATGACGCCGGAGTACTACAGCGACCTCTTCCGCCGCTATGGCACCTACCTGCGCGACCAGGGCGACAACCGCCTCTACAAGATCGCCAGCGGCGCCTCCGACTACGACTACAACTGGACCCGCGTGCTGATGAAGAACCTGGAAGGCAAGGGGATGGCGGGCATCTCCCTGCACTACTATACCTGCAAGGGCTGGACCGGCAGCAAGGGCTCCGCGACCAAGTTCTCCGACAAGGACTACTGGTGGACGCTCTCCAAGACCATCGAGGTCGAGCCTGTGCTGAAGAAGCACATCGAGATTATGGACGAGCTGGATCCGTCCGGCCGCGTGGAACTGCTGCTCGACGAGTGGGGCACCTGGTTCGACGTGGAGCCGGGCACGAACCCGGGCCACCTGTATCAGCAGAGTACGATGCGCGACGCCATCGTGGCCGCCCTCAACTTCGACATTTTCCACAAGTACACCCGCCGCCTGAAGATGGCGAACATCGCCCAGGTGGTGAACGTGCTGCAGTCGATGATCCTCACCAACGAGACCGATATGGTCCTCACGCCCACCTATCACGTCTTCGAGATGTACAACGTGCATCAGAATGCCGAGTTCATCGAATCTGATTGCCTGACCGACCACGTGAAGACCGAGCGCGAATGCGCGGTTCCCGTGGTGGATGCCACCGTGTCCCGCAAGGACGGGCAGATGAACATCTCCCTGGTGAACACCGACCTGAAGAAGGCGAAGAAGGTGCTCGTGACCTTCGACGAGGCCGGCATCAAGAACATCCTGTCCGCCCGCGTGCTCACTTCCAAGGACGTGCACGACTACAACGACTTCGGCAAGGCCGATGTCGTGAAGCCGGTGGCCTTCAAGGACTACAAGCTCACCAAGGAGGGCCTGGAAGTCACCCTGCCGCCGTGCTCCGTGACCGTTCTCGCCGCGAAATAGCACTTTTTGAGCGTTCCTGTTGAAAATCGCCTCGGAGGAGGCGATTTTTTTGTACCTTTACGCGAATTTAGTGTATTACGCCTTTTTACCAAGACTATGGCAATTATCGAATGTAAGAACGTCTGCAAGAATTTCGGGGAGAAGGTGGCCCTCGACCACGTCAGCCTCGAGATTCCGGAGGGTCAGATCTTCGGCTTGCTGGGCCCGAACGGCGCCGGCAAGACGACCCTGATCCGCATCATCAACCGCATCACCATTCCCACGGACGGGGAGGTCTTCTTCAACGGCCGCCCCATCACGCAGGCTGATGTGGAGAAGATTGGCTATATGCCGGAGGAACGCGGCCTGTACCGCAAGATGAAGGTGGGCGACCAGGCGATGTACCTGGCCCGTTTGAAGGGAATGTCCGCCCGCGACGCCCAGCAGGCCCTCAAGGAGTGGTTCGTCCGCTTCGGCATCCAGAGCTGGTGGGACAAGAAGGTGGAGGAACTCTCCAAGGGTATGGCGCAGAAGCTCCAGTTCATCACCACGGTGGTGCACAAGCCCTCGCTGATGATCCTGGACGAGCCGTTCTCCGGCTTCGACCCGGTGAACGCCGAGCTCATCCGCCAGGAGATCCTGCGGCTGAAGGACGAAGGCGCCACCATCATCCTCTCGACGCACAATATGGAGTCCGTGGAGGAGCTGTGCGACAACATCGCCCTCATCAACAAGGCCCGCCTGGTGATTACCGGCGGCGTGGAGCAGATCCGCCGCGACTACGGCAACAACAACGTCGAGCTGGTGTGGACCGACGCCGACGGCCGTCACACGGAGGTGCTCCCGCGCGAGACCGACGGCACTTCCACGCTCCGTTCCTTCCTGGAGAAGGACGGCGTGCAGATCAACTCCTACAAGGAGCTGATGCCGCGTATGAACGACATTTTCATCAAACTTGTAACGGAAGGGGAGGAATAGGCTATGAATCTGAAAACCATTGGCATCGTCATCAGCCGCGAATACCTCAACAAGGTCAAGAAGAAGAGTTTTATCTGGACGACGCTGCTCGTCCCCATCCTGGTGGCCGGCCTGACCATCGGCCTGATGGTGGTGATGATGAACACCAAGGAGAAGGTCAAGACCATCGCGGTCGTGGACCAGTCCGGCATCGTCCTGCCGTATCTGACCGACACGGAGACCATCCACTACCTGGATATGAGCCAGGTGCAGCTGGATTCCGTGAAGGCGCACCTGTCGGATTTCGGCGTGGACGGCGTGCTGTCCGTGGGCGAGCTGGACACCGCCGAGAAGACGGTCCCCGCCGACCTCTATTCCCCGAAACCTTTCGGAATGGAGCTGACCGACAACATCAACGGCCGCCTGAACCGGGCCGTGGAGGACTACCGCATCTCCTCGTATGAGATCGAGGGGCTGGACCAGATCCTCAAGGACGTGAAGGCGAACGTCAAGCTGCGCTCCTACACCCTGGGCGACAACGGCGAGGAGAAGATCTCCGAGGCCGGCGTGTACAGCATCCTGTCGATGGTGCTGGGCATCTTCCTCTTCCTGTTCATCACGCTCTTCGGAGGAATGGTGATGAGCTCGGTGATCGAGGAGAAGTCCAGCCGCGTGGTGGAGGTGCTCGTCAGCTCCGTCAAGTCCACCGAACTGATGTTCGGCAAGATCATCGGCATCGCCCTCGTGGCCCTGACGCAGTTCCTGCTGTGGATCGTGCTGTCGGTGGCCATCATCAGCATCGCCGGCGCCGCCATCGGCTTCGACAAGCTGGCCGGAAGCAATCCGACCGAGCTGGTGGGTACGATGGGGATGGACGCCGATGAACTGGCGGCCGCGGCGACGGCCCAACTCGCCGACCAGAGCGAACTCGGCACGGTGCTCAGCACCCTGCGGAACCTCCCTTACGGGCAGCTCATCGGCCTGTTCCTCATTTACTTCATCTTCGGCTACCTGCTGTATGCCTCGATGTTCGCCGCCATCGGCTCCGCCGTGGAGAACGAAGGCGACACGCAGCAGCTCCAGCTGCCGCTGACTATCCCGCTGATGCTGGCCTACATCATCGCGCTCTACGCTTTCCGGGCTCCGGACAGCCCGATCGCGTTCTGGGGCTCCATCATTCCGTTCACCTCGCCGATCGTGATGATCTCGCGCCTGCCTTTCGGCGTCCCCACTTGGGAAATCATCCTCTCCATCGGGCTGCTGATCGCCACCTTCGTGCTGTGCGCCTGGGTGTCGGCGAAGATCTACAAGGTCGGCATCCTGATGTTCGGCAAGAAATCCACCTGGAAAGACCTCTGGAAATGGTTCAAGCAAAAGTAATCGCGCTGGCGGCCCTCGTGCTGCTGGGCAGTTCCTGCGAGTACAGGTATTCGTGGGAGAAGTACCGGATGGACGGCCACCGCACCGGCGTGACCGCCCCGACGGCAGACAACGTCCCCGAGGCGCTCGGCGTCATCGAGGGCGATGACTACGCGGCTCCTAACGGTGCCGTCTTCGCCAAGGGCGGCGCCACGTACGCCGTAGCAGCCGACCTGATTGCTGTGCAGCCGCAGATGAAGGAGATCAAGAAGGTGGTCGGCTATGCGACCCGCGAGATGGTCGCTGCCGCCCCGGAAAGCGAACTCTCCAACTGGTGGGTGGACCGGATGATGGTCGATGTGGCGCAGCTGACCAAGCGCAAGGTGGACGTAGGCTTCCTGAACTTCGGGGGTATCCGCGTGAGCCTTCCGCAGGGAGAACTCCAGCTGGACGACTTCGTGTCGATGTTCCCGTTCAACAACTACCTGACCTACGTGGCCGTGAAGGGAGCTGACCTGCAGGAAATCTTCAATTTCATCGCCTCTTCGCGCCCCTTTGTGCTGGGCGGCGCGAAACTCGTCGTGAAGGACCACAAGATCGACACCCTGCTTGTGGGCGGCAAGCCCATCGACCCCAAGAAGACCTATGGCGTGGCCACGGTGGACTTTCTGGTCGACGGTGGTGACGGGATGACCGTGGGCAAGAATGCGAAGGAGATGATCATCACCGACAAACGCGTCATCGACGCCGTTCTGCCTTATGTGTACAGCCTGCAGGCTGCCGGCAAGCCGGTCGAGTATTTCACCGACGGCCGTTGTGTCTATGATCAATGGGAGGAGGACTGATTATGAGAAAGAGCCTTATCATCGTGGTAGCGGCTGCACTGGCCGTGTGCGCCTGCCAGCAGCCCAAGCTGGTCATCCTGCACACCAACGACACCCACAGTCATTTCGAGCCCATCCGCGGGGGTGGGGACAACGGCGCCGGCGGCGCGATCGAGCGCGCTGCGTTCGTGGACTCTATCCGCACCGTTTACGGCAAGGACCGCGTCCTGCTTCTGCACGCCGGCGACTTCAGTCAGGGCACGCCTTATTTCTCCGAATTGAAGGGAGCCCTGGAGCCGAGGGTGATCAACGACTTTGCCTACGACTGCGTCACCCTGGGCAACCACGAGTTCGACAACGACATCGAGGCCCTGACCGAGCGCCTGAAGATGCTTAATCCCGCGACCAAGGTCGTCTGTGCCAATCTTGACCTCAGCCCCTTCGAGCTGGGCGAGTATGTCAAACCGTATGCGATCCTCCAGCGTGCCGGCTTGAAGATCGGGGTCATCGGCCTAGAGTCCGACATTTCCACCGCGGTCACCAGGACCGTTGCTTCGCGTATGCAGCAGCTGGACAACGTGGAGGTGACCAACCGCTGGGCCGACTACCTGCACGAGACCGAGAAGTGCGACCTGGTGATCCTCCTGTCCCACGCCGGTTATGACGTGGACCAGGAGATCGTCCCGCAGACGCGCTGGGTGGACCTCGTGATCGGCGGCCACACGCACACCTTCGTGGACGACTTCCTCTATGTGACGAACGCGCGCGGGAAGGAAGTGCCCATCATCACCGACGGCCGCTGGGGCCTGGAGATGGGCCAGATAAACGTACGGAAGGTGTTTTCCTTCGTACGTTGAAGATCTTCGTGCCCGACCGGTAGTAACTGATGTCGAAGCAGTCATATTCGTCGTGACGGTATCGTCCTTTCCGGTGCCCCGTCACGCAGCCCGGATCGAATCCGAGTGCAGAGAGTTCCGCCAGTCCCGCCGACTGGCGGTTCTCTTTCAGAAGGCTCTCCAGGATTTCGTAATTATGGGAAAGCACCGTGATGACTTCCATCCGGAATTTCCGGCGTTCCCGCATCTGGCGGTTGTGCCAGGCGTTCTTGCAGGCGTTGCTGCAGAACTGCTTGTCTTTCCTGCCGTAAAAGGCGGTGCCGCATTCCAGGCAGTTGCCTTCCCCTTCTTCCTGTATCTTGTATTTCATAGCCGTTTTTTCTTCAAAGATTGCCGCTTCCCGGCAAATCTCCAAGGACTCTTAAAAAAGCCGGGCGGATTTACACGATCCTTTGCTGCAAAGGTTTATTTTGCGGCACAAGGATAAATCTTTTCCCCTAAAGAAACAGTTCCGCCGCCGTGTCTTTTTCTTCGCCGCGGCGATAAAAAAGCGCGAACGACGCAAAGATTCTTCAAAAACTGCACTGGCGGCGGTGCGGATGCATTCCGGATTGCCGGAAGCTTCGTTCCTTTGCATCGGGAGCCGGACCGCGCGGCCGGCGTTCCCGCACTCGCTTAAATGAAAAACTTTATGGAACAATTGAACAAAGTGGAATTGCGGGGGGTGGTCGGTTCCGTCCGGCTTCAGACCTTCGAAGAAAACAACAGGATGGCCAGGATCTCCCTGGCGACCAACTACGCTTACAAGGACCGGGACGGCATCGCAGTCATCGACACGAGCTGGCACAATGTCGTGGCCTGGGAGGGGCGTAACATCCGCGATCTGGACAAGATCACGAAAGGGACGAAACTCCAGGTCCAGGGCCGGATCCGCTACCAGAAGTATACGGGCGTGGACGGCGTGGACCGCATCGCGACGGACATTCTGGCAAGCCGCCTGGCCGTCGTCAACGACCCGGAACCGATGCAGTACGAAATGTAGCTGCCGGAGGCCGGACGGGGCCGGCCCACCGCCTCACTCCTGCGGCCCCGTCCGCGTCTCCGTTTTTCAAACCCTAGACTATGAAGAAGTTGCTCTATCTGCTGGTGCTGTCCTGCACCGTTTGTCCCGCCCTCCGCGCCCAGCGGATGCCGTCGTATCCTCCCGGCTGGGAGGACCTGGAGAACCGGGCGCGCCTGGCGCTGTCCCAGAACCTGGCGGACGATCTTTTCCTTGGGACGCTCAACGCCGACGTCCAGTATTCCTTCCATCGTTCCTGGACCGTGCTGGCCGGCGCGAAATACAACAACTGGACTTTCCGTCATCGTACGGAAGACCAGTTCGAGTCCCGCCAGCAGGCCTATTATGTCGGAGTCCGCTGGTGGCCGTGGTATACCTATTCCGGCTGGTGGGCGGGCACGAAACTCCAATACCGGGAATACAACCGGGGCGGCCTGCTCTCGCGGGAGACCGAGGAAGGTGACGCCTTCGGCGCCGGCCTCTCCGGGGGTTACAGCGTCCACGTGAACCACTGGCTCGACGTGGATTTCGGCATAGGATTCTGGGGCGGATTCACCCGATATATCAGTTATGCCTGCCCCTATTGCGGACAGCGTACGGGAGAGGGGACCAAACCCTTCATCCTGCCCGATGAAGTCCGTATCGCATTGATGTTCATCCTATGAAACATTTTTGTATGAGAATGATATCCTTTTTGTGGCTGCTGCTCTGCCTCCTGCTGGCCGTTTCCTGCCAGGAGTCCGGCCCCCGTGTCACGGCGTACCGCGGCACGGAAGGCACGCTGGTGGACCTTTCCTCACCCCGGACGCTGACGGTATCGGACTGCGGCGCCGACAGCGTGAATCTTTTCGTGGGCAGCGACGGGATCCTCACCCGTTACCTGGTGGGTACGCCGAATCCCTGGTACGACGCTGCCTGCGCGGAGTCGCTGGAGCGCGGCCATTACCGCTATTTCTTCGCGGAAGACGACGCGATGTGGTTCTTCAACCTGGAATGCAACTGCAACGGACAATGAAAACCCCGGCCTTCATCCTGCCGGCTGTCCTCCTGCTGGCCCTCGCCGTTTCCTGCGGCACGCAGCACAAGGCGCAGCGGCTCCGCGAAAGGCAGCTCGGGGCGGAACTGCGCCTGCCCCGCCAGTCGGACTATGTGCCGGAGGTTCCCGACATCGCAGCCCCCATACGCGATACGCTCCGCGTGACGGACCTTGACGGCCGGGAGATGATCCTGATGCGCGCCATCCGCGACGACGCCACGGGCGAGATGGTCGCTGCCGAGCAGCTGGACGCCGCGGTGGTCACCGCCCGTTTCCGGAACGTGGCCGAGCGGCACGGACGCATCGACCTGGAGTTCCAGGTCATCGTGCCGCAGGCGATGCAGGATTCGAAGTGGCAGCTTCGCTTCCATCCCGATATGTACATCCTGGAAGACAGTCTCCGCCTCGAGGACGTCGTCATCACGGGCGCGGACTATCGCCGCGCGCAACTTCGTGGTTATCAGCAATATGAAAAGTTCCTGCGACGCATCGTCACGGACACGCTGGCGTTCGTGGACCTGCGCAACCTGGAAATCTTCCTCGAGCGCAACATACCGCAGGTCTACGCGCTCAAGACCGACACGACCTTCGTCTCGGACGAGGTGTTCGAGAGTTATTTCGGCGTCACCGAGCAGGAAGCCATCGAGCATTATACCAACAAGTTCCTCCGTCGGCGGAACGAGCGCCGCAAGGCCAACCGCCAGAAGATGTTCAACCGCTACGTCAAGGCGCCGATCCTGGTGGACGGCATCCGGCTGGACACGGTGATCCGCAGCGGGGGAGACTTCATCTACAACTACGTGCAGACCATCAACACGCGGCCCAAACTGCGGAAGGTGGACATCGTCCTGTCCGGCGAGATCTACGAGCAGGAAAAGCAGGTCTATACGGTGCCGCGCAGCGAGCCGCTGACTTTCTACATTTCTTCCGTCGCGGCCTTCGTGGACGGCACCGAACGCTACAAGACCGTGATCATCTCGCGCAACGTGGAGGCGAACACCGCCTGCAATATCGACTTCCGCACGGGCCGCTACGACATTGACGAACGGCTGGGGAACAATGCCCGGGAGATCGCCTTCGTGAAAGAGAACCTTCGCAACCTGCTGTTGAACGAGACCTACGAACTGGACAGCGTGACCATCGCCGCCTCGGCGTCGCCCGAGGGCAGCGTGAAATCTAACAACCAGCTGACTTACAGGCGCTCGCAGTCCGCTTCCGAATATTTCGGGAAGTACATCGCGTACGTGCGTGACTCCGTCCGGCGGGAGGACGGCGCCTTCATCACCGTGGGGGACGACCTGCGGGAGGGGACGGTCCGCAGTTCGGGCCGCGCGGCCCGCGACATCCGCTTCCTGTCGCGCAGCGGCGGGGAGAACTGGACGGCGCTCGACGACTTCGTCCGGCTGGACACGCTGATGACCGAGGCGCAGAAGGCGGACTATTTCCGCCTGGCGGAACTGTCCGACGCGGACGAGCGTGAGAAGCGGATGCACGCGGAGCCGTGGTACCGGCATCTGACAGAGGATTATTATCCCCGCTTGAGGACCGTGCGATTCACCTTCGCCCTGCACCGGAAGGGAATGGTCAAGGACACCGTCCATACGACGGAACTGGACACGGCCTATATGCGGGGCGTCGAAGCCATCCGCGACCACGACTACGAACTGGCGCTTACGTACCTGGCCCCGTACCAGGACTACAACACGGCTGTGGCATACGTGGCGCTGGACCGGAACCTTTCCGCCTTGAAGATCCTGGAGGAGATGGCTCGCAGCGGCCCCGTGGACTATATGCTCGCGCTGCTTTATGCGCGCCAGGGTGACGACCAGCGCGCCGTCCAGTTCTATCTGGATGCCTGCCGGCGCGACCGCGGCTACATCAGCCGGGGCAACCTGGATCCCGAGATATCCGCCCTGATCAGGCGCTATGACCTGAATGCGGAACCGGAAGATGACTGGGGAGATTTGATACAATGAAAATGAATTTAAAATCAACCGTTTAAACATAATTATATGAAGAACTCAATCATTTCAATTCTCGCCGCCTGCCTGGTGCTGGGCACCGCTTGCGGCAAGCTGTCCGGCGGGGAGGAATCCGTTGCAGCGGAGTCCCGGCTGACAGTAAATCTCGAAGGGTTGCCGGACCTCCCCACCAAGGCGGGCACGACCGCCGCCACGGACGCTGAGAAAAAACTCAATGCCTTGAATCTCTATGTTTTCGACGCCAACGGGATGCTCGACATCTCCCACAGCTGCACGGCCGCGGAAATCAGCGCGAAGAAGGCGACGCTCCGCCTGAAAACCGGTGCGAAGACGGTCGTGGCGGCGGCTAACCTGACGGGGAGTGTCCTGTCAGGAGCCAATGGCGTGAGTACGCTGACCGAACTCGGTGCAGTGAACTATGCCCTGTCCGACAACGCCTCCGCTTTCATAATGTATGGCAGCACTTCGGCTACGGTCGTTTCCGGAACCGGCGGGACCGCGACCGTAGAACTCCGCCGCGGAGTGTCCCGCATCTCGCTCGCCAGCGTGAAGAACGGCCTGCCGGCGCCATACGGTGCCGTGAAACTGGTGCGGGCTTTCCTCTGCAACGTGGTGGGCAACCAGAACCTTGCGGGCAACGCGTCGCCGGCCACCTGGCTGAACCAGGAGGCCACCTCCGACCACCAGAAGACCCACGTCATCGGAACCGGCTCATACGCGGCGGCCGTGCCGGCGCTGACGTTCGTCAACCTGGCGGGGGAGTCGCTCGCAAACGGAGGCACGAAGACCTTCAGCCCCCAGAAGACATTCTATGCCCTGACAAACGCCTTGACGACGCCGAACAACGGCTTCAACGCGAAGTTCACTCCCACGTCCACCGTGCTGATGGTGGTCGTGAACATCAAAGGCAAGGATTATTATTATCCCATCCCGCTGAAGAACGGCATCGCGGCGAATACCGCCTACCAGGTGGACCTGACGGTGTCCGGGCTGGGCAATACCGAGGACGACCCCTTCGCGAAGATTGAGAAGGCTGACCTCGTGGCGACCGTGAGCATCTCTGAATGGACCACGGGCTCCGGAATTTCCGAAACCATCTGACCGTAAAACGTTTGAACTGAATGAAAATGAAAACGAATTCCCTTTTTGCGGCGTTGGGCGCCGCAGCTTTGCTCCTGCTGGCCGGAGCCTGCAACAAACTGCCCGCAGACCGAACGGATACTCAGTCCGGCGGCGGCGAAGTCACCCTGAACGTGAATCTGGGCGGAGACCCTCATACGAAGGTGGCCGCCCAGACGGAGGCCAATGAAAAGATGATACGCAACGTACAAATCTTCGTGTTCCGCGCCGGCAGTGGCGGAGATGCCGGGAATCTGGAGATATCGGCCTCGTCCGGATTCGACGGCGAACTGGAAGTCTCGGCCGGATCGTATTCTGGACTGACCCTCAAGTGCACCACGGGGGAGCGCGAGATCTGGGCTGTCGTGAACGACGCCCGCGACCATACCGTCGGGGCTGACGCAGTGGCCTCGAAGGCCGACCTGTTGGCCCTGACGCACGAACTCAAGGATGCCCGGCGCGAGAAACTGTTTATGATCGGCGGCGTGACACGCACCCTGCACGAAGGCGTGGAAGACGTGGAAATCCCCGTCAAGCGTCTGGTCGCGTCCGTGATCCTGCAGTCGGTCAAGAACGACTTCATCTCGCCTGCCTACCAGAAAAGCGAGACCTTCCGCGTGGAGGACTGCTACCTGATCAATGTCCCGGGCCGCATCGCGTTCAGCGGTACCGGCGAACCGTCCGCCCTGCCGGAGGATGACTGGTATGCCCGTATGGGCGCCGAGAAGACCTCGCCCCGCGGCGACCTGATTTACGACCGGCTCGAAGCGCCGAAGATCGTCAACTATGGCTCTTCCGACACAACGCCGCATACTTTCTACACCTATCCCAACGACTGCGCTTTGAGCGAGGACGCCTCCTGGAGTCCGCGAGCGACGCTGCTGGTGCTGGAGGCCTCCATCTACAACGGACACGAATGGATGAAATACTACTATCCCGTGGCCATCTCGGGCGGACTGGCTTCGAACAAGCAGTACACCGTGAACCTGACGGTCCACCGTCCGGGTTCGCTGGATCCGAACGTGCCGGTGAAGTTCGACGACGTCACGCCCGTCGTCAAGGTTTCCGACTGGGACGGCGGCGAGAACTACGAACCCGAGATCTGACCTTTCCCGCGATGTCAGCGAACGGACATATCATCCTGAAGACCGTGCTTCTCCCCGCGGTCCTGCTGGGCGCCGCCGCGTGCAGCGTCAAGGAGGACCGTCGGGAATGCCCGGTCTATGTCACGGTCCTGACCGACCGTTTCGTGCAGCGGGGACTCAACGACGGGACGCTGTCCTTCGCCTCCGACCAGCCCATCCGGCAGGAGACCGTCAATTTCCTGTCGCTGCTCCGGGAGGGCTTCACGCAGCCCTGTCCCAAGGATTACGCCCGTGTCTCGGTGGTCTCCGGCGTGGAGAACGGAACCCTCTCGGACGGGGCGCTGACGGTCGGACCCGGAATGCAGGCGGATCCCGTATGGGCCTACGCCGAGACCTTCTCCGTAGATGCGGACGCCTACCTGATCGACGCCGGCCCGCACAAGCAGTACTGCCTGGTGAAGTTCACCTTCGGCGGCAGCTCCACGGCCCCGCCGGACTACCCCTGGCGCTTCCGCGTCAAGGCGGAGTGCGCGGGGATGGACCTCTATACCCTGGAGCCCCTGACGGGCTTCTATTCCGCCCCTGTGGGTCCCAATGCGGTCGGGGAGTGGTACTGCATCCTGCCGCGCCAGCGCTCCAACAATATGCAGTTGGAAATCTTCCTTCCGGATGCGGGCAGCGAGACGGCGGGACGGACCGACTATGTGGTGGACCTGGGCAGGGCCTTCGAAGAGAAAGGCTACGACTGGACGCTGGAAGACCTCAAGGACATCGAGGTGCAGGTGGGTTTCTCGAATGCGACTGTAACCTTGACGGTCTGCCCCTGGGACGGGGATGACAGCCAGTGGCAAGTGGAAATTTAGCAGAATATGAAAATGAACAAGTTGAAAAAGATACACCTGGGTCTGTGGCTTTCCGGCATCCTGCTGGCAGCCTGTACGCCCGACACTTTTCCCACACGGCTGGACGAGCCTGAAACCGACGGTACGGAGCGGGCGGAACTGTACCTGAACATCGCGCAGGAGCAATCCGAAAACGGGACGAAGGCTTCGCTGCTCAAAGACGTGGAGAGCAAGGGCTCGGGTGCGCTGGTGCTCGTGTTCCGCAGTGCCACGCGCCAGCTGGACTCCTACCGTTTCTTCACGCAGGCGGAACTGGACGCCCAGGCGGGCTCCCCGCTCAAGCTCCGCGTCCCGCTGACACACTGCGACTTCTACGTGCTGGGCAACCTGAACGGCATTCGCAAATCGGGGGGCGGGGCGCTGAACCTGATGGAGGCGCTGGGTGCGGACTTTCCGATGGAAGAAGCGGACCTGGAGGCTCTAGAGTACCGTTTGGACGGAGGAAACCTGAACGGTTCCTTCCGGCGTGAAAACTTTGCGGAAGTGGCCTCCCTGGGCATTCCCTACCAGCACGTCGTGAAGGACGTGGACGTGGTGGAGCAGATCGCCGCCGGAGGAGGGATCCCCGGGGCCACGGCCTGCAAGCGTCTCTTCTCCAAGGTGACGCTGCGCATCGATCACGGGGCCTTCGACGGGG
The DNA here is from genome assembly GCA_017548445.1 of Bacteroidales bacterium. The sequence goes on along the minus strand of JAFYZZ010000094.1, from coordinate 29,593 downwards.
GAATTGCCTCCAACAAGGATTTCTTCGTGAACGCGAAACTGTATCTGCGTCAGGCCAACGGCCGTTTGCTGCCTTTCTCCACGGAGCCGGTGAAGGCGGAAACGGCTGCGGACGTGCTCGCGCAGAGCGACTACGACCCGGATATGTCGGGATCCAACGCCTCGGTAACCACCTTCAGCTTCTATGTTCCCGAGAATATGCAGGGCACGCTCCTGCCGTCCAATACCGACAGCCGCGCCAAGAAGGAGGAGGCTCTGCCTGCGTCGGTACGCCCGTACGTGACTTTCGTGGAGTTTACGGGGCGGGTGAACCCGGCCGCGGGAGGCTACGGCGGCAACGCCACCTACCGCTTTTACGTGGGTACGGACGCGACGAAGAACTTCGACGTGATCCGTGGCCGGGAATACAGCATCTCGCTGTCCTTCCGGCTCGACGCCCTGTTGGGCAGCGTTTCCGGGCCGGACTGGAAGGTGAGCGTGGATGGCTGGTCCGACAACCGGCTTTTCTGCCTGACGGCGGATCCGGCCTGGACGGACCGGCTGCCGGAGGGCAAAACCCTGGCCGTGCGCGCCAACCGCGAGGGCGCGGTGTATTTCTATATGAATCCCGAAAACGGGTTGGGCGGATCCAACGCATTGCTGGGCAAGGACATCGCCAGCGGAACGTTTACGCCGTCCAACCTGGCGGACTGTGCCTGGACGGCCGATTTCATCCGGCCCGGTACGGCGGCGGCCCGCTGGCTGTCGGACCGTGGCATCGCCGTCTCGTATGACAAGGCCAGCAGCCGCCTGGCCTTTTCCGTCACGGACCGGACCCGCTTCGACGCCGCCCTGGCGGCGGGGGCGGAAACTACCCTGACGGCCCGGCTGCTGCCGGATGTGGGAGAGGCTTCCGAGGTCAGTTTCAAGCTCAAGCTCTATCCGGACATCAAGGTATCGGTGGCAGACGGCTTGAGCCTGACGGACGAGTTCTATCTGGGTCAGCGGAGGCGGGTAAGCGTAAGCGGATTCTCCGGCTCGCGCATCTGCTACGCAGCCGACCAGGATCCTTGCGGGGCTTCCTCCACCGGGGCGGCGCACACGGCGAACCGTCAGTGGAAGGCTTCCACGGCCGCTTCGGCGGCTTTCCCGACGGCGAAGGTGGACGCGGCGGGACACCTGGTGCTGAATCCCTCGGACTATGCCTCGCAGACGCTTTCGGGCGGAAGCCTGGATGTCTGTGCCTTCTATCCGAACCGTTTCCTCGCATCCCATTCGGGATGGACCTCCAGGACGGGACGCATCGTCTTCTTCTCGGAAGATTACCTGAATGATTCCTTCTCGGTGGACGTGCGGATCTCGGAGCCGCAGTTGTCGAAGCCCGCTTCCGGTTCCACGGAATCCATCGTGCTCCCTTTCGACGGAACGGCAATCGCCACCACGACGCGCCTGGGCTACAAGACTTTCGACGGTTCGTCCTGGTTGGAACCTTCTTCCTTCGATCCCGCCCTGTATGCCTCGCTGCTGGCATTAGGCACTTCCTATGCATCGTCCCGGCCGCTGCTGGCCTGTGTGCAGATGGATGATGCGGCAAGTACGCTGTGCATCGCCCGCACGGCGGTGTCCGGAGCGGGACGGCTGCAGGACCAGAGTTTCAACACTTCCGCCCAGTTCCGTCTGGGATCCTTGAACATCAACGCGAACCCGGCCACGGGACTGTACGGATCCGGTCTCGTGGTGCAGGAAGACGTGACGCTGTCCGTGCTGAAGATCTCCGATTTCAACGCTCCGTCGAACGGGGTGAAATACTTCTCGGACGGTACGCTTTCCGCTCCCATCGACCAGTTCACCGACGACGAGGTTTTCTCCGTGCCTTTCAAGTATTATTACAAGAACGGGGACCTATCGCGGATCGAATGGAGCCGCAGCGGCGCGGCCACGACCTACACCTGCAGTTCGGGCGAGAAGATCGGCCCGGTCATCGAGGTGAAGGTGGACCGTGAGGACGGAGGCTCGGGCGGGTCGCTCCTGTGGACCTACGACGAATCGCACCAGGTGATGCGCACCGCTTCTGGAGAAGGAGTTCCAGGCGGGCTGATTATGCCTTACGGCCCGCAGACCGTGACGGGGAAGATCACCAACCTGTACGACGGCGGCACCTATGTGGTGAGTTCGGACTTCGTCCTGAAATACGCCTCCTCGATGTGTGTGTTCGTGGCTGCGAACCGATCCCGCTATGCCTCGGTGTATGTTCTGCCGCGCAAGCACGTGAAATACCTCAAGCGCCTGGCCGGCTCCGTATCCTATGCCTCCCGGCACTGGATGATGACCTGGCTGGGCACCGACGCCTGGCAGGCGAACACCCGGGCGAAGAAATTCTATCAGAAGAGGACCGGAATCAATGACTATTACCGGACCTCTTCCTCTTCGGACGGAGATTCTTTCCCACGCCTGAACGAGTACGACGTGCAGTATCTGCAGAATGCGGAAGGGTTCACGCCCGGGTCGGCGTGGAACGCGGCCGCCATCCGCGCCGTCGAGGCGTCGGGCGCCCTGGAGGTGGTGTCTTCGATGACCTCCACTCCGGGTGACGGCCAGTGGGGGAGCGACTACATCTATGGATCCGGCCTGGCCGTTTCCAACGCAGCCCGCGTGCAGAAGGGCTATTTTCTGGACAGCACAGAGGCCTTCTGAGCAATATTGTCCTTATTTGGGATAATAATTCATTAATATTGAGTTAATTATGTAAACATCATCCCCAGTCTTACGGGGATGATGTTTTATTTAAAAAGCTATGAGGAAAGATGACAACAATATTTGCAAAATGATAGGAAAAATCCTACATTTGCAAGCAAATACTCCGATACTATGAAGTACTCGGAGTTGGAGAAAAAACTGAAAGGAATGGGGTGTTATTTGATACGTTCAGAACAGGGTGGTCACCCTCTCTGGTATAGTCCCAGAACGGGGAAGACCTTTCAAATGAGTCATCACGGAAGAAAGGAAGTCGCTGCCGGGACGTTGAGAAAAATTAAACGGGATGCAGGGCTGGAATGAGTTCCAAACGTTGAATAAGGAGTTTAAAATGAAGCAAGTCAAAGTATATATCGAAATGTCGGAATATGGGTTCTCCGCATATATGGACGACACGCCGCTCGATTACAGTTGCATCGGAGAGGGGAAGACTGTCTCAGATACTATTGCCGATTTCAATGCTGCATATGCCGAAATGCGCGCATTATATGCGCAATCCGGCAAGTTGTTTGAGGAGATCCGGTATGAGTTCTATTACGACGTCGCCAGTTTCCTGGAGGAATACTGCAAGGCCTTCAGCCTGGCCGGCTTGCAGCGTATTACAGGAGTCAGCCAGACACAGTTGGGGCACTATCTGCACGGACGGCGCAAACCTTCCGCCAAGACTGTTGCAAAGATACAGAAAGGCGTCGAGCAATTCGCCAGTAGCCTGACCGCCGTGCGGTTCGCTTAGGCGCAATCTCTTTTCCTGCTTGCTTCCCTTTTCATTATAATCCCAGGGGCCATTTTTCGTCAAGGGGTTTCTCGATCCGGTCCCGGAATTCCAGCCACACCTGGAACACCCGGTCGTAGGTGCAGCTGTCATAGCGGTCGTGGATGCCCACGCCGTCGCCGGGCATCACCGATACGCAGAACGTCCCCGTGCCGAAGGCGATGCCGACCTCGGTGGTGCCGGGCGGGCACCAGACCCAGGCACGCCGCTCCCGCAGGTCGGCGGGGTTGAAGCGGTACCGGCCGTCCTCCGCCGTCGGGGCCAGGCGGTATTCGCTCTCGCCTGCATAGTAGGGGGCGAGCAGTTTCTCGTTGCGGTAGGCCTCATAGAGCTGCGGAGTCAGGTACACCGGCGGGAACCAGCGGAAATCCGGATTGTGCGCCAGGTTTTCCTCATACAGGCTGCTGATCCGCATCCAGCGGTAAACCGCTTCTCCTGTGGCAGGGTTTGTGGTGGGCAGACTGCTCCGGTGCGCCTTTTCGTCGATGATTCCCACCAGGTCGCAGGCGGTCGTGAAGACGGGAGATGTGGCATTGAGCGGCACGCATCCCGCGATTTCCAGGTCGACGTGGTCCGTCCAGTCGTCCTCACGGCGTCCGGGGAACACCTTCACCAGATCATGCAGATAGGGTGGCCACGCGGAGGGGCTCAGGCCCACCCGCAGGCCGCTCAGGCTGCCCGCGCTGTTGAACTCTCCGCTCATCAGGTATTCTTCTCCGTCGATGCGGATCAGGATGCCTTCGGCGGGGATGTCCTCGCGCGAGGTGGCGGTAAAACGGATTTCCTGCCGCGTGGAGCCTTCGCCGTTCCATAAGGTGATGGTCGATGCGCCCTCGCACACGCGTTCCAGGTGGTACTGTCGGCAGTCCGTCCCGTCCGCTACGATGTCGATGGCCCGGGTGGAGGAAGCGGCGTTAACCCCTTGGAAATCCGGGTTCTCCGAGCTGATTTTCAGGATGATGGCATTGCCTGGACTGATGTTGAGCTGCATCGTGTCCAGGCGTTCGCGCCCGAAGCGGAAATGCCCGTCGCGCCAGACGCCTTCAAAGACATAGTCGGAGTCGGGATCGTGTCCGCGTTCGCAGTCGAGCACGGTGACCGTGAAGCCGGTGCCGGGCAAGGACAGCTCGGGCGGGTTGTTGAGGTTTGGGGAGTCGGGACCGTCCTTTTGGCAGGAGGCGAGTGCGGCGCAGAAGAAAAGGAGAACTGCCGCCGCGGTGGTAGGAAGCGTTTTCATAATTCATAGTTTTAACGGGTATAAAGATAAGGATTTCCTGCGAAAAAAGCTATCTTTGCCGGACGTATGCTCATTGAATCTGCAAACAATTTCACGGCCCGTACGGAGCTGCTGCTGGGTTCGAAGGTGATCGGCCGGCTGGGGCAGGTGCGCGTGATCCTGTTCGGCTGCGGCGGCGTGGGGAGCTGGTGTGCCGAGGGCCTGGTCCGCTCGGGCGTGAAGCATCTCACGCTGGTGGATCCCGACCGCATCAGCGCGTCCAACGTGAACCGCCAGCTGATGGCCACGCCCCGCACGGTGGGGCAGTGGAAGGTGGAGGCGCTGCGCGAACGGTTGCTGGAAGTGGCCCCGGATGCCGAAATCGACACGATACGGAAAGTGTTCTGCGCCGAGACGGCGGGGGAGTTCGCTCTGGAGGGTTACGACTACATCCTGGACGCCATCGACTCGCTCAAGGACAAGGGCGAGCTGATCCTGCGCGCGACGCACACTCCGGCTGTTTTCTTCTGTTCGATGGGCGCCGCCTGCAAGGTGGACCCCACGAAAGTGAAGGTGGCGGAATTCTGGAACGTACGCGGATGCCCGCTGGGCGCGGCCATACGCAAGAAATTCAAGCAGAACCACACCTGGCCGGGGCACAAGTTCCGCTGCGTCTACGACGAGGAGGTGCTGCCCAATCTGGGCGGGGAGGGCGAGGCCGAGACAGAACTCTTCAACAAGGCGCAGATCAACGGCTCGCTGGCGCACATCACCGCCATTTTCGGGATGACGCTCGCCGGGCTGCTGATCGAAGACGTTTACAAGAAGACGCTTGCCTGATGGAGACGCTGGATATCCGGAAGGGGGAGCAGGTGGCCCTGGTGGGTCCCAACGCTTCGGGGAAGAGCCGCCTGGCCGCCGCTTTCGCGGGCCGCACCGGCGCCAAATACATCACTTTCCGGGATTCCTACGGTGCCTACGGCGACCGCAATTTCTTTATGCAGCAGCGCTGGAACCTCTTTACGCTGGAGGACGACCCGCCCTCGGCGGGAGCGCAGCTGGAGAAGGAGGCCGCTTCGAGCCGCGAACCGGAAGCGGCGGCGCAGCGCCTGCGCGAGCTCACCGCCCTGTTCGCTCTGGAGCCGCTGCTGGACAAGCCGCTGGTCACGCTCTCTTCCGGCGAGCTGCGCAAGTTCCAGCTTACGCGCGCCTTACTGGGCGGCCCGGAGATTCTGGTCATCGACAATCCCTATATCGGGCTCGACCCGCGTACCCGCGCCTTGCTCTCGCAGTTGCTGGGCCGGCTGGCGGCCTCGATGACGCTCGTGCTGGTCCTGTCCCGCGCAGCGGAAATCCCGCCTTTCATCACCCACGTCATCCCGATAGAAAATGGAGAAGCGGGGCGGAAAGTGCCTGTGGATGAATATCTTGCCTCCACCCTCCCGCCGGAAGTCATCCGCCTGCGCGGCGTGACTATCCGCTTCGGTGACCGCGTGATCCTGGACAAGCTGGACTGGACGGTGCGGGAAGGCGAGCACTGGGCGCTGACTGGCGCCAACGGCAGCGGCAAGAGCACCTTGCTGAGCCTGATCTGTGCCGACAATCCCCAGGCTTATGCCTGCGACATCGAACTCTTCGGGCGGCCGCGGGGGAGCGGCGAGACCATCTGGGACATCAAGCGGAACATCGGCTTCGTCAGCCCCGAACTGCACCGGGCCTTCCAGGTGGACGCGCCCGCGCTGGACATCGTCACTAGCGGCATCTTCGACACCGAGGGGCTGTACCGGCACCCCTCGCCGGAGCAGTATGCCTGCGCTCGGCGCTGGATGGGGGAGTTCGGCATCGCGGAACTGGCGGAAAAACCGTTCCTGCGCCTTTCCAGCGGCGACCAGCGGCTGTGCCTGGTGGCCCGCGCCTTCGTCAAGGATCCGCCGCTGTACGTGCTGGACGAGCCGCTGCACGGGCTTGACGAGGAGCGGCGCCGCCGCGTCAAGGTCCTGCTGGACCGCTTCTGCGGCGCTCCCGGCAAGACCCTCCTGATGGTCACGCACTATCCGGAGGAATACCCCTCCTGCATCGATCACAGTTTAAGCCTGTAGTATGGATTTCAAGGTTTTTGACAAGGGCGGGGCGCAGACCCTGCTGCTCATCCCGGGACTGGGGGTGTCCTATGAGATCTTCCTCCCGTTGATAAGCCTGCTGGAAGACCGTTTCCGGATCGTAGCCGTGCAGGTGGATGGCTTTACGCTGGGCGTGAAGACCCGCTTCACCTCCGTGGACGACCAGGCCGCGCAGGTCATCGGCTATGTGAAAGACCATTGCGGCGGCCGTCTGGACTGCGCCTACGGCCTCTCCCTGGGCGGAAAGATCCTCTCCCGCGTGCTGGAGCGCGACGAGGTGACGGTCGACCACGCCGTGCTCGACGCCGCCCCGCTGCTGCCGCTGCCCCGCTGGCTCGTGGGGCCCCTGCGCTATTATCAATGCTTCAATGTCTGGACCTGCTACCGGTGCACGGGCTTCTGGCGCCGGGTGTTCCATTCCCATTACTTCGACGTGTTGCTGGACGAATGCCGGAAGACCTATCCCTTCGGCGGAGGCCGCGCCGTCCTGGACGGATACAAGTCGGTCTATACGAACAAGTTGGAGAGCATCTCCGGCCCGGACATCCATTTCTGGTACGGCACGAAGGAGGCTTTCGTCGCCAGGCCGCAGGTCGAACATCTCGTCTCGCTGTGCCCCGGTGTACACGTGCAGGTCTTCCAGGGAATGAACCACGGACAGTTGCTCGTCGACCGGCCGGACGAGGTGGCCCGGCGTATCCTCGAAATCTGCGGCGCGCAATGAACCGGTTGATGACGGAAATGCTCGCGCACGCCGACCCCTCCCAAGTGGCCGGGCTAGCCCGTTTCTTCAAGAGCGGGCCGGGGCAGTATGGCGAGGGGGATATGTTCTTGGGCATCAAGGTCCCGGTGACCCGGGAGGTGGTCGGCCGCTGCTGGCGGGAAACGGGCTTCCCGGAACTGGAAGAATGCCTGGCGAGCGGGTATCACGAACTGCGCCTGGCCGGCCTGCTGTCGCTGGTGCAGATCTATTCCCACGCGAAGAAAGACCGCCGTCTGCAGCAGGACTGCATCGACTTCTATCTTTCTCATACAGAAAGGATTAACAACTGGGACCTGGTGGACCTGTCCTGCTATCCGCTGCTGGGCGACTGGCTGCTGGACAAGGACCGGACGCTGCTTTATGACCTCGCCCGCAACGGGAAAACCCTCTGGGAGCAGCGCATCGGCATCGTGAGCACGATGACCTTCATCCGGCACGGACAGTTGGATGACACCTTCGCCATCGCCGACATCCTGCTGCACCATCCGCACGACCTGATCCAAAAGGCGGTGGGCTGGCTGCTCCGGGAAGCCGGAAAACGTGACAAGGATGCGCTGGAATCGTACCTGCAGGAATCCGGCCCCGACGGCAGGCCCCGCTTCCGGACGATGCCCCGCACGATGCTCCGCTACGCCATCGAAAAGTTCCCGGAACAGGAACGTCAGGCTTGTTTACTCGCTTCCCGCCAGGAGAAGTAGTCGCGGATGGCGTCGGCGACGGGGGTGTGGGTGTAGCCCAGCTCACGTTCGGCGCGGGAGCAGTCGTACCATTCTTCGATGATCAGCTGGCTGACGTTGTGGGTGCAGAGCATCGTGCGGACGCCGAAGCCCTGCAGCAGGTCGCCGATGCGTCCGCCCAGGCGCACGAGGCCGTCGGGCAGGGTGAAGAGGCGCTGCTGATACCCGCACACCTCGGCCTGAAGGGCGTAGAACTCGCGCAGGGTAAGAGACTCTCCGGTAAGCAGATAGCGGCCGCTGCCGCCGAACTCGAGCGCGTGGACGACGGCCTTGGCGACGTCCCGCACGTGCACGAAACTCTTGCCTCCGTCCGGCACGTACATCTTCTTCCTGCCATACGCGGCGAGCAGGAGCTTGGCGGAAGAGGGCTTGGCGTCGTAGGGGCCGATCATAAAGCCGGGGTTCACGATGACGAAATGCAGGCCCGGATTGTATTGGGTGAAGGTAAGGAGAATGTCTTCGCCGCTCTTCTTGGTGACGGCATAAGGCGAATCGGTGAAAGGGGCTTCGAAGGGGAAAGACTCGTCGGCGGGGCAATTCTTGGAACCCGGCAGGATGGTGTTGGCCGTGCTGACGTGAACGAGGCGGCTGACGCCGGCGGTGATCATCGCCGTGCAGAGCTGCGACGGCAGGCTGGTGTTGGCGTCCTGGAAATCTTCCACGTGCATCAGGCTCATATCCGTCGCCCCGATGCAGTTGATGACGCCCAGGCAGCCTTTGACGGCATTCGCCAGGGTGTTGTAATCCAGCGGATCGCCCTGGATGATTTCGAGGTTTCCGTTGTCCCGGACTTCCACGGAACCGTTTCCGGCAGGTTCGGCGGGAGACCAGGTTTCCAGGGACAGCAGTTCCGACCCCGGACGGATGAGTACGCGTACCGGCTCTTCGCGTTCGAGCAGTAACCGGAGGACATTGTGGCCGAGCAGGCCGGTGGCGCCAAGCAGAAGTATCATAGTCCAAATATACGGATTAATTTCCGTATGAGGGAAAAACGTTGTATTTTTGCAAAGATATAGACAAACACTATGACGCAAACCATCAGCCCCGCCGTCCGCTATATCGGCGTCGACGACAAAGACCTCGACCTGTTCGAAAGCCAGTACCTCGTACCCGAGGGAATGTCCTATAATTCCTATGTGATCCTGGACGAGAGGATCGCCGTGCTCGACACCTCCGACGGCCGCACGGCCGAAGCGTGGATGCGCAACCTGGAAGAAGCCCTGGCAGGCCGCACGCCGGATTATCTGGTGGTCCACCATATGGAGCCGGACCACTCCTCCTGCGCCGCCGCGCTACTGGAAAAATACCCGTCGCTGACGCTGGTGGCGAGCGCCGCGGCCATCAAGATGCTGCCGCAGTTCTTCCCGGGCGCCGCCCTGGAAGGCCGCACCCGCGCCGTGGCCGAAGGAGACACGCTGGAACTCGGCGCGCACACGCTGCGCTTCATCGCCGCTCCGATGGTCCACTGGCCGGAGGTGATGATGACTTTCGAGCAAAGCGAGAAGATCCTGTTCAGTGCCGACGCCTTCGGCAAGTTCGGCGCCCTGGAACTTACCGGCGGCCTCTGGTGCACGCCGGACACCGACTGGTCCTGCGAGGCGCGCCGCTACTACTTCAACATCTGCGGCAAATACGGCCCGCAGGTGCAGCGCGTGCTGGGCAAGGTGGCGCCGCTGGGCGTGCAGACGGTGTGCCCGCTGCACGGTCCGCTGCTGCGCGACACCCTCGCCGAGGCGCTGAGCCTCTATCAGACCTGGAGCAGCTACGGCGTGGAGACGCCCGGCGTGTTCGTCGCATACGCCTCCATCCACGGGGGCACGGCGGAAGCCGCCGAGCGCTTCGCGCAGATGCTCCGCGACAAGGGCTGCCCGAAGGTGGCGACCACCGACCTCACGCGAGACGACCTCGCCGAGGCCATCGAGGACGCTTTCCGCTACAAGACGCTGGTGGTGGCCGCGGCCTCCTATGACGCCGGCTTGTTCCCGCCGATGCACGATTTCCTGTGGCACCTGCAGATCAAGGGCTGGCAGAACCGCCGCGCCGCCGTCATCGAGAACGGCAGTTGGGCGCCGACGGCCGGGCGCGTGATGACGGAGATGCTCTCCGCGATGAAGAACGTGGAGCTCGTGGGCGATAAGGTCACGATCCGCAGCCGCCTGCAGGACGCCGACATCCCGGCCCTCGAGGCGCTGGCCGACGCCGTCCTGGCGGGTTAAACCCGGAAAGATGACCTTGCAAGCCTTCCATATTTTCCTGGCCGTGATGGCCGCGGTGGCCGTGATCGTCTTCGTGGCCCTGTTTTTCGTGGATGCCGGATACGGAAAGTTCTACACGCCCAAATGGGGCCCCTCCCTGGACAACCGCCTGGGCTGGGTGCTGATGGAATCGCCCGTGTTCGTGGCGATGCTGCTTCTCTGGTGGTTTTCCGACCGGCGCTGGGATCCGGTACGCCTGGTCTTCCTGCTGCTGTTCGAGGCCCATTATTTCCACCGTTCCTTCATCTTCCCGCTCCGGATGCGCGGCCGCAGCCTGATGCCGCTGAGCATCGTCCTGATGGGGGCGGTCTTCAACAGCTTGAACGCCTTGATGCAGGGCGGATGGATTTTCCATTTCTCTCCGGCAGATGCTTATCCGCTGTCCTGGCTGGGCAGTGTTCCCTTCATCCTGGGCACCGCGGTCTTTTTCTGCGGGATGTATATCAACATCCAGTCGGATGGCATCATCCGCAACCTGCGGCAGCCGGGCGACACGCGGCATTACCTCCCCAAGGGCGGAATGTTCCGCTACGTGACCAGCGCCAATTACTTCGGCGAGGTCCTGGAATGGACCGGCTTCGCCATCCTCACCTGGTCGCTGTCCGGGGCGGTCTTCGCCCTGTGGACCTTCGCCAACCTCGCGCCCCGCGCATCCCGCATCTATGATATGTACCAGCGCGAGTTCCCGGATGAACTGGACACCGACAAGGTAAAGCGGATCCTTCCCCATATCTTCTGAAATGATTGATTCTCCGATATTCACGCCCGTTTCCATCGGGCCGGTCACGCTGCGGAACCGCGTCATCCGTTCCGCCGCGTTCGAGAATATGGCCTACGGCAACAAGCCGTCGCAGGACCTCTTCGACTACCATACCGCGGTGGCGCGCGGTGGCGTGGGGATGACCACCGTAGCCTATGCCTCCGTGAACCGCAGCGGCCTGTCGTTCGACGGCCAGCTCTGGATGCGCGAGGAGATCGTCCCGGCGCTGAAGGAACTCACCGACGCCATCCACGCTGCCGGTGCGAAAGCTTCCATCCAACTGGGGCACTGCGGCAATATGACGCACCGCGCCACCTGCGGCTGCACGCCGGTGGGCGCTTCGGGCGGCTTCAACCTGTATTCCCCGACCTTCGTGCGCAAACTGCGCGAAGACGAGATTCCGGGGCTGGTGGAGGACTTCGGGCACGCGGTGTCGCTGGCCCGGCAGGCCGGCTTCGACTGCGTTGAAATCCACGCGGGCCACGGCTACCTGATCAGCCAGTTCCTCTCGCCCTACACCAACCACAGGCACGACAGCTTCGGCGGCAGCCTGGAAAACCGGATGCGCTTTATGCGGATGGTCATCGGCAAGGTGATGGAAGTGGCCGGGGACGACCTGGCCGTGGTGGTGAAGATGAATATGCACGACGGCTTCCGCCGCGGAATGCAGCGCGAGGAGTGCCTCGAAGTGGCCCGCGAGCTGGAGCGGCTGGGCGTGCACGCCCTCGTGTTGTCGGGCGGTTTCGTGAGCAAGGCGCCGATGGAGGTGATGCGAGGGGCGATGCCCCTGCGCACGCTCGCTTACTATATGGATATGCGCAAGTTCTGGTGGCTCAAGGCGATGCTGCATCTGTGCGGGCGGCTGGTCATCCCCACGGTACCGTACAAGGACGGCTATTTCCTGGAGGATGCCAAGGTGTTCCGCGCGGCGGTGAAGCTGCCGCTGATCTACGTGGGCGGAATGACCTCGCGGCAGGTGATGGAAGAGGCGCTGGCGGCCGGTTTCGACGCGCTCCAGATGGCGCGTCCGCTCATCCACGACACGGAGTTCATCAACAAGCTGCATCGCGGCGAAATCGAGCACAGCGGCTGCAAACACTCCAACTACTGCATCGGCCGGATGTACACGCTGGAAATGCGCTGCAACCATTGTACGGAAGGCATCCCGCCGGCCCTGCAGTGGGAAATCGACAAAGCGGAGGCGAGATGGTCGCGCTGATCACGGGCGGCAGTTCCGGGATGGGTCTGGAATTCGCCCGGCAGCTCGCTGCCCGGGGCTACGGCCTGGTGCTGGTGAGCAACCGGGGCGAAGAGCTGGAAACGGCCGCCGCCGGGTTGCGCGCGGCTTTCCCCGTGGAGGTGCGCACCCTCGAGCGGGACCTCGCGCTGCCGGACGCGGCGGACGAACTTTTCGCCTGGTGCGAAGGGGAGTCGCTGCTCCCGGACGTGCTGGTCAACGACGCCGGGATGTTCTTCTTCAAGGAACTCCTGCCGGAGGACCTGCCCCGCGTACAGGCGATGCTCAACCTGCACATTGTCACCGTCACGCGCCTCTGCATCCTGATGGGGGACGCGATGAAGCGCCGCGGCAGCGGCTATATCCTGAACGTCTCTTCGATGGCGGCCCGCATTCCTGCGCCGGGCATCACGGTGTATTCCGCCACGAAAGCCTATCTGCGCAGCTTCGGCCGCTCGCTCTCCTATGAGCTGAACCCTTACGGCGTGGGGATGACGACGGTCTGTCCGGCCGCCATCGCCACGCCCCTCTACAAGCTGGATGCGAAGAAGATGGCCCTCGGCGTGAAGACCGGGCTTATCCGCACCCCGCAGTGGCTGGTGCGGCGCGCCCTGCGGGCGATGTTCCGGAAACGGCGCGTCGTCAGTCCCGCATTTATGAACGTATGGCTCCCGGCCCTGGTGGCCGCGCTGCCCGGACCGCTTGTCGCGTATCTATGGAAAAAGTGGAAATGACCCTGCTGCTGCTCCTGGTGGGTACAGGGGCGCTGTTCGCCCAACGCGTCGAGACGGTCCCGTTCGGAGACTTCGAGCAGTGGACGACCCGCGAGGTCAAGGAATCCGACGTCGTGGGCGGCCAAGTCAAGACGCTCTATGACGTGGGGCCCCGCGGAAAGACGCCCTGGGCCTCTTCCAACGCCGTGGCGAAGATCGGGGGCGTCACGAAGACCAGCCTGTCGGTCGAGCCGGACGAAGGCCCGACGGGCCGGTGCGCCAAGCTCTCCACCGTCTTCGCCTCCTGCAAGGTGGCGGGGCTGGTGGACATCCAGGTGCTTGCCTCGGGTTCCCTCTACTGGGGCAAGATGCTCGAACCGGTCACCGGTGTCAAGAATCCCTATTCCTATATGGACTGGGGCATCCCGTTCACGGAACGCCCCACGGCGCTGCTGCTGGACTACAAGGCGCTGTTGCCGGCCACGGGAACCCTTACTCGCGGCACCACGTTCCGCCAGACGGAGTTTCCGGGAGAGGATCCCTGCCAGGTGATGCTTCTGCTGCAGTACCGCTGGGAAGACGAAGACGGGAACATCCACGCCCAACGTGTGGGGACGGCCTTCTACCGGATTTCCAGGAGCTGCGGATGGGTGAAGGACTGCCGGATTCCGGTCATTTACGGGGACGCGCGGCAGTCGCCGCAGTATCGGAGCTATATGGACCTGCTGGGCGGAAAAAAGGCGCTCTATGCCCTGAACGGCAAGGGGAAACGCACCAAAATCCTCGAAGAGGACTGGGCCGATGCCGACAGCCCCGTCACGCACGCGGTGTTGTTTATCGCTTCCGGGAGCCGGGGCGCTTTCGAAGGCGAGCTGGGCAATACGCTCTGGGTGGACAATATCCGGTTGGAATATGGACGCTAAGGTCATCGTCACGGGTGCTTCGGGCAGTATGGGCGCCGCCGCAGCGGAGGCGCTCGCCCGGCAGGGACGTCCTGTCGTGATGGCCTGCCGGAATACGCAGAAGGCCGAAACCGTGCGGGCGGATATCCTTTCCCGCGTGCCCGGTGCCCGGCTGGAAATCCGGCCGCTGGAGCTTTCCTCGATGGCTTCCGTGCGTGAATTTGCCGCCGGCTTCGGGTCCGGGGAGGTTGGGGCCCTCTTCAACAACGCCGGCGTCATCAGCCGCTCCTATGCGCTCACGGCCGACGGCCTGGAGCACACCTTCGCCGTGAATTATTTCGGACCTTTCCTGCTGACGAATCTGCTGCTGCCGGCCCTGGATGAGGACGCGCGGATCGTGAATATGGTCTCGCTGACCTGCCGCTTCGTAACCCTCAGTCCGGAATCCCTGCGTCCGGGGGAAAGGGATTTCTCCCGCCTGGGAACTTATGCCCGCTCGAAGCTCGCGCTGCTGTATTTCTCGCTTGCGCTGGCCCGCCGTCGTCCTTCCTTGAAGGTGAACGTGGCGGATCCCGGCGTCGTGAATTCCAATATGATTACGATGGGGAAGTGGTTCGACCCGCTGGCCGACCGGCTTTTCCGCCCGCTCTGCAAGCGGCCCGAAGACGGGGTGCGTCCGGCGCTTTCAGCTCTGCAATGCCCGGAAAGCGGCCGCTATTTCGTCGGCCGCCGTTCCGGCCCGGTTCCGTCCCGCTGGCAGGACGACTACTTGCAGGAACGCCTCTGGTCGGATACGGAAAAAATACTATCTTTGTAAAGATTCTTTACACTGAGATGGCTGCCAAAAAAGGAAAAATCCTGATCGTGGACGACAACGCCGGGATCCGCCAGGCGCTCAAGATCCTGCTGCCGCTGCATTTCGCGGAGGTGGAGACCATCCCGTCGCCGGTGACGCTGGTCTCGACGCTGGAGCGTTTCCGGCCGGACGTGGTGCTGCTGGATATGAATTTCAACACCAGTATCAACACGGGCAACGAGGGACTCTACTGGGCGGGGGAGATCAAGAAGATGACCCCGGAACTGGAGGTGGTGCTGTTTACCGCCTATGCGGACATCGCCCTCGCCGTGGAAGGGATGAAACGTGGGGCGTTCGATTTCATCGTCAAGCCCTGGGACAATGAGAAACTGGTGGCCACGCTGACGGCCGCCCGCGACAAGGCCCGGAAGGCGATGGGGCGGGAAAGTCAGCCGGAGCGCAACGCAGGATCCGAAATGTATTGGGGCTCCTCCAGACCGATGGCCGCCATCCGGAAAACCGTCGACAAGATCGCCCCCACCGACGCCTCGGTGCTTATCACCGGAGAGAACGGCACCGGCAAGGACGTGCTGGCGCGGGAAATCCACGCCCGGAGCCTCCGGAGTGGTAAACCGATGGTGGCGGTGGATGCCGGCGCCATTACTGAGACGCTGTTCGAGAGCGAGCTTTTCGGCCACGTGAAGGGCGCCTTCACCGACGCCCACACGGACCACGCGGGCAAGTTCGAGCAGGCTGACGGAGGAACGCTGTTCCTGGACGAGATCGGCAATATCCCGCTGCACCTGCAGGCAAAACTGCTGCGGGCGGTCCAGAGCCGGAGCGTGATGCGGGTTGGAGGAAGCCAGGCAATCCCTGTGAACATCCGTCTGATTTGCGCCACCAATATGGACCTGGAGGCGCTGGTGCGGGAAGGGCGCTTCCGCGAGGACCTGTACTACCGTATCAATACCGTCCACATCGCGCTGCCACCTTTGCGGGAGCGCAAGGAGGACATCGTGCCGCTGGCGGAGCAGTTCATCGGCCGCTTTGCGGAGAAGTATCACCGGCCGCTCGCCGGCCTGGACGATTCGGCGAAGGCGGCTTTGGAGAAGGGTCGCTGGAACGGCAATATCCGCGAACTGCAGAACTGCATCGAGAAGGCGGTCATCCTGTCGGAAGGGGCCACCCTGACGGCAAAGGATATCCAGGCCGAGGCGAAGACGCCCGCCGCCGGGACGCTGAAGGCTGTCAGCGATGCGGAAGAGGAGCGGCTGGTGCGTGAGGCGATGGAGCGCTGCGAGGGCAACATTTCCGCCGCCGCCAAGATGCTGGGCGTCAGCCGTCCGACCCTGTACGCCAAGATGAAAAAGTACAACATATAGCCATAGCCGGGACAGGGGCTGCTGCCAGCAACCTGTGCCGCCCGCGGCATCATGAGCGGGAGGGGCCCACCGCAGGTGGGAGGGACGAGCAACCGGAGGTTGCGAAGGGTTGTCGGCAGCAGGCCCCTGTTCGGCTACAGTAGATATGAGTAATTGGATAGTCATATTCATCGTGGTTGCGGTTGCACTTATTGTGTGGCTGCTGGCGTCTTTGTATACCAGGCGGAAGGATATCAAAAAGGTGGCGTATATGATGGATGCGCTGGAGGACGGGGAGCTGAATTTCCGTTTCCAGGATAAGAATAAGTTCAACCGCACGCTGAACCGCATCCGCATCATCTTCGAAAAGCAGCGCCAGGCCCACGAGCAGGATTCCTGGACCAAGCTGATTCGCGTGCTGACGCACGAGATTATGAATACGGTGTCGCCCATCGCCTCCCTGAGCGACGCCCTGGCCGGCTCGATGGACGAAAACGGCCACAGCGAGCTGGACGTGAAGGCGGGCCTGGACACCATCAGCGATTCCTCGAAGAACCTCATCAAGTTCGTGGAGACCTACCGCCAGCTGAGCGGCGTGGCGAAGCCGGTCCGCCGGGCTGTCGACCTGAGGGATCTGATGGACAAGGTGATTTCTCTGAACAGCGAATTCGCCGCCTCGTGTGATGCGGAATGCGTTTACCGGCCGGAAGAGCCGGACCTGATGATCTATGCCGACGAGGGACAGATTTCCGGGATATTCATCAACCTGATCAAAAACGCCATCCAGGCGGGCGCGAAGCACATCGACATCAGCGCCCGGATGGGCAGGGACGACGAAGTGATCATCCTGATCGCCAACGACGGCAATCCCATTCCGGAATCTGCACAGGAGCAGATCTTCGTGCCTTTCTATACCACCAAGAAAGAAGGTTCCGGCATCGGACTGGCCCTGGCCCGCCAGATTATGCGCAACCACAACGGCTCTGTCGACCTGCTGTCCAGCGATGCCGACCGGACGGTTTTCCAGCTGGTTTTCCGCTAGGGGTCCTTTGGACTGTAAAGCTGAAAGTGTAAAGCTCTTTACAGGGTTTTACACTTTTTCTTTTTGGGCTTATCGTGTAAATAATTGATGTACATCGTGTTGGGTTGTTTGGCACGGCGGGTGCAAATAAAATATACAGATAATGATTTACACGATGATACGCAACTTTTTCATAAGCTTGGTTAGTATAGCCGGACTGGGGCTTGCGGCGTTTGCGCAGGCCCCGGCGGGCGACAGGGCGATGACCCTGCACGACTGTATGGCCTATGCGGTATCCAACTCCACGAAGATCCGGATCCAGCAGGCAGCCGCCGGCGATGCGCAGATCGACCGCAGGGATGCCGCGTTGGCGTTGTTCACGCCGCAGATCAACGCGAACACCTATGCCTACTACAACTTCGGCCGCAGCATCGACCCTCAGACCAACACGTATTTCAATACGACCTCGTTCCATAACAACTATGGCCTGAATGCCGGTTATGACCTTTTTGACGGCTTCAAGGCGGTGAACAATTACAAGATCTCCAAGACCGGAATGCTGATCGCTGAATCCCGGGAGAAGCAGGTGGAGGCCGATATCTGCCTGGCCGTGATGGAAGCATACTATAACGTGGTCTATTACAAGCGCCTCTGCGAGGTATATGAGGAGCAGGTAGCCACGGCGGAAGCATCCCTGAAGAAAGCGAAACGCCAGAAGGAACTGGGCCAGAAGGGGCACGCCGACGTGGTCCAGATGGAAGCCGACCTGGCTGACAGGCAGTATGACCTGACGAATACATTCAATATGTACCGGGACCAGAAGATGACACTGGCCGACCTGATGTTCTGGCCGCCGGAACAGGAACTGGTCATCGACACTTCGATGTCCGATCTGGCCGGAACCGGCGTCACCGCCGACCCGGTCGGGGATCTCTCGGCGGAATCGGTCGTGGACTTTGCCTTGGAGAACAACCCGGCCGTTCAGATCGCCTCCTGGCAGCAGCTGAACGCCCGGCGTGAGCTGAACACCGCCAGGTGGCAGATGCTGCCTACCGTGGGACTGTATGCCGGCTGGAGCACGAGCTACTACACCTATCAGGGTTCACAGACGGCTGCTTTCTCCGACCAGTTCCGCAACAACGGCGGTGAGTATCTGGAAGTGTCGGTGTCTATCCCCATTTGGAACCGTCTGAACAAACAGTCCGCGATCTCACGCAAGCGTCACGCGCTGGAGAAGGCCACGGCCGAATACGACCAGACGCTCCGCGACGTGGAATCGGAAGTCCGCCGGGCCGTCCAGGACCGCGACGGCGCCGAGACGGCCTGGCTGCAGGCGCAGCGGAAAGCCGAGGTCCAGGAAGAGGCCTATACCCTGAACCTGAAGAAACTGGAGCAGGGGCTGATTTCCCCGCTGGAGTTCCAGACGGCGAACGACAATTATCTTCGCGCCCAGGCCGATGAGATGAACTCCCATTTCAAGTACCTCATCAAGAGCGCGGTTGTAAAGTATTATAACGGAACGGAATATATCAATCAATAATGAGATTGCCGGTCAAGCCGGCAATGACGGAATATGGATAAGATAATCGAAAAGAAGACCGGTTGGCGGGTGGCTTTCACCAAGAAGGCCCTGCCTTGGTGGCTGGGAGCTTTGCTGCTGGCGTTCATCATCTACCTGCTCGTCCGGCCGAACAACAAGACGCTCCGGATCGACGGGAATATGCTGACGGTCAGCACCGCCCAAAGAGGGGAGTTCAACGACTACATCCGCATCAGCGGTCGCGTGCAGCCGATGACGACCATCCAGCTGAGCCCGCAGGAAGGCGGCATCGTGGAGAAGATTCTCATCGAGGAAGGCTCTCCCGTGAAGGCCGGAGACGCCATCCTGGTCCTGGCCAACGACAACCTGGACCTGCAGATCCTGAACTCCGAGGCGGAGCTTGCGGAGAAGGAGAACATCCTCCGCAACACGCAGATCCAGATGGAGCAGCAGAAGCTGGACGTACGGCAGAATGAACTGGAATACGGAACCAGCGTGGAGCGCCTGCGCCGCGCCTACGAGCAGCAGAAGGCCCTTTATGAGGACAAGCTCATCGCACGGGAGGAATACCTCAAGGCCGAGGAAGACTACCGCCTCGCCCGGCAGAAATACGAGCTCATCCGCGAACGCTCGAAGCAGGACAGCCTTTACCGCGGCACCCAGATCGACCGGATGTCGGAGAGCCTGGACAATATGCTGCTGAATATGCAGATGATCCGCAAGCGCAAATCGAACCTGGTCATCAAGGCACCCATCGACGGCGAACTGGGTCTGCTGGATGTGGTCCTGGGCCAGAGCGTCCAAAGCGGTACCAAGATTGGCCAAATCAATTCCGTGGGCACGTATAAGGTTGAGGCTCAGATTGACGAGCACTACATCGACCGCGTTTTCGACGGCCTGGAGGCCACCTTCGAGCGCCAGGGTGAGACCTATTCCACCGTCATCCGGAAAGTCTATCCGGAGGTGCGCGACGGCAAGTTCAAGGCCGATTTCAAGTTCGACGGCGAGCAGCCGGACAATATCCGCAGCGGCCAGACCTACTACCTGAACCTCCAGCTCGGCCAGCCCGAGGAGGCCGTCATCATCCCGCGCGGCACCTTCTACCAGAAGACCGGCGGAAAGTGGATCTATGTGGTTAACAAAGATGGCAATAAGGCCGTCAAGCGGGAAATCCGCATCGGCCGCCAGAATCCGCAGTACTACGAAGTCCTGGAAGGCCTCGAGCCCGGCGAGAAGGTCATCACCTCCGGCTATGACAACTATGGGGATTCCGACGTATTGGTATTCTGAAGATGAAGAGTTTCTGGAACTTTCTGAATAAAAACAAATTGTACGGGGCGGTGAACCTCGTGGGCCTGACGGTGTCGATGGCGTTCGTGCTTCTGCTGGCCGTGTATGTCCAGCGTCAGCTGTCCACGGATTCCTTCCAGGAGAATGCAGACAGGGTTTATCTGATTGCCAATGAGAACAATGTCTCGATGGCCTATTGGCTGGACAAGCACCTGAAGAACAACTTCCCGGAGATCGAGAAGGGCTGCTGTGTGGCGATGATGTCGGAGGCCGCCCGCTATACCATCGGCGACGAAAGTGTCTATGGCAGCACGATGGCGGCCGACAGCACCTTCTTCGACCTCTTCAGTTACGACCTGGTGGCCGGCAATAAAGCTGACTGGAGCATCTCCTGGGACCGTTGTATGGTGAGCCAGGCATTCGCCCTTGCCCATTTCGGAGAGAAGGAGCCCCTTGGCCGGATTCTCACGATGAAGAATGTCGACGGCCCCGAGGATGCGCAGCTGACCATTTGCGGCGTCTATGAGGATTTCGGAAATTCCATCCTCGAGGCTCCGGACGTGCTGGTCCGCGGCGAACTGATGCCGAAAACCAACCCGTCCCACGACGAGCATATGAACAATGCCGCAGGGGGTATCTGCTTCGTTATGACACATCCCGGAGCCGATCTCTCAGCCAGGCAGGGCGAACTGCTGGACTGGCTGGAAAAGCACTTCTGGGTTTATATGAGCAACCACGACCAGGTCCGCATCATCCCGCTGAGGGATGTGTATTTCCTGGAGAACGGGAATGCCGACTGGACGGGAACGATTCATTTCGGCAACCGTGACTTCGTGAACCTGCTACTGGCGATGTGCCTTCTGCTGCTTGCGTTCGCCGTGCTGAACTATATCAATATGACCACGGCGCTCACGGGTTTCCGTGCCAAGGAGATGGCTACCCGCCGGCTGGTTGGAGCGGATAAGCGGGGCATCTTCCTGAAAGTCATTTCCGAGAGCACCGTCCTCTGCGGCATCTCGATGCTGCTGGCCATCCTGCTGGCCGAAGCGCTTGCACCCGCGGCTTCCCGGATGCTGGAGTATCCGGTGTCTGTCTTCAAGGCGGTTACGCCCGGCAATGTGGCGCTGGTACTGGGTTTCATCGCCGTGCTCGGCGTCCTCGCCGGCATCGTTCCGGCCTTGCTCATCCAGCAGGCGCAACCCATCGAGATCGTGCGCGGGACGCTTCGGCTCAAGACCAAGACGGTTTACAGCAAGGTCATCATCATCCTTCAGAATGTCGTGACTGTGGTGATGCTGGTAAGCGCCCTAACGATGGGACTCCAGATCCGCCATATGGTCTCGGCGGACCTGGGATACAACACCAAGGACATCCTGGTGGTGAATAACGAATTCGGCCAGACCGCGGATCTCCGTCCGCTGCTGGACCGCCTCCGGGCGGAATCCTGCGTGGAGGAAGTGGGACAGGGCAACGGCATCCCGCTGGAGGGAACCAACAATATGACAATGGCCCTGGAGAATGGGAATTGGGTGTCCTTCCAGCAGATCCAGGGCGACGATGCGTATTTCCGGATACTCGGCCTGAAGGTGAAACAGGATAATCACCAGCGTGCCTGGTGGCTCAATGAATATGCTTTCAAACAGATAGGAATCGAGGAGTCCGCGACGGAATATGTGACGGAGATGGATGGCAAACTGCCCATCGGCGGCGTTTACTACGATTTCAAGGTCCGTCCGCTTGAATCCGCCCAAAGCGCGGCGATGATTTTCAACTGGGGCGAGAGTCCGGATGACAACTATCCCTGGATGCTGCTGGTCAAGACGACCGGAGACCACGGAGCGGCCAGAGAGCGGGTGGAATCCATCGCTGGAGAACTGTTCCCCGACAGGCTGTTTGAAGCGGAATACATCGAGGAAACGATTGAAAAAGGTTTCGGAGATGAGAGCCGGGTGCTCAAGATTGTCTTGATCTTCACCTTGCTGTCCATCCTCGTGAGTGCCCTGGGCCTCTTTGCGATGAGTTCTTATTATATGCAGCAGGAGATCCGTAGCGTGTCGGTGAAAAAAGTCTTCGGGGCCGATTACGCCGGCGTGCTGAAGCAACTGGTGCTGTCCTTTATGAAGATGGTGGGGATCGCTTTTATCATTGCCATCCCGGTAGCCTGGTTCATTATGAACCGCTGGCTCTCCGGCTACGGACACCGCATCAGCCTGCACTGGTGGATCTTTGTCCTTGCCGGGCTGGTGGTTGCTTTCATCGCGGCCATTTCCGTGCTTTATCAGAGTATCAAGACCGCCAGGACCAACCCGGCCGAGGCGCTGAAGAAAGAATAAAACAAATAAAATATCAATAAATTATGATTACAGTCAGCAATCTTTGCAAAGTCTTCCGCACGGAAGAGATCGAGACCACGGCACTCAACGGCGTTTCCTTCGAAATCAAGGACGGCGAGTTCGTCGCCATTATGGGGCCTTCGGGCTGCGGAAAATCTACGCTGCTGAATATCCTGGGCCTGCTGGACAACCCGACGAGCGGCAGCTATAAACTGCTGGGTACCGAGGTGGCCAATCTTAAGGAGAAGGAACGCACCAGGTTCCGCAAGGGCAATATCGGTTTCGTTTTCCAGAGCTTCAACCTGATCGACGAACTCAACGTGTTTGAGAACATCGAACTGCCGCTGCGCTATCTGAACATCAGTGCCGCGGAGCGCAAGCAGAAGGTCACGGATATTATGAAGCGGATGGCCATCAGCCACCGCGCGAACCACTTCCCGCAGCAGCTTTCCGGCGGTCAGCAGCAGAGGGTAGCCATCGCCCGCGCTGTGGTTGCAGGCCCGAAACTGATCCTCGCGGACGAGCCCACCGGCAACCTCGACTCCAAGAACGGCAAGGAAGTGATGGACCTCCTGAAGGAGCTCAACGCCGAAGGAACGACCATCGTGATGGTGACCCACTCCCAGAAGGACGCCGCCTGCGCCCAGCGCACCATCGACCTCTTCGACGGTCAGATTGTCTCCGACGTCAAGAACGAACTCTAATGAAATCCTACCTGAAATTCCTCTCCCGCAACAAACTGTACACCGCCATCGAGGCGGTGGGGCTGGCCGTAAGCCTGGCGTTCGTGATTCTAATTGGCAGCTATGTGGTGCAGCAGTATGAGGTGGCGCACGAGTCTCCGGTCTGGCAGCGGACGTTCGTGTTGGGAAGCGACGAGTTTCTGGGGCTGTCCTATTGGGACAAGGAAGAACTGGAGATGAACATCCCCGAGGTCGAGGCGGCAACCCATATAGCGCAGTCGTGGCAGCCCGTGGTCCGGATTGGCGAGGAGACGGTCAATGCAAGCGGAATGGAAGCCGATGCCGACTTCTTCTCCGTTTTTCCCCAGTACAGGCTGGTGGAAGGGGCGGTGAAGGATTTCGTCGGAAAGACGGACGTGCTGGTCAGCCAGTCGCTCGCCCGCCGCATCGCGAAAGACGGGGAGAGTGTCGTCGGCAGTATTCTCAACGTCAACGAGACGGATTTGACCGTCAAGGGTGTTTTCGCCGATTTCGACGGGTCTTTCATAATGCCGTTCGACATCATTACTCAGATTTCCAACTCCTGGGGCGCGAGCCAGACGCAGTACAAGTTCAACAGCATCGGCAATTACTCCACCTGGTTCCTGTTGCGGGAGGATGCAGATCCGGCCGCCGTGCAAGCCAAGGTGAAAGCGCTCCTGCACAAGAACTACGATCCTTCCTGGAGCGAAGAGAAGGTTGAATCCTGGGGCGCATACCGGACGGACGAGGCCTTCTTTTTCACCGGCACCAGCATCGGGACTATCCGCACGGGCAACGCCCAGATGTTGCGCCTCCTTACTGTCGTCGTGTTGCTGCTGCTCTTGTCCGCCATCTTCAACTATGTGAACCTGAGCCTGGCGCTTACGGGCAAACGGGCCAGGGAAATGGCCACCCGACGCCTCCTGGGGGCCGACAAGACCGGCATCCTGTGGAAGTACATCGGAGAGTCCGTCGCCTTTACGGCCGTGTGCTTTGCCGGAGCGCTTTTGCTTGCTTATCTCCTGGTTCCGATGGTGAACAGCTTGGTTTGTACGGGCGACTCTCAGCTGGCGGCCGGAGGAATGGGGGATACCAGCGTAAGACTCTCCCTGATGATGACCCCCCGGTATATCGTGGCCTATATCGTCGGCGTCCTACTACTGGGAACCCTCTGCGGCCTGCTTCCCGCCTTGACGGCATCGCGCTTCGAGCCGATCGACGTGATCAAGGGAGCGCAGCGCCGGCAAAGCAAGATGGTATTGAGCCGCATTTTTATCGTGGTGCAGAACGTCATTTCGGCCTTTCTGATCGCTATGGCACTGGTGATGGCGGTTCAAATGCGCCATATGCTCACCCGGCCGATGCACGCTGCCACGGAAAACCTGTATTATATCGAGTATTCCGCCCAGGACTACGACCAGATGAAGCTTTTCAAAGACAAGGTTGAACAACTGCCCTTTGTGACAAAAGCGGGCGTGGGTCGCGGCATCCCCGGAGTGATCAATATGACGATGGGCATCAAGGTGGACGAAGAGCATCACATCGATATGCCCGTCATCGTCTGCGATTCCACCTATTTCCAATTGCTTGGGCTGGAAGTGGAAGAAGACTTCGGCCATCCGCTGGAGCATTCGCTCTGGATGAGCCGGAGTGCCTTCAATGCTGCAGCGGTGTCGGATACGTCCACCGTCTTCCCGAGGAGAATCAATATGAACGGCGCCCGGCCTGAGTTCATCGGGGGCGTGGTGACGGATTTTCCCACCCGTCCTGCCTCTGAGAGTAACCAGAACCCCAATGGTGGAGTCGTCATCACCCGCGTCGAAGAACTTCGCTATTCCAACAGTCTGTTGATCGGCACGACCGGAGAAGATAAATCTTACGATGAGGCCATCCGGCAGGCCTACCGGGAATACCGCCTGGAGACCTCCGGCGTGGAAGAGCCCGCCTGGAACTACGGCTTCATCAACGACATCAACCGCGAGCAACTGGCACCGGTGTTTCGGACGCTGCATCTTGTGGAACTGTTCGCCCTGCTGGCTGTGCTGATCTCCCTGCTGGGCCTGCTGGCGATGAGTACCTATTTCGCAGACGAGAATACGAAGCAGATTGCCGTGCGCAAGGTCTTCGGCAGCGATGTCTTGCTGGAAACCTGGCGGAATGTCCGCAGCTATATGCTGCTGGTGGGCATCGCCTGCCTGATCGGCATCCCGCTGGCCGTCTGGGCGGCCCGGGTCTACCTGCAGCGCTTTACCTATCGTGTTGAAGGATACGGCTGGGTATTCGTGGCTGCTATTGTGATCTCGTTGGTCATTGCCTTTGGTACGGTGCTTTGGCAGACCCTCAAGGCGGCGAAGACCAATCCGGCCATTGAACTGAAAAAAGAATAAGGACTTATCGCAAAACCTCAGAATGGGTTCCCGTTCGTGTCATGACCATAATCAGTTCATCATCCCTTTGCTCCCAAATCAGCAGCCAGTCAGCCTGGATGTGGCATTCCCATAATCCGTTCAAGCGACCGGAAAGTTTGTGCGGATGGAACTCCCCGGGCAGATATCCATTCTCCAGCAAGAGCGTGATGACGTGCTCCAGCACATCCATAGACCGGCCCTGCCTGATGCAAAGTCTGACGTCTTTTCGGAACTGCGTGGTCGTAAAGTATTTATACTTCGCCATCTTCTTCGCTGATCTGTTTGAGCATCTCACCAAAACTGGCGTATTCGGTAATCTGGCCGTCCCGAAGTTCCTCCAGGGCTGTTTCGAGTCCGGACTGGGGATAGTTGAGCATAAAATCCCAACCCATTCTCTTTGCAAGGGTTCTGGCGAGGGGAACGTCCTGGGAAGGAATCCAGAACTGCGTGATGTCGCGGCTCCCATAGCATACCTCGGGCTCACAAAGCAACGTGGGGTTATCCTCTCCGGTCATCACTTCCGCCGGATGTTCAACTGCTTTCTCGAGGGCCCGCTTGATGAATGCATTGATGGTGATGCCCGCTTCGGCGGCGTAGTCAGCAATGGAATTATGGGTGGCGGGGGAGATACGGATATTCAAGGTCCCGGTATAACTCCTTTTGGGCGGAAGGCCCTGCTTCCGGCAAAAGGCAAGGTAGCCGTTCACCGCTTCGTGAAAAGCGTTTGTGAGTTCCTGGATACTGGTGCCCTCAAACTTTACGAGACCGTCAATCCCTTCGATTCTCCCGAAAAAAACTCCGTCAGTTTCACTGAAATCCACGGAGCCAATGAAGCCTTTATATTTTAACGTGTTCATAATGCAAATGTAACTAAACTTTAGTTACAATCCAACAGATAATATGAAGAGTTACCTGAAGTTCCTCTCCCGCAACAAGCTCTACACCGCCATCGAGGCGGTGGGGCTGGCCGTGAGCCTGGCGTTCGTGATCATCATCGGCAGTTACGTATGGCAGCAGTATGCCGTGACGCGGGAGCATCCGGACCGGGAGCGGATCTATGTGCCGGGACTTCCGGGTGCTCCGGGGCTTACCTATGGCTTCCCCGAAGCCATTTCCACCATCCCTGAGATCGAGAGCGTGGCCAGCCTGTGTACGTTGGGCCTGACCTATGGAGAGAGCGAAGTGTTCTATGGGGCGGCCGTGGACCGCTCTTTCTTCGAGATGTTCCCGAATTACCGGTTCGTGGAGGGGAGTGCCGATGTGCTGCTGTCGCCCTCGAACGTCATCCTGCCGGTGTCCTTCGCCCGCAAGATGAATCTCTCGGTCGGAGACAGGCTGGCGCTGGGCGGTACCGAATACACCGTGGGCGCCCTGCTGGATGACAACCGGGAGACGGTCTTCCGCTACTATGAGGTTTTCCTGAACAGGGAGCTCTTCCGGGACCGCTGGGAACCTTTCGACAACTACGGCAGCACCATCAGTTTCCTGAAAGTGCGCCCCGGGACCGACCGCCAGGTGGTCTATGACAAACTGGAAGCCGTGTGCAAGGAGGTCTATCCCGATCTGTACGGCCACAGTTTTTTCGAGCGGCTGGAACTGACCCGTTTCGACGAACTGTTCTTCAAGGAGACGGAAAACGCATTCAGGCACGGCGACAGGAAGACCTTGCAGGTGCTCCTGCTGGTGGGCCTGCTGCTCCTGCTTTCCGCCATCTTCAACTACGCCAACCTGTCGGTGGCGCTCACCGGCAAGCGGGCCCGGGAAATGGCCGTGCGGCAGCTGAACGGTGCCTCCCGGGCGGGCATCGTGGGCCGGTATATCGGCGAATCGATCCTGTTTACGGCCGTCTGCTTCGGGGCGGGACTCCTGTTTGCCGAAGCCTTCTGCCCGGTGATGAACCGGCTTCTGAACAATCCTGACGTGCCGATCCGGGTGGCCTGGTCGCCGGGCTATGTCCTGGCCTATATGGGAATCGTCGTCGCGGTCGGTATCATCTGCGGCGTCATCCCGGCGGTAATGGCGGGCAGATACCAGACACTGGAGGTGATGAAGGGAGCCTACCGCCGCAAGAGCAAGATGGTGTTCAGCAAAGTCTTTATCGTGCTGCAGAATGCGTTGGCAGTCATCCTGATCGCGCTGGCCATCACGATGGAGGCGCAGATGCGGAAAACGCAGAACCGGCCGCTGCATTGCAATGTCGCGGACAAGTTCTATCTGACCTTCATCACGATGGAAGACGATACGCCGCTCCGGGATGCGCTGGAGGCGCTTCCCTTCGTGAAAAGGATGGGCAAGTGCGCCGGCGTGCCCGGGAGCGCTGCCAACGGGCAGTACAGCGTGACCCGTGACGGCCGCGACATTATGTATCGCGTCTACAGGATGGACAGCACGGCCTTCCGGATGCTCGATTTCGAGATCTTGGAGGATTTCGGCGCCCCGGTCTTCAACAGCGTCTGGTTCTCCGACGAGAGCTATGCCGCCACGGGATTGGACGACGATTTCCGCGACATCAGCGTCCTTTCCCAACGGACGACGGGATGCGACCAGCTGGCGGGCGTCTTCAAGGCTTTCCCTACGAACAACGCCAACATCGGGGAAGAGGAGACTGCCGTCGTCTCCGTCGTGCGGCCGGAAGACATCTGGGTCGGTGGCTGGGTCATCGAGACCACAGGTGACAGGAAAGAAGCCTATGCGAAGATAATGGAAGCCTATGAAACCTTCGCCACGGAGCGGGAAGTCTACCTGAATTACCCTTCCTGGATCGACGAGAGCATCGCCGAGGCCTGGAAGCCCGCCCGCAACAA
Source organism: Bacteroidales bacterium (assembly GCA_017548445.1). The sequence continues at coordinate 1,129 of JAFYZZ010000094.1, read as the reverse complement.
TATGCGCCTGGTGGAGATCTTTATGCTGCTTTCCATCATCATCTCCTTGTTGGGGCTGGTGGCGATGAGCACTTATTATTCCGGTGAAAAGTCCCGTGACATCGCCGTCCGCAAGGTCTTCGGCGGCACGGTGGACTCGGAGGCCTGGCGGACCATCCGGGAGTATATGGCCCTGGTGGGCATCGCCTGCCTCGTCGGCGTCCCGGTGGCTGTCTTTGCAGCGCAGGAGTATCTCAAGGACTTCATCTACAGGCTGGAGGGCTATGGGTGGATCTTTGTCGTAGCCGTGGTCGTCACGCTGCTGATCTCTTTCCTGGCCGTCCTTTGGCAGACCCTCAAGGCCGCCCGCACCAACCCGGCGGTGGAACTGAAGAAGGAATAATCGCTTTTTTGTATATTTGCGGGGAACACGATACCTTATGTGCGCCTCGGCAACCCAGCTCTCTGTCACGGACTTCACGACACCCAAGTATGAGGTGTCGGTGGAGCGGGATGTTGTGTATGCACGCGTGGAGGGCTACTGGTCGCACGCGCCGGTGGGGAAGCGGGGAACGTTCTTCCACGTGGCGCCCCTCTTGCGCGAGACACGGCCGCTGGACCTGGATATGGACATTTACCTGCCGGCGGATGACGGCAAAACCGGGCGCCCCCTGCTGCTGATGATGCACGGCGGTTCCTTCTTCGTGGGCAACAAGGAGGAGAAGGGGCAGGCCGGCTGGTGCGAATACTTCGCTTCGCTGGGTTATGTGGCCGCTTCCATCAATTACCGCCTGGGCTTCCGCCCTTTCAGGCAGGATGTCGCCGCGGCGGAGACACGAGCCCTGGAAGACGCCGACGCCGCCTTGAGGTATCTGCTGGACCGGGAGGACCTGCGCATCGATCCGGAACTCCTCTTCGCCGCGGGAACGAGCGCCGGCGCCATCACGGCGCTGAACCTGGCGTTCCGGCCCGCCGGGGACCATCCGCGCATCCGGGCGGTGGGCAACTACTGGGGCTCGGTGCACGACCTGAAGGTGCTGGAAAACGCCCGCACGGCCATCCTGTCATTCCAGTCCGTCCACGACCCGGTGATGCCCTATGGCGAGGGCTATCCTTTCCGGACGGGGGACCGTCGTTTCCAGCCGCCGGT